>JAJDIA010000013.1 GCA_030266465.1 Parabacteroides sp. OttesenSCG-928-G21 | reverse complement strand
TCAAAGGGAAAGAAAGCGTGTACTCCTATTATCCAAACACACTTCGGGTTAAAAATTCTTCCTATATTTGTAAGCTACTAAACAGGGGTATCATGAAACTATTCTTCTTCGACCTGGAGACTACAGGTATAAAGTTCTGGCGTAACGGGATTCATCAAATTAGTGGCGAGATCGTAATTGATGGGATTTGTAAGGAATCTTTTAATTTTAAGGTTTGTCCCAACCCAAAATGCGAGATAGAAGAAGAGGCACTTAAGGTATGCAACGTAAGCCGTGAACAGATACTCCAATACCCACCCATGCAGCAGGTTTATAATCAGATCATTGAAATGCTCTCTAAATATGTAGACCGTTATGACAAGAAAGATAAATTCTTTCTGGTAGGCTATAATAATGCTTCGTTTGATAACTATTTTATGAAAGCTTTTTTCACCCAAAACAATGATAATTATTTTTATTCCTGGTTCTGGATCAACTCTATAGATGTCATGGTCATGGCAACGCACCATTTGATGGAACGGCGGCATGAAATGAAAGACTTTAAACAGGAAACCGTAGCCCGTGAGTTGGGAATCGAAATTGAACAGGAGAAACTGCATGATGCGGCCTATGACATTCAGCTTACGAAGGAGATCTACCGGCGTATTGGAGGTCGCTAAACAAAATGATTAAACTTAAAATACAAATATAGATGAATAAACTATTTATTTACACGACTTTATCTTTTCTGACAATCTCTTTTGTCTTTGCACAAAACAAGCCCGCTGAGGCTAAATACACGATCTTTCTGACCGGAGCCTCATTTGCTGCATCGCAAAACGGTTGGTTTGAATTAGGTTGTGAAGCCATCGGTGCAACACCCATCAACCGGGCTGTCAACGGACAGGCAATTGCCGATCCGGCTAATTGGATGAGTGGTGACACGCTTTATACCCGTGCGGAACTAGAAAAGATGGATGCCTTTGTCATCATGCAGGTACATGACCGCGACGTCTTTAATCCGATACAATTAAAAGAAGAATACACCGATTATAAACTGCCTTTCGACCGCAACAGCTATGCGGCAGCCTATGATTATGTCATTAAAAAGTATCTGACGGATTGCTATAACCTGCAATTCGACCCGAACTCTAAATACTATGGGCAAAAAGGCGGAAAACCGGCTGTTATCATTCTTTGTACGCATTGGAACGACGCACGACCGACGTATAACAACAGTATCCGCAAGCTGAGTGAAAAGTGGGGATTTCCTCTGGTTGAATTCGATAAGTATATCGGATTTTCTAAAAACCAACCTCATCCGGTAACAAAAGAACCTGTCAGCAAACTATTTGCGGATGATACGCAAACGATGAATTATACGGTTCATGGTTTCCATCCCTATACCGGACAAGATCAGTATATTCAGCGTCGTATGGCAGCTACTTTTGCCGATGTATTACGCAAAATATTCCTTTAAATACGATTAATTAAATAAAATTTCAATTTTTTGCCGGTCTGCCAGAACAAATTGATAGACTTATTAGTTTACTATGAAAATCTATAAGACCGCAATAAAAACGAAACAGACATTATGCCGAAAAGACACCCGCGTATACTCGCTGTTCTCATACTGGCCTTCATTGCACTTCTCAGTGTGCAGGCACAGGAGACGGCGACACCACGCGCGGGGGACGGCATAAGCACTTTCTTACGACGGCATAATCGTCCCGGTGCTGATTATCAAAAAGAATTTATAGAGCTCAACAAAAGCAAGTTAGGCAAGAATAACAGCCTGATCCTCGGCACGAAATATACGCTGCCCTCCCTCAAAGAAAGCGCACCGGTAGCAAAAAAGAATCATGAACCCTTGTTTGGCAAAAAGCTGGCTGATTATGATATTGTATCGAATGAGTTGGCAGGCGCTCATTTCTATGTAGTAAGCGGACATGGTGGTCCCGATCCCGGCGCTATCGGAAAAATGGACAATGCCGAACTCCACGAAGATGAATATGCGTATGATATTGCACTGCGGCTTGCGCGTAATCTTCTGATGCGTGGTGCCACGGTACATATTATTATACAGGATAAGAATGATGGTATCCGCGATGAGCGCATCTTAAAGAACAGTAAAACAGAGACCTGCATGGGCGCTAAGATTCCATTGAATCAAGTTCAACGCCTAAAACAACGCAGTGAAAAAATCAACGAACTTCAACGTAAAAACAAACCGGGCTATAGCCGTGCGATCTTTATCCACATTGACAGTCGCAGCAAGAGTCAGCAAACAGACGTTTACTTCTATCATGCCGGAAGCAATGCAGGGAAAAAACTGGCTGAAACCATGCGTAACACCTTCGCCGGCAAATATCGGCAGCATCAGCCTAACCGGGGATTCCGTGGTACAGTCGATCAGCGCGGACTCTATGTTTTGCGGAATAGCTCGCCGGTAGGTCTTTATGTGGAACTCGGCAATATCCAGAACAGTTTCGATCAGCGGCGTTTCGTTATCGATGACAATCGTCAGGCGTTAGCTAACTGGCTTTGCGAAGGATTTATAACAGACTATAAAAGTCATAAGTAATCCGTGTAGAAATTTCACACTTATTTTTCGATTTTTTTTGCTTAATCCCCTATTTTTTACTATCTTGCGTAAACTTATGCAACCGCTGTCAACGGTTTGTACAGGCAACAGTTTAAACCATTAAAACCAAACTTTATGGAAAAGACATTTTTTATACTATTTACTCTCCTACTTAGCACTATGGAGATGATGGGGCAAACGGAAACAAATCCCAGTAACGAAAGTTTAGCCTGGTGGCTACTGATTATCATTCCAATATTACTTATCGTTCCTTATTTCTTATGGCGAAAAAGGAAGGATAAGTAAAGGTTGAAGATAATCGGTATTTGTTTTTAAAAATACGAAAGCGATGGGAAATACGGAAGGTAAAAAAACGTTATTTCTCATCGCTTATATTTGTTGTTTTTAAAAAGCGATTTTATGCTGAAGAAAACAGCGTTATCAGAAAACAAAAAGGAGATACATTAGGTTATAGTAAGAAAGTATACACCTATTATTGCCAAATGCAATGGGTTTTAAATATAAAAGACAGACTCTGAAAGATCAAAATATGGCAAAAAAGGTTAATAATAGGTATTATATGAATTCAAACGGCTTTTTGGCTACATTTGGCATGTTTAAACAACCTTAAAAGGCATTGGGATGACTAGAGAAAACAGGGATAAATACCGTAAAGGGTATATTACCCAAGTAATAGGGTCAGTTGTTGACGTTCGTTTTGAAAGAGAAGAGGGCACACGAATAAAACTACCTCATATTCATGATGCGCTGGAAGTATACCGCACAGAAACAGATATACTTGTCCTTGAAGTACAGCAACATATTGGTGAACATACGGTACGGACTATCGCAATGGATAGCACCGACGGATTAAGACGCGGATTGGAAGCCTATGCGACAGGCTCGCCCATTGAGGTTCCGACGGGGAATCAGTTGAAAGGGCGCTTGTTGAATGTTGTAGGTCATGCCATCGACGGAATGCCCGATTTAAGTAAGAAAGAGGGCCTGCCTATTCACCGGGAAGCACCAAGATTCGATGAATTGAATACGAAACGGGAAGTTCTCTTTACCGGTATTAAAGTGATCGACCTGCTCACCCCCTATTCCAAAGGAGGGAAGATCGGGCTCTTTGGTGGTGCGGGAGTCGGGAAAACAGTTCTTATCATGGAACTGATCAATAATATAGCTAAAAAACATAACGGCTTTTCCGTATTTGCGGGGGTTGGTGAACGAACACGGGAAGGAAATGACCTGTTACGGGAAATGATCGAAAGTGGTGTGATCCGTTACGGCGAAGCCTTCAAAAAGAGCATGGAAGAAGGACATTGGGATTTGTCGAAGATTGATTACGATGAATTGGCCCAGTCGCAAGCCACCCTTGTTTTCGGACAGATGAACGAACCTCCGGGCGCCCGTTCGTCCGTCGCATTATCCGGACTGACCATTGCGGAATCCTTCCGTGATAACGTTGGTGACGGTCCAAAGGACATCCTTTTCTTTATTGATAATATCTTCCGTTTTACCCAAGCCGGTTCGGAGGTCTCCGCGCTATTAGGACGTATGCCTTCTGCGGTTGGATATCAACCGACACTGGCCTCTGAAATGGGAGCTATGCAGGAGCGTATCACGTCGACCAAAGACGGTTCGATTACCTCTATCCAAGCGGTATACGTACCCGCTGACGACCTGACAGACCCGGCACCGGCAACTACTTTTACCCACCTGGATGCCACGACGGTATTGAGTCGTAAAATCACAGAACTAGGTATCTATCCGGCAGTAGATCCGCTGGATTCAACCTCCCGCAACCTTGACCCGCTGGTCATTGGTGAAGAGCATTATGAGACATCACAACAAGTGATACAAATACTGCAACGCAACCAGGAATTACAAGACATTATCTCGATCCTCGGAATGGAAGAGCTTTCCGATGAAGACCGCCTGTTGGTAAGCCGTGCACGTAGGGTTCAACGTTTTCTTTCCCAACCATTTACCGTAGCCGAACAATTCACGGGAATTCCCGGCGTTACGGTAGATATAGAAGATACAATCAAAGGATTCAAAATGATAATCAATGGCGAAGTAGATGATTTACCCGAACAGGCTTTCCTCAATGTGGGAACGATAGACGATGCGATTGCCAAGGGAGAGAAAATTAAAGCAGAATCGGTAAACTGACAAGAAAGATGACATTTAAAGTGATAACCCCCCAAGGGGTCTTGTATGATAAGCAGATTGACAGTGCGACATTTCCCGGAACGCTCGGTGATTTTACCGTACTTCGCAATCATGCCCCTCTGCTGACTACCCTGCGGAAAGGAGCCATTCGAATTGTTACCGGCGGACAAACGGAAACAATAGAGGTGGAAACCGGAATCGCTGAAATAAAGCAAAATAATATCCGGGTAATACTGGGATAATGATAACAGACTGGAGATAATAGACAAAAAAATGAAGTTTAAATTAAAATTCAGGTTATATGCTCTTCTGTCAGTCGCCTATCTGGCAACCGGCATAATAGGAGCGCTTGTTTTTATCTATCTGATACCTATACTTGATTATTTCGAGTTGTATCCTGCTATTCCTATTTTTTATTGGGCAACAGGAATGATATTAAACTATGCCCTCGACCGTTGCCGTTCGTGGAATCCCGACCAACTGACAAATGTTTATATGTCATGCCGCATGGTTAAGCTCCTCTTTACGATTATCTTTCTGGTGGTATGCATCAATTTTGTGGGAGATGACCAGAAAAGTTTTGCTATCTCGATCATGTTCAACTATTTGCTTTACACAGGACTTGAGTTATACATTTTCCATCTGTATAATAAAAGAGAACAGTTAAAGAAGTGATAAATATGATCCTGAAAAATAACATATTGCGTCTTGGGATACTTCTGCTGGTCGTCGTATTGTTTACCCCGTCAGCTCGTGCAGCAGAGGACTTCAACGTCAAAGAAACCGTATTCGAACATATTGGCGATGCCTATAGCTGGCATATTGCAACAATAGCCGATACGGAAATAAGCATACATCTGCCTGTCATCGTTAAAGGAAAAGATAGCGGCTGGCAAGTCTTCTCCTCCTCCCGCCTGGAACAGGGTGCCGAATACAAAGGCTATCGTATCGCGCAGGAAGGAGATTATAAAGGGAAAATAGTAGAACGAAACCATACCGGTCTGGAAACACGTCCGGTTATTGATATATCCATCACCAAGAATGTATTGGGATTATGGATAAATTGTATTGTATTGTTATTGATAATCCTTCCGGTTGCCCGTTGGTATAAACAACATACATTTGAGCCTCCGAAAGGTTTTCGCGGAGCTGTGGAAACATTGATGCTCGACGTACAGGATGAACTGATCAAACCCTGTATCGGGGATGATTACAAACGTTACACCCCTTTCCTGTTGACAGCTTTCTTTTTCATATTCGTCAACAATCTGATGGGACTTATACCTTTTTTCCCCGGAGGAACCAATATTACCGGAAATATAACCATCACACTGTTTCTGGCCGTATGCACCTTCCTGATTGTGAACATTAGCGGAACTAAAGAATATTGGAAAGAGATATTCTGGCCCGAAGTGCCCAGTTGGCTGAAAGTGCCCGTACCTTTTATGCCGGTTATCGAACTCTTTGGCGTATTCACCAAACCGTTTGCCCTGATGATACGTTTGTTTGCCAATATAATGGCTGGTCACTCTGTGATTATCAGCCTTGTATGTGTTATATTCATTACCGTGTCTATGGGGGTGGGTATTAATATAGGTATGTCAGCGGTATCGGTTGTATTTACCATATTTATGTATTTCATCGAATTACTTGTTGCCTACATACAAGCGTATGTATTTACGCTTCTGTCGGCGGTTTTCATAGGGTTGGCGAAGGTGAAACATGATTGAAAATTATAAATTATGAATTATGAGTTATGAATTGAGCGAAGCGTAAAGCAATTATAAATTATGAATTGAATATTAATCATTAAATAGTAAAATTATGTTACTGACAACAGTATTAGCGGAAGTAGCCGCAACAGGACTTGGAACTTTAGGAGCAGCCATCGGAGCAGGATTAGCAGCCATTGGTGCAGGTGTCGGAATCGGAAAAATCGGATCGTCGGCTATGGAAGCCATTGCCCGTCAGCCCGAAGCAACGAACAACATTCGTATGAATATGATTATCATTGCGGCGCTTATCGAAGGGGTTGCCCTCTTTGCTGTAGTAGTATGTTTCCTCGCAATCTAACAGTATGTCACTATTAACACCGGATACAGGGCTTTTATTCTGGATGACGCTCTCATTCGGAATAGTCTTCTTTATACTGGCCAAATACGGTTTCCCCATTATCAACCGGGCTATCGAAAAGCGAAATCAATATATCAATGATTCGCTTGAAGCAGCACGGGAGGCGGAGACTCGGCTCGCTGCACTCCATAGCGAAAGCGAAGCACTGCTCGAACAGGCACGCAAAGAGCGCAACCTTCTCTTGCAGGAGGCACAGGAGATGAAGAAAAAGATCATCAGTGAAGCCAGGGAAACGGCAGAAGCAGAAGCGCGCCTTCAGATAGAAAAGGCAACTATTGAAATAGAAGAGACAAAGAAAAGAGCACTTGGTGAGATCAGAGGACAGATTGCTGAAATATCGGTAGCTATCGCAGGAAAAGTACTGGGTAGCAAACTGGAAAGCAGTGAACAACAGAATCGTTTGATCGACCGCCTGCTGGACGATGAACTCATCCCTAAAAACTGATTGCGATGGATAGAGGCATGATTTCCAAAAGATATGCAAAGACGCTACTGATTTACGCCCAAAAACGCGGAAAAGATAAACAGGTCTTTCAGGAAGCACAGACACTAAGTCTCCGATACCGGGAATTTCCGGCATTAAGGCGGGTGATGAGTAACCTGACACTGGCGCCGGCAAAGAAAGTTGAAACAATCAATGCCTGTGTGAAAGATAAACTCAGCTACGAAATGAAACATTTCATCCGCTTGCTGATTCAGGAAAACCGGGAAGAATTTCTACAGGAAATCTGCTTAAGCTATCAGGACCTGTTTCGGGAAGCTACCAACAGTTATGACGTAACAATCATAACGGCAGCTCCTTTAAATAAAGAAACGGAACAGAAAATCAGTACAAAACTGGAAAATTATATTAAAGGAACGGTAAATCTTCACCCACTGGTTAATCCCTCGTTAATAGGAGGATACGTTATTCTGTGGGACACCTATCGGTTAGATGCCAGTGTGGCAACCCGGCTCAAACAGATTAAAAGAAGATTAACCGACACAACCAATAATTAAAAAGAAATGACACATAATATCAAAGTAAGCGAGATACCCGACATACTCCTCAAAATGCTTGAAGAGAATGACCCCGACAAATCTCTCGAGGAGGTAGGAACGGTTATCCAGATCAGCGACGGTGTGGCGCGCATCTATGGCCTGCGGAATGCCGAAGCCAGCGAATTGCTCGAATTTGATAACGGGATAAAAGCCGTGGTGATGAATCTCGAAGAAGATAACGTCGGAGCAGTGTTACTTGGTCCTTCGGAACTTATCAATGAAGGAGATATGGTAAAACGGACAGGGCAAATAGCATCCCTTCCCGTAGGAGAAGGTTTGATCGGCCGCGTCATCAACCCGTTGGGAGAACCCATTGACGGTGCAGGCCCGATAGTAGGCGACCGCATACAAATGCCCCTCGAACGCAAAGCCCCCGGAGTGATATACCGGCAACCTGTAAACCAACCCCTTCAAACAGGGATAAAAGCCATCGACACCATGATACCCGTAGGACGCGGACAGCGCGAATTGATCATCGGCGACCGGCAGATCGGGAAAACAGCCATTGCCATCGACACCATACTCAACCAACGGAAAGGATACGAAGAAGGTAATCCCGTGTACTGCATCTATGTAGCCATCGGTCAGAAAGCATCCAGCGTTGCCTCTCTTGTAGACGTACTGCGCGAAAAAGGAGCGATGGATTATACCACCGTCATAGCCTCGCCATCATCCGATCCGGCAGCCATGCAATACTTCTCTCCTTTCTCCGGAGCAGCTATCGGAGAATACTTCCGTGATACGGGAAGACATACCTTAGTTGTTTACGACGACCTGTCAAAACAGGCCGTAGCCTATCGCGAAATATCCCTTATCCTGCGCCGACCATCCGGTCGCGAAGCCTATCCGGGAGATATCTTCTACCTGCATTCACGCCTTTTGGAGCGTGCGGCGAAGATCATCAATCAGGATGAAATAGCCCGTAATATGAATGACCTGCCCGAAACTCTGGTTGGAAAAGTAAAAGGCGGAGGTTCATTGACCGCGTTGCCTATCATTGAAACACAAGCGGGAGACGTGTCGGCCTATATCCCAACCAATGTGATTTCTATTACCGACGGACAAATATTCCTGGATACGGACCTGTTTAACCAGGGTAACCGTCCCGCGATCAATGTTGGTATTTCCGTTTCCCGTGTCGGAGGAAATGCACAGGTCAAATCCATGAAGAAAGTGGCAGGGACTTTGAAAACCGATCAGGCGCAATACCGCGAGTTGGAATCATTTGCCCGCTTCGGAGGAGATATGGATGCCGTTACCAGACAGGTTATTGAGAAAGGACGCCGGAATACAGAACTGCTGATTCAGCCTCAATACCAACCTTTGCAGACAGGTGAACAGATTGCGATCCTGTATTGCGGTACCCACAACCTGTTGAATAAAATTCCACTGGAAAAGATACGCGAGTTTGAGAAAAACTTTCTGCAACAAGTCCATTTATACCACGAGGAAACAATCATCGCCCCGTTGGAAAGAGGAGAAATAAATGAGAAAATAGAAGTGTTGATCAAAGAGACTGCCGCTTCTGTTGCAGCACAATATACAGACAATACGCCGTAAGGATAAACCGATAAAAAGATGGCTTCACTGAAAGAGGTAAAAAGACGGATAACATCCGTAAGCAGCACCCGTAAGATTACCCAGGCGAGACAAATGGTCTCGTCTGCTAAGCTGCATCGTTCACAAAACATACTGGAAAAGGCGTTTGTATATAAACAAACCCTCGACTCCATGTTGCGTGGATTAGCTCTTATTGATGATAACTACACATCGCCTTACCTGCAAAAACAACAAACAGATACCATCGCTATTATCATTATGGCGTCCAACTCCGGGATGATCGGTTCCTTCAACGCTAAAATGGAAAAGGAACTGACAGGCCTCAAAACCCTGTATCCCGGTAAAAAGCTGCTCTTCTACCCTATCGGTAAAAAAATACGTGACATAGTGATACAACACGGATTTGAAGTGGAAGAAGAGCTGGACCACCTGGCAGAAAAGGTAACCTTTGAGCAAACACGTCTCTTTACACAACAAGTAATGAATCTGTTCCTTGCCCGTAAAGTAGGTCAGGTAGAAATGATCTATTATCATTTCAAAACAATCTCGACCCAGCACATCACCCATAAAACGTTGTTGCCTTACATCCCTTTGTCTGACACAAGCAATCAAACGGATAAAATAAAAGAGGATTTTTCATCTGATTATCAGGAAGATTACATCCTTGAGCCATCTTCAAAGGAACTCACCGAAACCCTGATAGAAATGAGTATTCATGCTGAATTCTACAGTGCCCTGATAGACAATCAAACCTCAGAGCACGCCACCCGTACCATCGCCATGCAAATCGCCAGTGAAAACGCCAACGATATCCTCGACGAACTCCAAATAACCCTCAACAAACTCCGTCAAAACAACATCACCAATGACCTGCTGGATATAAACAGTAGCTCTTTTGCATAGGAGTATCGATATTACCGAAGATTATTTGGATCATCCTGAACAGTCGTAGAGAAATTCACTTCCCTCCCCTTTTTATCAACTATTCACCGTATGTACACCTGCCGTCAACCGTTTTTGTTTTCCGTCAGGGAATTGAACGATAGCTTCTGTTCCGGTTGGAACGGTGATCTTTACTTGTATTTTGCTTTTTTGTTTTTGAATATGTACCTCAATATTTCCATAATGGGTAGTGACGGTTGCCTGAACCTCTGTCAGCGTGCCTAATTGTGGAATTACTGAGAATGTTTTGAATCCGGGAGAGGTTGGTTGTATTCCACAAACCTTCTGACTAAGCAGTGTTAATGGACCGCCACTCCAGGCATGATTGATGGTTCCACCACCAAAGCCTTCACTACCGATACCCCACCCTTCAAACAAGGTGGTATAACTATAGGCCATCATTTTCCGATAACGCTGCTTCATACGTTCCAAAGCATAGTTAGCTTCTCCCATAACAAACAAAGCCTCCAGCACGTATTTCTCCATATATGGACTGGCGTGCCATTCTTTCTTCAGGACTTTAAGAATCGCCGGATATTTATCTTCAGAAGCCAAACCGGATAAGACGGCCATTGCTTGTGAGCGATCATCCGTTTCCCCTTTATAACCAGGCGAACGATAAGCAGAACCTGTCCAGAATTTTGAGTCAAAGCAGTTAGCCAACGTTCGCATCTGACGATTAATACTCTCCGCATCAGCCGTTTTTCCTAATTGCAAAGCAAAGGCTTTTTCCGCTTTTAATGCCAGATAATACCAGCAGTTTGTCAGGACACCGATATCTACATTATCGCCCCAATCGCCCCAATTCCATCCGCCGGAACGTTCAATCACCAACCCACTTTTATCCAACTTCCATACGCCATGCAGATAATAGCGTAAGCGATTATAAATATCGGCTACGAAACTACTGTCGCCACTATAATAATATTGCGTATAAAAACCATACCAACCAACAGATGCCAACATTTGAAGCGGCAATTCCTTATCCCAATTTCCGGCCGGAACGGGTGATGCGATCGTTCCATCCCTCCGTTGCCAATTCATTAATTCGTAGATGCCTTTTACTGCCAATTGATGACTGGAGGGCGATAAGGCATAAAAAGTTTCACCCAATTCGTTCACTTCATCACCCCACCATTGCGCCCGTTCACGATCCGGACAGTCCATATAATTATCGCGCATAGTCACATACAACGTACGGGCCGAACGCTTCCATAGTTCCGTATAGAAAGGATCATTGCAGGAGAATGAGCCGGAGAACTCTGTATCATAACCGGTTTCCCTATATTTTACTGCCAATACCTCTACCCCTTCCGGAATGATATATTCCACTACGTGGCCATTCATCCAACCATAACTTTCATACTCCTGCTTACCCTCCCGTGTAATATATTCAGCACGGACATTGAGTTCGCTTCCGCCATCATAATTATCAGTTTTAATTGCTATTTGTTTACCTGCCGGAGCCTCCACCTCTAAATAAGGGGTAATATGACAATTATAGGGGAGTTTGCAGAAGAGTGTGTCTCCCGATCGCCGAACCTCGCTGTAATCAACCAATCCACTATTCTTCCATTGTGGGATAGGACGTGCTATCAATCGTCCCATAGGCATAAATCCAGCCGGAGCAAAAGACATTGCCGGAGATAACCTTTGTTCAAAACCCGTCGTATGCCATCCCTCTATTGCCTTACGGGCGTCAAAACGGATATTACTTTCCGGTAACCGGTAATTAGGAAAAGGAGCTTCCGTATTCTGATAAGCATCATATACGGAACATTGCCACGTATTATCCGATATCACTTCAATCCCATCAGCAAAGGCGGCAAACAATAGTCCGGCCTTTCCACTACTGATATGACTAAATCCGTCTTTACCAAAATACCAGACCAAAACAGCAATCGTATTCTCTCCTTCCCGCAACCAAGGTGCTATATCAACACTATCATAATAAGAATCATTGGGAGTCGGTCCCCGTTTCAACCCCCCTTCAAAGACCACCATTTCATCATTTATCCACAGCCAATATTTCGTGTCTGCGGCTATATGTGCCACTAATGATGTCGGTACTTTCTCCATATCCACCTTTTTCCGGTAGATCAGCCAGGTATTTGTCGCACTTTGGCAGCGTTCGGTATTAATCCACCAGGCCTTTCCGAATACCGGATGTCCTTCAGCTTTTACTTCCTGTGAGAGGAAAGGAAATAGTGTAAAAGCTATAATTACAATAGATAGAAAGCGTTTCATGCGTTTATTTTTATGTTTAGTTTTTTTAATCAATATTATCTTTGGAGAATATCGTACGCATAAGACTGTATCTCTACAGGTCCTAACAAGCCGGATACCTGAAGATCTGAATTAGCATTCCAGGGATTAACAGTCGTCCATGTCTTTCGTTGATTTTCCGGCAACCGCTGATCACCGATCAGTCGGTTTTGCCAGTTATTGACAACTGTAATTTCCAGTGTATTCTTTCCCGCACGAAGATAATCCGTAACATTCAAACGATAAGGATAAGTCCACACACCACCAATATACTGATCGTTCAGTTTTACTTTAGCCATAACCATCACATTACCCAAATCTACATATAATTCTTCTGAAGGAAGTGTATCCAGCGTGAAAGAAGTACTATAAACTGCTTCTCCTGAGAAATATTTGATCCGTTCGTCAGTAGAATCTTTCCAGTCAATCAAGGTATTGAATGTTACAGGTGTTTCGGGCCCTCTTTTTCCGCTTTCAAAAGCAACCTGCCAAGAGGAAGAAATTGTATGTACAACGTTTTTTTCCGGATAGTTCGAAGCTTTGTTCGATATGGATTTTCCTTTCTTACGGAAAACAATGAAAGCACTTTCTTTGACATCAAGGTCCATTGAAAGTGAAGTAACTTGTCCTTCTTGTGTATAATCAGGCAATCGGCGTATCTCGCCTGTTACCGGATTCCATAGCTCGGGTTCCATGTCCGTAACACGGAATGTACAGGGGAAAGATATTTTTCGGTCAGTTTGATTTGAAACGAAATAAACATCTCCATCTTCAGTCGTCCGATGAATAAAAAGAACAGGCGTATTGTCCGAGACCTTAAAATCGGGGACAACCCCCAGATTGTCAAGAACTTTTTGTAAAGCTGTATTACTCCTGTAAACGGTTCCTTTTCCATATTGTTCCTGGCTAAACAGCTCTTGTGCCAACCGTTGCACTTCCTTATCTGCATTTGGATAGTTTGCCAGACTCGGAGAATAAACAGGAGGTTCGCCATAAATAGCCAAACCCTCTTGCACCAGTTCTTTAATCCGATTTAATAATTCGGGGCGCATACTTTCCTGTTTCGGTAATATCAGTAAACGATATTGCATACCATCAGGCAATACCAACCGTCCGTTTTTTACAGAAGCACGAGTCATCAGAACCTCAGCGTTGATATAGTCATAAGAATAGCCTTTCGGAGGTGCTGGATCTGTTACACCGGTCATCTTAGGCGCATCTTCTCCGATAAAATAAGCGATATCGGCCACATACAGACCTTGCTGTAACATGAAATTTATCCGCCTCAAATAGTTGAAAAAAACATCCATTTGGCTGAACCAAGTATTCTTACGCTGAAAATCATTACCAAACCAGGCGCTCATCCCCGGCTCACGATCTTCATAAGGTTGTTGAATATACAAGTGAAGTAATGTAGCATTAATCCCTTCAGTAAAAAAACGGTCACCCCGTAGTTTCATATCATAAGGAAAACGCCCAAAATTAGGACCACCGCTGGTAAAGGATTCGGCCCATACCCGTCGTTTTCCGTATATATGAGCACTGGAAGAGGCCGCCCGGTTCTCTATATCACCCAATTCGCCTACACTCCAAAATTCACCGGATACCTCATCCGATTGTCCACCATATTGAAGAAACTCACCAGGAAATCCCCAATGTCCATAATTCTCCAACCAAGTAGTCAATCCGTGCTTATGACTTATATCGCGTAAACCACCTACATAATCATAAGACACCCGATCGGCTATTAGACGTCGTAAATCCCATAGAAAACGGGAAGACATATCTTCATTACCAACTACCTTACCGTGCATGGCAGGCAAATAAGGTAACGGATCATAGCCATAGGTATCTTTGAAACGTTCAATCATATCGTCTGTCCAGTTTTGCCCGCCGGTTTCATAACTATCCTGAACTACTACCTTAAAACATTTTCGATCAGCTTCCGGTATACGCCGCAATATTTCACCCATAAAGGCATCAAAATGAGTTGCAACATGTGTCTTACTCATTTTATCTATTTCCAATCCGGTTGCTTCTGGTGTTGCCGGACTGTTAGTAACTCCGGTTGTTTTCATCTCCAGACAGGAAATAACCCAATTCCCTTCCGGTACATTCCACTTAATCATCCCATCGGCAAAAGATGTAGTTATGTCTATTACTTCATCTTGCGGAATTACAAATCCGGTAGAGGAATCATACCATTCTTTTTTAGGCCACATATAAGTAGGCCAGTACGGAAGAGGATATTGATGCATTTTAGCCAAAGATTGTTCCGGATAACGTTCTACTACAGGAGTAGTCGAAAGAGTAACAACAGCATCACCAGATCCAGGTGCGTTCAGTATCAAACGAAAAGCAGAAACCTGGGTATCAGGCAAAGAAAGAACAACAGGAGCAAAAGGGTCAAACCCAACATTTAATGCAGGATTACTCCGGTCTATTTCAAATTTTCGTAAAGTTCGGTATGTATCCCCTTCTTTTATTTGAAGTTCGGCCTCAGTATTAATAGGATCGTTTGTTTGAAATATAAAACTACGGATAACCTGTTCGTCATCTACCGGCATATCCAAAGTCAATGACTGATTCTGTTTTTTCTGTAGAGTCCATTTTTTTTGATAGGTATTGATCGGAGCCGGATAAGCGATCACACGTACAAGCTGGGTTTCTTCATCAAAACCAGGATAAGCAACATGAAGTGATTGTGGTCCCTTTACCTGAATATCCGAAGAGGCCAAATAACGCATACTTTCGTCCTGTTTAACCCATGGGCCACCCGATTGGCTCCATCCCGGACTATTAAATATACCAATCTCAATATCCAGTTCTGTTGCCGTTTTAAGCGCTGTATGTAAAATATCCCACCACTCGGGAGTGAAAATTTTCACATTCCCATAAGGGATATCATCGATACCAATATTACCGATAAAAGCTCGGGTGATACCTGCTTTTTTCATGGCATGCAGATCATTTACCACACCTTCTTTGGATATATTATCAGAGATCCAATACCAATATGCCGCCAAACGAACACTATCCGGTACTTCCCGGAATCCCTTCTCGAGGGAGTTCATTGAAGTTTTCTTCGTACAGGAAGATAAAAAACAAGCAACAACGAAACAAACAAACAGCAATAAACGTATATATTTCATAACAAACAAATTAACGAATTATAATCTCCACCCCTTCAGGAGCATTGACCGTGCTTTCAACTTTTCCGTCAGTTCCTTTTTCATGACGAATTTCTATTATACCATAGGGTGTGGGGAAAGTACCTTCCACCCATTGAAGATCTCCCAGATGCGGAGTAATACTTACACGTTTGCAACCCGGTTCCAATACCTGTACCCCCAACACATACTCACTCAACCAGGAAGTCGGTCCCGAAGCCCAACCATGACACAAACTATGTCGGAAACGCTCATAACAATACGCACCGAAATCACCATGAATATCCTTTTTCCCTTCCGGAACAAGTTCGTCGATACCTGCGGCATTGGGTAACCAATCCAGGTTAAAATCTTCCCAGAAAGTCGTTGCACCTAAGTCCAGCATAGCCCCCCAGTATGAACGAATAACATCTAACGCCCCTTGGTAATTTCCGGCTACCGCCATAGCACGCAACATATAATATCCATAGAAGGTTGAAAAACCATGTCCTCCATTGGCAGATAGATAGTTATCATTAGCCTCTTTTTCCGGCATCAATTCGGCCAGTGTTAATAAAGCAGCCGCTTGTTTTGAACCCGGATCGTCCGGAGCTTTACCGGATATCTTTACCGCATTCGTTACCTCCTGCCCTTTGGAAGATAATTTGTCGGTCATATTCAGGCACTCAATGGCCAATGCGTTCTCTCCCAATACCGTACATAGCTCAAAGCCAGCCTTCATGGCCATAACCATAAGTGCTTGTAATCCGGCGTCTATGGCAGCAGGATTCTCACTCGAAGGCCAGTCTAAAAAGCGATTACCATCCAGTCGTTCACGTCCGTTTTCATCTACTTTACTGATCAAATGGCGCAATAACCCAACGAGATAAGTTTGTTGTTCCTTCAGATAATCCAGATCACCCTGATAATAGTACCAATCCCGATGTATCAAAAGCCACCAGATAGAATAAGAACTGATTCCGTTCATCCACTGTGGCAACGGTGTTATATCCCGTATAAGATCAAGACTTTTGGGAACGACCTCATTATAACCAAAAACCGTACTTACCGTCATCACCTCCGGATGCAGGTCGCCCACCCACACCAAGCGATCCCGCTTAATACCATCCCACAGATATTCCTGCATGTTCAGATGAACCGTATAAGCGCCTGTTTGCCATATTTCATTCAATCGTTCATCATTACAGGTAAACGAACCCAGATAAGGAATATCACGGTAAGTAGAAATAGCTCTGACCTCTTTCAAATGCAATTCTCGATCGGTATCCAGTAAATCTATCCGTACAAAACGGAAACCGGAATTGCCCACCTCCATAACGCCCAACCAAGGCAAAGCAATTTCAAAATCCCGCATCGCATGATCGTTTGTCGCACCACTTTCCGCGCTTATTTCACTCATAGCTTCACTGGCCGATTCTCCAAAACGGATTCTGACACGGATTGGTTGTTGTTGCGCCGGCATTCCGGTAACGATCTGCAGACCACCTTGTAACTCCTTTCCGAAATCAAAGAGCAGGGCCGGATGTTTATCCGCTGAGCTATGGATCACACAAATCCGCGTATTGGCTAAATCAGACTGACCATTTCCGGGAATAAGCAGATTCTCCGCTCCTTTTATTAGATCAGCATGTTGCTGCCAGACGATACGTGTAGGCGTAATATAATCCCGGACACGCGTATCCCGCTGTTGGGCATGTAAGGATAAAGAGAAGATTAAAAAAGATAAAATGCCGAGTTTTAATCGCATAATATTATTAGTTTTTGACTTTAAGTAACAATAGACAAACTGCTATATACAAGCACAATAACAGTTCAAACACTTTCATCCGTTTTCTGTTATCTGTAAATATAGTGAATATTTCAGATACTATCACAAAAGCGACAAATTGACAGCTTTTCGAAATCAAAGAAAATAGCTGTAAATCTGCACTTTAAAATCATCATCACGAATTCAAAAATTCATTGCGATGATTTTCGAAAAACATCACAATGATTTTAAAATTTCATTGCAATGATTTTTCAGTTTCATTGCAATGAAATTTTTGCGTCATTTTGTCAGATCAAACGCACTATAAATTAAATGTCGGGACAAGATCATCCAATTGCTTGTCCGTCATGCCCTCCGGTTCAAAACCGGCTGTACGGGCCACCAAATAGATCTGAGCCGATTTATTTAGCGTGTCGATGGCATCAAAACATTCAATAATATCTTCTCCTACGGCCAATACACCATGCTTTTCCCAACACACCATATCATGTTTCGCCAATTCCTTAATCGTAGCATGCGCCAATTCTATAGTTCCGGGGATTTCATACGGTATCATTCCTATACCTTTAGGGATGATGATACGACATTCCGGAATCATGCTCCACATCGTACGTGTCAGCGTAGTTGCATCTAAAAAAGGTTTACAATGGGTCAAGCCTATAATTTCGGTCGGATGCGTATGCAAAACCACTCGATTATCACGACCCTGTTCACGTAAATAGTTATGCATCAACAAGTGCGAAGGCAATTCCGATGTCGGCGGCACAGGTTCTTCCGCTATAATTTCAAACGAACAGCCATCCGTCGAAATCCGGATGATAGAACCATTCGCAAAGGGATCTTTGGCAATATACCGCATCCGTTTTCCGGTTCCCGTCACGTAAAAAATTTCACCGGCAAGAGCTTTTACAGGTTCTTTTAAAGGTATGGCAGGGCATAAAGAGGTCAATTCCTTTTCTTCCTCATACATCAATGAAGTTATATTGACAGAAATATTACCTCCGTTACGTTCAGCCCATCCTCTCTCCCACAAATAGCCGGCCACTTCAGCAATACGAGCTATTTCAGCTGTCAGAGGAGCATTGTTGTTAATTAATCTCATAGGAAATCATTCATTTTTATTGCGAATTAAAATAAATTGGGGAACAAAAGTGAAAAAATAAGGATACACATCCCGGTAATAAGTACCATAACTGTTTTAGCACTTACTCCCTTCCATTCTTTCAGTAAAATTCCCCAGACATTACTGAATATGACATTCAACGACATCAATATACTCCATGAAAAGGCCAGCATGACAGACGATTCGGTAAAGAAACTCTTACCCATACTCAATCCGAAAAATTGCGAATACCACAACAGACCGGCCAATGCGCAGAAAAGAAGATTATTAACCAACACCTCTTTTTTACCATAATCTCCGAACGTTTTATTCTTTGTATTCTGATACAGACAATAAGCGGCGTTGGTAAGAAAACCGCCACAGGTAACCATCAGCGTAGCCGGTAATGTTTGGAATAACTCACTGGCGCCTTCCACAACCAACGGTGCACCGGCCTCAAGCCCAAGGGCAAAGCAGGCACTCATCACACCGGATAATAAAGCGACCAACAAACCTTTTGATAAAGCGAAATCCTTTACGGCTGCTTTCCGCTCTTCCTCAGTCATATTCTGGGCACGAAGTCCTCCGGCATAACCAATCACAGCAATACCTGCCAGTGTTATACAAACACCTATCAGCAGAATAAGACCGGTTCCATGAAACAGATCCGTACCCGCCATCAATGCCGGGATAAGTGTACCAAAAGCAGCACATGTGCCCAGAGCTATGGATTGTCCTAAAGCAACACCCAGATAGCGCATACTTAATCCGAATGTCAATCCACCTACGCCCCAAAGTATTCCGAAGCCCATTGCTTTGATGGCTGCCGATGTGTCTACGGCAATAATTTGTCCCAGACTACTCCCTGCCGGAACAGCCAGTAAAGCGCCCAATAAAGGAAAAACCAACCAGGCGAAAACACCCTGCGTCAACCAAAAGCTTTCCCAGCTCCATTCTTTTACTTTACGAATCGGCACATAAGAACTACTTTGTCCAAAACTGCCGACAGCAATAATCAGTAAACCTATTAGTATATTCATAAAACTTCGTTTTAGTCATGAATTGAGCTCATCTCTTGCTCGTTACCTCTTTTTCATACTGCTGAATAGAAGCGATATAATCTTCTCCTACCGGCACATCATTCTGTAGGCAGAACATATCCCAAACAGCCGTCCACGGCAAGCTTTTTAATTCTTCCTGTAGCGCCAGACGTTCAAAATATTTACCTTCAGCCTCATATTGTTGTAATGTTGCAGCTGGTTCTAAGAGTGCCATTAACAGAGCTTTTTGTGCAGCCCTGCATCCAATCACATACGCCCCTATCCGATTAATGGTAGCATCAAAATAATCCAAACCGATATGGATACGATCCAAGGCCTCACAACGAATAATTTCACGGGCTAAATCAGTCAGATCATCATTTAAAATAACCACATGGTCGCTATCCCAACGGATAGGGCGACTGATATGCAGCATGATTTCCGGCGTAAACAATAACATAGAAGATATTTTATCCGCCACACTTTCCGTCAGGTGGAAGTGGCCTGTATCTAATGTCACAATCTTGTTTTTCTTAGCGCCATAACCTAAATAAAAGTCATAAGAACCAACGGTATAGCTTTCTAAGCCGATACCAAACAGTTTGGCCTCTATACAGTCTTTCATGTTTTTATATTCGGTAGCGAAGATCTCATCCAATGATTGCTCCAGAATACGACGATATTTCAATCGGTTAGCAGGCACCTCTTTACTTCCGTCATGCACCCATAAATTCATGATACACGGATCATTCTGTGCTTTTCCCATTTCTTCGCTGATCCAGCGGCAACGTTTGGTATGCTCAATCCAGAAATTACGAATTTCATCATCCGGATTGGCTAATGTCAGATCGCCACTCTTCGGATGTGAAAAAGAGGTACTGTTAAAATCCAGTTTCAGGTTGTTTTCTTTCGCCCAATCCATCCAACTTTGAAAATGAATGGGTTCTACTTCGTCGCGATCTACCTTTTTCCCCTGAAAATCGCCATAGATTTCATGTAAACTTAAGCGGTGATTTCCGGCAATATAGGAAGTAGCCTTCATAATATCCGCACGTACTTCATCGATCGTACGGGCACGGCCAGGATAGTTACCGGTTACCTGAATGCCACCGGAAAGTGCAGCTTCCTGATTTTCAAAGCCAGTTACATCATCCGTCTGCCAGCAGTGCAGGGATAGGGATATTTTTTGCAAAGCCTGCATGGCTTTATTTACATCTACGCCAAGAGCGGCATAACGTTCCGTTGCATTCTGAAATGCTGAATTTATCAAAGATTCTTTTGTCATGATTGTATATATTTATTTTATATTTTTTCCGGGTAAAATGTTTCTAATTCAAAGGAAGCAGTGATTAACTTGCGCATTTCCCAACGGTCCTCGACCAAACCCATCGCTTTTGCCTGCACCATGCAATTGCCAATGGCTGTTGCTTCCGAAGGTCCTGCCACAACAGGAATACCAATGGCATTCGCTGTTAATTGATTCAGTAATCTATTTTTCGATCCTCCTCCGATCACATGTAATTTTTCTATGCGGAAAGGTGCCATATCAGAAAGCATATCCAACACCTCTTTATAGCGCTTAGCCAGACTATTAAAAATACAGGCGACATACTCGGCATCAGATACCGGTATTTGTTGGCCTGTCTTCTCGCAAGATGTCTGAATCGCTTTCACCATATTTGTCGGATTAGCAAAAGCAGGATCATCCGGATTGACTAAGGAGGGGAACCGAATAGCACTTGTGGCCATTTCGGTGATTTGTGTATAGCTATACGCACGTCCTTCCCGCTCCCACTCTTTCCGGCACTGTTCAAGCAGCCACATCCCGGTAATATTTTTTAAAAAACGAGTCGTATTTTCTATTCCTCCTTCATTTGTGAAATTCTTATCAAATGATTCTGATGTTATGATCGGATACTCAACCTCTATACCCATCAGACTCCACGTACCACTGCTGAGATAGGCAAAACCCGGTTCAGTCGAAGGAACAGCGACAATAGCTGATGCGGTGTCATGTCCGGCTACTGCAATAACCGGAATTTTTGCTATCCCTATCTCTTTTGCTAACGCATCCGTTAGTTCACCGACTTTAGTACCGGGAACAACTATCGGAGGAAGAATGGCCGAAGAGAGTCCGGCTACATTTAATAAAGATGCTTCCGCTTGTTTGGTTACCGGATTGATAAACTGTGAAGTTGAGGCTATTGTATATTCACACACTTTATTCCCCGTCAACATATAGGCTAATAAGTCTGGCGTAAACAATATCTCCTTTGCTGCTTTTAAGGGCGCAAAATCCTCCTGTCTGGCTCTGAACAACTGAAACAGGCTGTTAAACTCCATTATCTGAATACCTGTGCTGTTGTAGACATCCTTTTTAGGAATATGTTGAAAGAAATCTTCCGGTGCCCCAACCGTATACGGATCACGATAAGAACGAGGAAGACCAAGAATAGAACCATCAGCAGCAATATATCCGAAATCTACTCCCCATGTATCTATACCAATTGAATCAAGGGTAATCTGTTTACGAACGCAAATGCGTAAACTCTCCTTGATGGATTCATACAAACCAAAGATATTCCAGTAATACTTACCCTGTAATTCGAGCATATTATTGGGGAACCGGTATATTTCCTCCATAGCAAACTTACCGTCAACTATGCTTGCTATAATCGTCCGACCACTGGTCGCTCCTATGTCAATTGCTAAAAAATAATGTGTTTTCATCCTTAGATTGAAGTTTGTGACAAAAATAAGAACTTCATTTCCAAGATTATTTTCGAAAATGACAGGAAATATATCAATATTGACCGGGCAGTGGTTTTATGATCAAGAAAGTGAACTCAGTAGGAAGCAGATAATCCCTCTTTATTTAAAATCAACAAATACAAAAACATTATTATCCTCTGTATCATTTAATGTAGCAACCAATTCCTTTAACTTACCGCTGAGTCTATTTTCTCCATACGCTTCTTTGAGCTCAAAAATATCTAATTCAAAATGATACCCTTTCTCATAATAATTCGGAAGACGCGGATCAATATGAAAATCTTTCCCTTCATAATCAGCGAGAACAACCTTCTGCCGAAAGATGTCACCGGATTGTTTATCCCTCATGTAATATGTTGCAGAGGGGTGTTTTCCAACGGAATAGGTATAAGCAGATAAGAATTGGAAGTCACCTGCATCCAGACAATTATCCATGACAATCATAGGGTTCATATCCGTCAATAAAGGCGTCTTATGCATAAAAGGAGATAAAGATTTGTCTTTGTCATAAAGGAATATAGTGTCGGTTTCCGGATTATATAAAAGAAGCCCGTTCGGGGATTTTCTTACACGCGAATAACCAACCTGAGCAAATCCGGCTCCCTCAATATTGCAACTTAAATCTATGGTATTGCCTGGTACATGAAGATATTCCAACACCGTTCCATCCGTTTTGGAGATAAGAAAAAAGGTCGAATCATTCGTTTGTTCCGTAAAACCCGTTTTATCTCCTGACTGGCTTTGAACAATATTCTGCCATAACCTACTGTTATCATAAACCAATATGGATTGATCATCAAAAAAAGCCAGTTGATTCAAGATATTACTTTGCGGTAAGATTAGTTTTCTTTTGAATTCACCAGAAGAGGAATATACATTTATATAATTATTAAAATCAGGCATAACATAAAGATCATCCCTCACTTCATCATACATTACAGTAGCGGCATTCGCGTACTCTTCCGGTCCTTGCCCTCTACGATTAAAACGCGACTTAGGGCTTCCATCTTTTGAAAAAAACAATACGCTGTGCGAAGTACGATCCACAACAATAACTGTATTTTTAGTTACATAGTCGATACTTCCTTTATAAAGAAAATCATCACTATTCGCACTTAATTGCACATAAGAGACATTGGCTATATCGGTTAGATTTATTTCTTTTTCAGGATAGTTTTTCGTAACATCAATGCCCGGCAAATCGTTGTTTGATTGTCTGTCTGTAGAGCAACTTATCACAAAAACCAACAAAAGAACACATACAATACCATTTCTTTTTCTCATATTTTCTGTCAATTTCATATAGATTCGATTCTATTTTTTAGTTATTCGTTATATTTCAATTCGGCTTCAACTTCGCAGTAACAATCACCGGATTATCTTCTATATCCAACTTTTGCACCAGCTCTTTTAGCTTTTGATGGGCGGCGGGATCCTTGATTTCATGGCCTGCAAAATACTCGTCAGTTAAATGCTCTTTCATATCTTCCACTCGCCATATATCGACCAGTTCATTCTCCGAGGTATAATATTGGGGCCAAAAAGATAAACCGCCATCCAGATCATTGATTAATCCGATTATTTGCGTAACAGGATCTGTATCTAATAACTGTGTTGTTTGGTTAGTAGTATCATATACCCCAAGCACAGCATGCGAATCAATAATCGTCCCTCCACCTTGAAAAATTATGAGTCCGGAACTGGAAGGAGTTACTATTGACCTATTCATTTTTTTCGGAAAAGAATACTTTCCGGAGAGATTGTATGCGCTAAAACTGAAAAAAAGATTATTCTGGGTATCTATCATAGGCATACTTGTAGGTAGATTGATCTGTCCATTTACACTATAGAGATTTGATGGTTCTCTACTTTCTCTCATCTCTTTAGTGATGGTGTATTTCCCTAAATCAAATACAAAGTGTGGAATGAGTCCGTTTCGCTCATTCAAATAAAACAGGGTGTCATTCGATATCTCTTTCACATAAATATGTTCGCCTATTCGATAAGGTTTCATACATCTGTTTACCCAGCCTGTCACTAAGACCTTAGGATTAAATTGCACATAGTTATCAAAAGATTTTATCACTTCGGAGGATTGATTATACAAAGCAAAATTATGGAGAAAATCGCCTTTATGATTACGAAAATGTCCTAAAAATAAATTATCGCGCACAAAAAAATTGTCACAAAGTGGGATTCCATGTATGTTTTCAGGTAACTTTATCGATTGATGGAAAACACCATCCCATGAA
>JAJDIA010000130.1 GCA_030266465.1 Parabacteroides sp. OttesenSCG-928-G21 | reverse complement strand
TGCGAACCGCCTACTCCCGGCGAATCATCCGCAATCAACACACCATTCACCCAGTAACGATACGGACCATCCGTCTCATTCCGGTTCTCCCAGCCGCCCAGCGCACAAATTTCGTTATACTCCTTCCACCCGCGGAAAGCATTATCCGCCGCATGGTAAACGATTACTCCGCCACCACCGGCCACGAAATCCAGAAAGCGCTGATTCGTCGTCGCCGGCCAGCTATCCCCGTTATAATCCAGGACAATCAAGTCATACGGCGTAAAGTCGATTACAAACCCCGACATATCCTTCCCTGCCTCCGGCGAGATCGCGTAATCCACCGTAAACATTCCGGAGCTCTCCAGAATCTGTTTCAAAACAACATGGCTCACCTGCCAGTTATGATTATTCTGACCGGTAATAAGTAAAGTCTTTATCGGAGAAGAAGCCGGCGAAGCACACGCCGAAAATAAAGCCACGCAGAATAGCGTAAAGGCAACTGTAATGATTCGTTTCATCTGACGCATAGTATTAGGGATTATTATATCCACAAAAATAGCAAAATATTAAAGCCGAGCACTCTTTATCCCTATATTTGCACCTATTCTATTACGAATCTATTACGAAAGACACGATTATTTGTTATGAAAAAAGCATTTCTTCTCTGCCTGCTCTATTGTTTTCTGCCGGCAAACGCACAAATCAACTGGCATAACCCCATGAACGCCGGGATGCCTACCGTCCAGAACCAGGGATGGACAAATGAAATAGGACACACCTACACCCGGCTGCCCGAGCGCGCCAAACAAAGCGTCCGCGAAGCCGTCTGGAACCTCTCCCGGAACTCCGCCGGACTCGCCATCCATTTCTACACCAACACACCCGAGATTCGCGTCCGCTACGCCGTTTCCGAGCGAACCAGTATGCTGCACATGCCCGCCACCGGTGTCTCCGGCATAGACCTCTACAGCATCGACAGCGACGGCAACTGGAATAGATGCGCCGGCGGATACACCTTCAACGACACCATCCAATACACCTTCAGTAACATCCCCAAAAACCGCCAGCATAACAACGGCTACGAATACCGCCTCTTCCTGCCCCTCTACAACACGGTAAAGTGGCTCGAGATAGGCGTTGACGAGACGGCTGAATTCACCTTCGTCCCTCTATCCCCCGAAAAACCGATCCTGCTCTACGGCACCTCCATTGCCCACGGCGCCTGCGCCTCCCGCCCCGGTATGGCGTGGAGCAATATCCTGCAGCGCTCGCTCGACTACCCGCTGATTAACCTCGGCTTCTCCGGAAACGGACGGCTGGAAAAGGAGGTGATCGACCTGATTGCCGAAACCGACGCTCGCCTTTACATCCTCGACTGCCTGCCTAATGTGGACGGTCGCGAGGAGGCAGAGCTTATCCCGCTAATCGTCAACGCCGTTAAACAGATACGCCGGCAACGCGCCGCCGCCCCCATTCTACTCGTCGAACATATCGGATATGCCAACGGAGCCACCAACAGCAAGCTCCTCGAATCCTATACGCGTGCCAACCGCGCCAATCGGAAAGCCTACGAACAGCTACTGAACGAAAACATCGGCAACCTCTACTACCTCACCCGCGAGGAGTTGAACATTCCCGCCGATGGCTGGGTAGACCATATCCACCCGAACGACCTCGGTATGCAGGCCCAAGCCACTGCCGTTGAAGCCAAAATAAGGGAAATACTGAAGCTGCCCGTAGGCGACCTCGCCACCACGCGCCCCGTTACTCAACGCCGCGAGCCCTACAAGTACGAATGGAAAAAGCGACACAACGAAATCCTGACGCGACATCGCCAGAATCCGCCCCGCTCGGTCATCATCGGCAACTCCATCACACATTTCTGGGGAGGCGAACCGTTGGATACCGAGAAAAGCGGCATCGACAGTTGGAACGCCCACATGCAGCCCGCCGGCTTTCAGAACATGGGCTATGGCTGGGATCGGATAGAGAACGTCCTCTGGCGCATTTATCACGATGAATTGGATGGTTTTGAAGCCGAAAAGGTGGTCCTCATGATCGGCACCAATAATTTTGGACGAGACACGGACGACAGCATCATCGAAGGCCTCCGTTTTCTGTTGGCCGCCATTCGTGAACGCCAACCGCAGGCCGAGATTAAACTCATCGGCATCCTGCCCCGTCGCAACGCAGAGGAATGGGTGAAAAACATCAACTATCGCATCCAGGAAATCGCCATTCGCGACAACTACAACTTTCAAGACCCCGGCGGCGCCCTGTTACAGCCCGACGGAAAGATCAACGAAACGCTCTTTTCCGACGGTCTGCATCCCAATGCACAAGGCTATCAGCTGATTGTCCGAACGATTGTGGATTGATCGGTACTGAAATAGCTTTACAACTTTTAACAAGTGCTTTCCAAAATCCTGCAGGAGGTCAATTCTGTTGTTGGGAGCTTCCAAAATCTTGCAGGAGGGTCAAAACTGTTGTTGGGGGCTTCCAAAATCTTGCAGGAGACTCAAAACTGTTGTTGGGAGCTTCCAAAATCCTGCAGGAGGGTCAAAACTGTTGTTGGGGGCTTCCAAAATCCTGCAGGAGGTTCAAAACTGTTGTTGGGGGCTTCCAAAATCTTGCAGGAGGTTCAAAACTGTTGTCGGGAGCTTCCAAAATCTTGCAGAAGCTTTACAACTTTTAACAAGTACTTTCCAAAATCCTGCAGGAGGGTCCTGCACATGAACGAGAGCTTCCAAAATCCTGCAGGAGGGTCCTGCACATGAACGAGGGCTTCCAAAATCTTGCAGGAGGGTCCTGCACACGGACGAGAGCTTCCAAAATCCTGCAGAAGGGTCCTGCACATGAACGAGGGCTTCCAAAATCTTGCAGGAGGGTCCTGCACATGAACGAGAGCTTCCAAAATCCTGCAGAAGGGTCTAAACAAACATCAACCGGACTTATTTTATTTTTATTACTTTTGTGGCTTAGTTTTCCTAATTTATGAAAATACACACGGTTACTCGCCTGATTTTTTTGTTTGTTGCAATGAGTATGCTTACGCCTTCTGTATTGCGGGCAGAGGATTGGCGCGATAAAATGGACAATATTATCTATTCTCCCTACTATTTCGGGCCGAATGGCTTCCCTATTCCTGAATTGCGGTCGGGCAAGATCGGTTCGCGCTATGAGGTGGAATTACGTGGTGAGTATCACTATTATAGCGGCGATAAGACGAAAGATCTGTATGCACGCGCGCTGTTGCCGTTTGCCAAAGGTCGTGCGGCGGTGGAGGTCAGCATGGTGATTGTGGAGGATTACAAAATGACGCCCGAGACGCAGGAAGAGCGCTTCGCCGCCGAGCAGAGTAGTCCTTTTGCCTGCATGGGCGACGTGATCATCTCTTCGATGTTTCAGTTGCTGGAGAGCGACAAGTGGGCGGATATAATGCTCAGCCTCAACCTCAAAACGGCAAGCGGCGGACGCCTGGCTGATGCGCGCTATACGGATGCCGCCTCGTACTGGTTTGACGTAACGGTGGGTAAAAACCTCTATTCTTCACCGGATAAAAAATTTTCTTTGCGTATGCAGGGAATGATGGGCTTCTACTGCTGGATGACGAACGACAGGGTTCACCGGCAAAACGACGCAATCTCGTATGGCATCGGCGCGACGGGGATGTATCGGCATTTCAGTCTGTCGACGGACCTTTCTGGTTTTCATGG
>JAJDIA010000127.1 GCA_030266465.1 Parabacteroides sp. OttesenSCG-928-G21 | reverse complement strand
ATTCCTGAAAGAAGGTGATATGGTGGAAGCTATGGTTCATGCAGCCAGCGAGACAGTTCTTACTTGTGAACTTCCGGCACACGTTGTTTTGGAAATAACTTATACAGAGCCGGGTGTGAAAGGTGATACTGCGACAAATGCATTGAAACCTGCAACGCTTGAGACTGGAGCAGAGGTGCGTGTTCCGTTGTTTATCAATACCGGCGAAAAAATAGAGATTGATACTCGTGACGGTTCGTATGTCGGTCGCTCAAAGAACTGATAGCTAAACCAAATATACCTTAACTATGGAAGATCAATCATTAAATCTTCCCATCAAATCCTGGGCGGAAGCTGACCGTCCACGGGAGAAGATGCTGGAAAAAGGCGCGTCAGTGCTTACTAATGCTGAATTATTAGCGATCTTGATCGGTTCGGGGAACAGCTCCGAATCAGCCGTGCAATTGGCACAACGTATATTACGAAGTACGGATGATAATTTGAACCGGTTAGGAAAAATTTCCGTGAAAGAGTTGATTGCGCAGTTTCGTGGTATTGGTGAAGCAAAAGCCGTTACCATTATGGCTGCTTTGGAATTAGGGCGAAGGCGCAGTGTTTGTGAGCCTGTTCAACGGGAAAATATTAAAAGTAGTGCAGACGCTTTTCGGCTTTTTCATCCCTTTTTGGCTGACCTACCGCATGAAGAGCTTTGGATCGCATTGACTAATCGTGCCGGAAAGGTATTGGATAAGTTGCGTATAAGCCAGGGCGGAATAGCCGGGACAAGTGCTGATTTGCGCTTGATTTTGAAAGCAGCGCTCCAAAGTTTAGCATCAGGTATATTGCTCTGTCATAATCATCCTTCCGGTAATCGTTTACCCAGTTCACAGGATGATGCATTGACACAACGACTGAAAAAAGGAGCAGCCTTGCTTGATATAACGTTGCTTGACCATATCATTGTTGCAGATAATCAGTATTATAGTTATATGGATGAGGGAAGATTGTAAGTGAGAATTATTACTTATATTTGCAATCAAACAAGAAAAAATGGACAACGAATTTCTCCAGACGGAAGAGGCCATTGTGGCTATGATTAAGACGGTTTATGATCCGGAAATACCGGTTAATGTATATGATCTTGGTTTAATTTATAATATCGAGGTAGATGATGAGAAGAATGTGGTGATAGATATGACGTTGACTGCACCGAATTGTCCTGCCGCAGATTTTATCATGGAAGATGTCCGGATGAAGGTGGAATCGGTTGAAGGAGTTAAAAGCGTACTGATCAACTTGGTATTCGAACCGGAATGGAATAAGGATATGCTTTCGGAAGAAGCCAAGCTGGAATTAGGGTTTTTATAAACGGGTCATAAGAGATGTCTGCAACTAAAAAGAAGATATATTTTGCCTCAGATGCTCATTTAGGGGCTCGTTTTCATGATGATCCCCGGGAGATAGAAAAGCGATTGGTCCGTTGGTTAGAGAGCATCCGTTATGATGCGTCGGCGATATGGTTTTTAGGCGATATGTTTGATTATTGGTACGAATACAAATATGTGGCGCCTAAAGGACATACCCGCTTTTTAGGAAAGTTGGCTGAGTTGTCCGACGAAGGGGTTGATATTCATTTTTTTATAGGCAATCATGACATTTGGATGTTTGATTATTTACCTAAAGAGATCGGTGCGACGATTCATTATGAGCCTTTAACTATTGACTTACTGGGCAAGCGATTTTATTTGGCACATGGGGATGAGGCGGATAATCGCAGTTGGAGCTTTCGTCTTATTCGTGCTGTTTTCCGAAATAAATTCTGTCAGTGGTTATATGCAGGTATTCACCCACGGTGGACATTCGGCTTTGCTTTAGGCTGGTCGTTAAATAGCCGGAAGAGTGGGATGGTAGATCATGAAGTAAAACCTTACCAGGGAGAGCAGAGTGAATATTTGGCAACCTTTGCTAAAGAGTACTTGAAAACACATCCGGATATTAATTTCTTTCTTTTCGGGCACAGGCATATTTTGCTTGATCTGCTTTTAACAAAAACAAGTCGCCTGTTGATTATAGGCGACTGGATGACTCTCTTTTCCTATGCTGTATGGGATGGTGAGGATTTAGAATTAAACCAGTTCGAAAATTAATTCCCTGCTTCTTTTGTTTTAAAGGCTAAAGCGTATAAGCGCATTTGTTTTACCATAGAGACCAGACCGTTTGAACGAGTAGGGGAAAGATGCTCTTTTAATCCGATTTCATCGATAAAATAGAGATCGGTATCCAGAATTTCCTGTGGTGTGTGCCCGGAAAGAACTTGTATGAGTAACGACACAATTCCTTTCACAATAACGGCATCGCTTTCTCCTTTAAAATATATTTTCCCCTCTTCATAATCTGCCTGTAGCCATACCCGACTTTGACAACCTTCAATCAGATTACTTTCTGTCTTATATTTATCTTCCAGAGGAGCAAGGGAGTTTCCCAGGTCAATAAGCAAGGCATATTTGTCCATCCAGTCATCAAAAACGGAGAACTCTTCAATGATTTGATCTTGTATTTCGTTGATAGTCATAGCTTCATTTAATAATTATAGATTACTTCCAATACGGTTTGCCCTACGGCTTTTAATGTTTCGGTACTGATATTATCCATATTGTCGTTAACCGTATGCCAATGTGGGCCAAAGCTATGGTTGGTGTCCGAATCTAAATAGATAATATCAACACAAGGGATGCCACGTCCTTCCATAACAAACTGATGGTCGTCGGTGATATCCCCGGCCCTTGCATTCATAAAAAAGCGCCCGTAGCCGAGATCTCGTGCTGTATTCCAGATTTTTTCTACTGTTGGGGCGGCTTTTTTCATAGAATATCCTTCTTTATAGAATGTGGCGTTTTTAGCCCCAACCATATCTAATAAAATTCCGAAATCAGCTTTGTAGTTAGGTACATGCGGATTCTTTGCCCAGAATTGAGAACCCAAGCACCACCATGTCTGGGAATAGTCAATCCTTTCAAAAGTTGGGGTGCCATAATCTTCAGAATCAAAGAATATAATATCAATACCGTAGCCGGGGCTGTTCGCATTGATTTGACGAGCGATTTCCAACAATACACCAACGCCACTGGCGCCATCATCTGCTCCGTCAATAGGGGTGTAATAATTTGCCGGAATATCTTGATCGGCAAAAGGACGTGTATCCCAATGGGCAAAAAGCATGACGCGTTTTTTGTTATCGGGATCATAGGAACCTATAATATTTCGCGATTGTAATTTTGTGCCGTTGAAAGCGGTAAGAACAGCGTCCTGTATAAATACTTTTGCTCCGAATCGTTCCAATTCACGGATCAGGTAGTCGCCGCAAGCAACATGCTCCGGCGTGTTCGGAACGCGAGGACCGAATGCCACCTGGTTAGCGACAAAAGTATAAGCACTATCCGCGTTGAAATCGGGAGTTTTTGAAGTTTTTTGCACCGTCTCCGTGTTTGCGGAAGCTTGTTCCGCTGTTCCCTTTTGCCCGCAAGAGAAAAAAGAAAAGCCTAAAATAAGGCATATTAGTTGTGTCATTTTCATTTAATTATATGTTTACGGTTGCATTTTCCTGCACTTCTTTCATTACACGCATGAAATTGCCGCCCCATATTTTTGCTATATCTTCTTCGGAATATCCTCTTTCTATGAGTTTAACTGTTATCTGTATTAAATCATTTGCCGCTTGACAACCAATGATACCACCACCACCATCAAAATCGGAACCAATACCGACATGATCAATCCCGGCAACTTTAACGATATAGTCAATGTGATCAATCGCATCTGTCAGAGAGGCTTCTCTTCGGTTGGGGTTAATATAAGAATCTAACAGACAAAGCTGAATGACTCCGCCATTTTGGGCTAAAGCTCGTAACTGTTCATCCGTAAGATTACGATCATGGTTGCATAAAGCACGGGCAGAAGAATGCGAGCAAATTACCGGGCGGTCAGAAAGTTTCAATACATCCCAAA
>JAJDIA010000128.1 GCA_030266465.1 Parabacteroides sp. OttesenSCG-928-G21 | reverse complement strand
GCGTGTGCTTAATTTCATGTTTGTTGAACGCTGCGGATACCCCGTTCCGGAGAAGCATGGCGCTTGTCATACCGACCTGAACGGCGAACACAATGGCATGCGGTTTACCGTAAACGGCGGATGGCATGATGCCGCCGACATGTCGCAACAAACACTCCAAACAGGCGAATTGGCCTTTTCCATGTTCGAAGCCGCCAACCGGGCTAAAGAAAAAGGCAATACCGACCTCTATCTACGCCTTATGGAAGAGGCACAGTGGGGACTCGATTACATTCTGAAGACCCGCTTCGGAGATGGCTACCGCGTACAGACCTGGGGAACCAACCTCTGGACCGATGGCTTCCTCGACACAAAAGATGACAGCGGCCGGCGACAAGTCCGCGTACACAACCGCGCCTTCGAGAACTTCCTCTTCGCCGGGATCGAAGCCTATGCCGCTATGACCATCGAAAAAGATCTCATGCTGAAAGACCATCTAAAGAAAGTAGCCATAGAAGACTATGCTTTCGCTAAAGAAAGATTCGACGAACTGGGCTTTGACGAGTTGAGCGGAGGCGGAGGCGGCGATCATGCCGCAATGGCCTCGAATAGCCAATACATGGCCAATATCTCTTTCACCGCCAGCCTGCTTTATAAACTGACCGGTGATTCTTACTACGCCAACGAAGCCGCCAAAGCTATCGAATACACTTTGGCTTGCCAACGCACAGAACCGCTGAAAGACAAAGACAAAATCAGTGGCTTCTTCTATCGCGATCTGGATAAAAGATCAATTGTTCATTACACACACCAGTCGCGCGACCATATTTTCATGCAGGCGATCACAACTCTTTGCGAAACGCAACCCAATCACCCTGATTATTCGAAATGGGAAAATGCCGTTCGCTTATACAGCACTTATCTGAAGAAAATCATGCGTTTTGTCGACCCCTATGGCATGATGCCCAGTGGCGTCTATCATATTGATGAGGTGAAAGACTCAGTCAACTTCTACCGCGTCCAGGTAGGCATACGCAGAGGAGCTGACGCCGACTACAAAGAGCAACTTGAGAACGGATTTAAACTTGACAATGAGCATTACCTGCGCGTCTTCCCCGTTTGGTTCTCTTTTAAAGGCAACGCCGCCGTTCACCTGGCTACCGGAAAGGCGGCCGCTCTATGCGGCAAGTTCTTGCAAGACAAAGAACTTATGGATATCGCCGAACAACAACTTTTCTGGATCGTAGGAAAGAATCCGTTCGGTCAATCTCTGATTTGGGGAGAAGGCAGCAATTACGCGCAGCAATATACTGCTCTGCCGGGTGAAACAGTCGGAGAAATACCCGTAGGCATGCAGTCCCGCTTCAACGAAGATACTCCCTATTGGCCCCAATTCAACACGGCGACATACAAAGAAGTTTGGGGCTCATCAGCCTGCAAATGGTTCGCATTGATTTCAGAATTCTAAAATCAATGAATGAGAAATTGAGAATTGAAAATGGAAAATCAGAAGATAGAGCAAGAGACATTCTTCATTAAAATCCCCCTTCCTCTTCCCTTCATTTCCCATTTTCAATTCTCAACTTCCAATTCCTTCCCCCTCCTCCTATCGATTGCCAACTGAACCACAATCACCAGCGTCGTCACCATATCCCCTGCGGCTACGGCAAGCCAGATGCCGGGAGTATCTAAAAGCCGGGGCAGGGCGAAGAAGAATACAACAGGCAAAATCCCGCGCAATACGGTTAGCCACACCGCTCGCCTGATCCGCTCCACGCTCGTGAAATATCCAATCGTAATCACATTGATGCCGAAGAACAGATAGTCCACCGCAAACAGCGGCAAACCCGCCACCGCATACTGCCACGCCATATTCGTAGGATCCGGTATGAAGAGCGAAACAATGCCCTTGGAAAAATACATAAACAACAGCATGATCGTCACGGCAAAGCCCGAAGCAAATAACAACGACAGCCGCAACGCCTTATTCGAGCGTTCCATCTGCCCGCAGCCATAGTTGTAGCTGATGATCGGCTGTGCCGACTGAACGATTGCATTAAACATCATGAAGATAATGGGAAACAAATAACAGATTATACTATACGCCGCTACGCCATTCGCACCGAGATAATGCATAAATACATAGTTTCCGGCAATCATCATAATCGCAATAGTTATTTCACTAAGGCAGACGGAGAAACCGATACGCATCATATACCCCACATTGCGTAACGTCAGCCGCAGGCTCTTCCAACTTAGCTTCAGGCGGACAAATTGCACAACGACCGAGCTTCGGAACAGATACACAAGCATAATCATCGCTCCGAGGAACTCACTAATGTCCGTCGCAATCGCTGCACCGAACAGTCCCCATTCAAAAATGAAAATGAAGATATAATCCAGTACGATATTGACTATCGTGGCGATTAGCATGGCCCACATCGAGACCTTTGGATTCGTCAAACGCACAAAGAAGGGCAACGCAACGACCAAGACCGTAAACGGCAGTCCCAAAGAGAACCAAAACAGGTATTCCACCACCTTATCCAATAGATAAGCGTCCGAACCAAACAGCGTGCCCACCTGCCGGGGAAATAATGTGAGCGAAAGCACCAGGAGCAAACTCACAACCGCCAGTGCCAACACAGACTGCGTAAGGTTGATGTTGGCAACCTTGTTCTTGCCTCGCGACAAATTGATAGAGGCCAGGATACCACCTCCCATACCAAACATCAGACCGATTCCCGCCACAATCATAAAAATGGGCGCTGAAATATTCACCGCGGCGATCGCATCACTACCTATACCGTTGCCCACAAATATACCGTCGATAACCGTAAACAATGCCGACGCAATCATTCCCATAATCGTAGGGAAAAGTTGTTTGGTAAACAGCTTTCCTACACTCATCGTCTTAAAATCCAAACTATCTCTTTGCATAACTTCTATTTTACCTGTATCATTTTTCAAAAGCGGGTGCAAAGTTAAGGTGAACAAATCCAACATTTCTTACCAATTGGTAAAAAATAATGTCGAGGCACTTTCACGCATGCGTGAAACACTCATTTATCGTTCCGGGAGCCTTTCACGCATGCGTGAAACACTCATTTATCGTTCCAGGAGCCTTTCACGCATGCGTGAAAGGCTCATTCAAAAAATTTCCCTCAAAAAATCCAAAACAAAACAGCGGGCGAACACATGGGTTCGCCCCTACATTAATCATTAATCATTCTTTTCCTTCTCCCTCCTCTCCTTTTTCTTTGGGGGATATTCGTTTGAAGGAGGTAGATTATCTATCTTTGCTTCTCCTTTTTTGTATGTTTACTAACACGGAAATGCTATGGTAAAGAATATTCGTATGTTAAGCCAAGAACTGGTCACTCCGCAGTTCAATAAATCGAAAGATCTGGTGGCGTGGATGGGTGCGGTACAGGCGCAGGACATTGTGATGTCGAAATGGGCAGTAGGTGTCCGTCTGAAAACGCCTTCACTGGCTGATATCGAGCAGGCGTTGGCCGCAGGGGAGATTGTACGGACGCACGTATTGCGCCCTACCTGGCACATGGTTGCGGCCGAGGATATTCGGTGGATGCTGGCACTTACCGGCAAGCGGATTAAAGCCGCCTGCGCTTCCTGGGGTAAATCGTATGGGGTTGATGAACAGTTGTATCCCAAGTGCTGTAAACAATTGGAAAAGTTATTGGCAAATGGTCAGCATCTGACTAAAACAGAGATTGGGGAGCGGCTCATGCAAGAGAAAGCGATTGAAAATGAGGTTCAAATGAGCTGCCTATTGTCGCTTGCGGAGGCGGAAGGTCTGGTTTGCAATGGCGTCGAGCGAAACAAGAAGCACACGTATGCTTTGCTGGACGAGCGCGTGCCGCTCTGCAAAGAATTAACGAAGGAGGAGGCGCTGGCTACGTTGGCGCGGAAG
>JAJDIA010000126.1 GCA_030266465.1 Parabacteroides sp. OttesenSCG-928-G21 | reverse complement strand
GCCCTCTATTTTATCTGTTTAGCAGCCTTTTACACACATCTTCCGGTGACTACATCCTATTTTCATCACCAAAAATTCATCTTTTCTTCCTGATGAAATAACCGTTTCATGCTGAAGATCTAATCGTTCCACCCGGGTGAGACGCCCGTTTCACCTGGGTGAGTCAGTCGTTCCACCTAGGTGAGACGACCGTTCCACCCGGGTGGAACGATTAAATGATCACAATGAAAAGAAAACTTCTTCACAATGAAAAGAAGTAAAAATGCTATAGTTTTACCTACTTTTTATAGATTTCAAAAATATACCGTAAGAAAAAACAAGAAAAATCAGGCAATTTGTCAGATTATTGTGATTTTTTCTTTACAATTGTTTTTTTGAATATCTTTGTATCAAAGGAATATAAAAGTGTTAGTGTAACGTTAGCGGATTGCATCCAAAATAGTCGTATGAAAAACCTCAATAAGCATTTACCTCTTTTTCTGATTCTGTTCTTTTTAAGCCTTGCTGCCTGTCATCAAAAACTTCCTTATGACGAAATATTAGGCAGAATAGAACGCATTATTGACGAACATCCTGATAGTGCACTGTGGATTTTAGAGAATGATGTTAATCCGAATATGCTTTCAAATCAGCAATATGCAGACTGGTGCCTGTTCATAACACAAGCGCGCGACAAAAATTATGTGGAACACACCTCCGACTCCTTAGTGCGTCATGCCATGGAATATTATGAAAAACACGACAATAAGGATCGTTTAATGATGGCCTATTATTATATGGGACTTATTTCTCAGGATATGCAATTAGCACCCAGAGCGCAAGATTATTATAAAAAGGCGTTGGAAGTCGGGAGAAATTCCGAGGATTATTCTACTAGAGCACTTATTTGTAACAATTTGGGAACACTTTACACGTACCAATATGCTTATGACTTAGCATTACCTTATCTAAAAGAAGCATATGGTTATTATGAGAAACTCAATGACACAGAAGGTCTATCTTTCGTTTTGAGAGATATAGCGAGGGTGCACCATCAAACGGAGCAATTAGATTCAGCATTATATTATTATCAACAAGCCACAACTTATGCTCATCCCAATAGTCATAGTTCCGCTTTAAGAGAATTAGCAGGTGTTTTTATCGATAAAAAAGAATATGAAAAAGCAATGCTGCATATTCAAAAATCTATAGAAATAACATCTGACACTATAGACCTATATCCGGCTTATTTAATATTAGGTAATTTATATCTTGAAACAGGTTTTATTGATTCAGCAAAATATTATTTAAATAAAAGTGTAATTTCTCCACAATTAAGGACACAAGCTAGTGCTTATTACCGTTTATCAAAAATAGCAGAGCTACAGAAAAATTGGGAAGAAAGCATACGTATGTTAAAAAAATATACCCAAATCAGAAACACGATAGAACAAAGTGATAACAACGCTGCAATGCAACAAGTAGAAGCCATGTATAATTTTCAACAAATTGAATATGAGGCCGAAGAATACAAGCTACAAGGCGCAATTGCTGAACGAAACTCATTATGGTTAGCTTTAATTGCCGTTATCTTAATTGCAGGCTTTATTATTTATTCTCTTTACGTCAAAACACAAAGAAAAAACTTTCATGCGCAAAAAGAACTTCTTTTGCAATTCACTAACAGGCAGAAACAGAATAGTGAAGCACAGTTAAAAATCAATACAAACCGTCTATCGGAAATAGAACAACTTAAGCTGAGAAAGGATACCCCAAAAGCTGCCGTTCTCAATTTAGAGGAACAACTTATAAACTCTGAAAACCAACGCATATTACAAGATATAGAGAAACGAAAATTTATGCAGAAAGAGTTGAAGAACCAGAAAATTTATAACAAATTCTATTATGCGGATGCAAAGATAATTACCAATGAGGATATCAAATTATTAAAACAAGCCATTAACCTTCAATATCCCGATTTTGAAGCCAGAATTAGTGCATACGATCTCTATGCCAATAAAGAAACATGTTATTTATGCTACTTGCTTAAAGCAAATATTAAAGTAGTACGCATTGCCGAACTAATGAATATCTCCCCACAGGCAATAAGCAACAAACGAGGAAAACTTAACCGAAAAATAAGGACAAAAAATATGCCTTTAAAATCCCTCGACGAAGTGGTGTATTTTTTAAATTTGACAACACATTAACAATCAGAATAATAAAGCCAAAACGGTGTATTTTAACATTTGAAAAAGTGTATAAAAAGTGTATAAAATTCTTTGGTTGCCAGAATCGAAGTCCATAGATTTGTTGCCAAATAATTCTTTTTTGCACTCATAAAAAAAATCGAACTGTCATGAAAAATCTATTCATTAAAACAATGTTACTATTTTCTTTCTTTTTAGTTACCTCTTCTGTATGGGCAGACCGTATTGTCACAGAAGGACAATGGGATGGAAAAAGAAAACGAATATTAGTTCCTGCTAAACCTACAGCTAATATTGAAGGTAATGTTCTTTCAATTTTCTTTGAAGAGGCGTTTGCTAATTTGTATGTATGTGTAACTGACAGCGAAGGTAATATCGTTTATGCGAATTACATTTCAGCGCCAAGCAATAATTACACGTATGATAACATTGTACTTACACTTTCACAAGGTGAGACATATCGTATAGAATTGTCTCATGTCACGTATGGACTTTTAGTGGGTACGTTTACATATTAAGTCTAGCCAAGCAATACGTTATACACTATTAGTCTGAAAAAAGATTGCCCTAAAACGAAAACAGTTAAAGCAACCACCATTGTAATAGAACCCCTTTTTGTTATATAGGTTGTTTTGCTGTTTTCGGTTAGGCAATCGTTTTTATCCGTAAATTTTATTTTATTGTTTAACCCTCACTTATCTTAACATTATCTAATCTATGACTATACATACATCTACCTTCATCTGCTCTTTGTTTTTCATTTTAGAATAATCCTCTTTTTAGGGAAAGAGGCTGTATTGCCTGTTTAGTCCAGCAAACAAACGAATTGCCAATATAATGGCGTAAGCCATATTTAATTATTAACAATTTAAATTTAAAATACATGAAAAAGTTAACTAAAATTGTCTTGAAAAATCAAGGAAGTGTTTTAAGTGATCAGGAAATGAAAATGATCACAGGCGGAAGTATCATGTGCAAGTGCTGGTGTTCCAATGAAGGTTATTCTTATGATGGATATTGTGCATTTTTTTCTATTGGAGATTGTGAGAACAAACCTTGTGCTGGATCAACATTTTGTATTTCTACTTATTGCTGGGAAGGATCATAACTATTAGATATCACTTTCTTATTAACCTCTACCTCTCACTGTTGGATTTGGTAATTACAGGTCTGACAACTTTGATCAAGTCGTAACAGTGAAGGGTTTTATTTCTTAAAAAATCATGCAAATATCCCGTTGGAATTATCAAATTTTATTACTTACCTGCCTGTTGTTACTTAGCTGCGGACAAAGTAAGGTGGATAAAACAGGCGATATCCCCGTAATCGATATTATAGGGAGTTTAGGCGAATATGAGGCAATACCTGTTAGCCAATATATTACCGAACTGGAGTATATCCCTTTAGAGACGAGGGATGATTGTTTAATTGGGGGATGGATAGGATCTATCGTTACCTCTACCCATATTTTTGTTTTAAATAACAAATTTTGTTACGCATTCGGCCGCGACGGGCGGTTTCTGGGTCAGATCGGGAGCGCTGGGCAAGGTCCCGGTGAATATTCCTCTTTAAATGACTTTACTGTGGATGAAAAAAAACGTTCTTTATATCTTGAAACCTCTCGCACCCTATTAGAATATTCATGGGATAATACCTTCCGCCAATCGATAAATTTACCACAAAACAAATATGAGACTCCCCTTAATAATATCATTTTTGTGCGCGATAATTTATTTCTGGGTCATTCCCGTAATTATAAAGGCGATTTGAATCATAATTTCATCTTGTTTGATGAATCCTCTGAAATAGTCAAATCATTTGATAATTATATGCAATTTAACCGTGCACGCTTGGTAGGGGGTCAAGATGATGGATCCATGAAACCCTACAGGAAAGGAGAGTATGTGCATGTGAAA
>JAJDIA010000125.1 GCA_030266465.1 Parabacteroides sp. OttesenSCG-928-G21 | reverse complement strand
CCTATGAAATCCGTTTCTTTTTACTGCCGACCTTTGTACTGTAACATTTTTCTAAGGTCATTATGGATAATAAAAAAAGTTTCGAGGAGTGGATGCAAATCCTATTAGGGCGCTTTGACAAGATAGACAAAACGCTTGATAGAATGAACAAACTCAAAGAGTGTTTTGATGGTGATGCGCTGCTTGACAATCACGATCTGTGTAAACTCCTTGGAGTTACAAAAAGAACCATTGCGAGGTATCGGCAAAAGAAGTTGCTTCCATATTATACCTACGATGACGGAAGAGTGTATTATAAAGCTTCAGAAGTCGAACAATTCATGAAAAGAAAAGGTAGACCGCCGGATGAACCTGAATTAGTTTAATTTCATATATTAGTAATATTAGTAAATAGATAAGCCCGCAGCTTTACGCTGTGGGTTTTTGTTTAGGAAGTTTTTCCTGCACATCTTATTTTTTGTGCTGGAAAAAGTTTCCTATGTCGGAAGATACAATATGGAAGAAAGAAGCCTATAGTTTTCTTCGACAGAATAATTTTATGTAACTTTGTAAATGAGAGTCGTTCTTTGTCTTTATGCAAAATGGCGCAAATCGCAGAGGTTCGCTGGTTTCTAAATCGTTACCTATCAAAAAAAACAGTCTTGTAACTTGCTTATTTTCAGTCGAAAAACAAATCTTGTATGTCTTAAGCAATGGAATGTAATATGACCTATCCCACACTTTTTAGCGATTTCGCGTAAAAGTTTTCCCATGTAGCCGCGTCCGTAAACATGGAATATATGTTTATCATTTTTCTGTGGGCGGTATTTTTCCATGATTTTTAGCGGAATTTCCAGCAACCGCACATTACATTCCGTATCAGTTTTCTGTCTGTTAATATGAATCCACAGGCTACCGTCCTCTGCTGTTATTATATGCTCGTCAGACAACTTGGTAAGGTCTGCATGACACAATCCAGTAAAGGTTGAAAATACGAATAAATCACGGGCAAGACATAAATTAGGTCTGTCGAGTTTGCACTGCATCAACTTTTCCAAATCTTCCAGTTTAAGATGCCTGCTCTTTAGAGGGGGCAATTCTGGAAACAGCTTCATATAGGGATCGCGGCGGAGCGTACCCTGATTGAACGCCCGTTTTGTTATCTTTTTGAGGTTGTATAAATGTTGGTGAACCGTTTTCTGTTGTAAACCCCGGTCTGTCCTCAAAAAGAGGTCGTAACTCTCGTAAAAGTCGAGATTAAGACTTCGTAGCGTTACATCGTCAGCTTCGTATTTTTTGCGTATAAACGCTAACAGGTGATTATAAGATACGCAATATAAGTCGTATGCTTCCTTTTTGCGATCTACGCCTACACGCTTTTTAAACTCCAGATTATGTTCTTCAAAGAGTTTCATCAGGGTAACGGGTTTTTGAGCGATACCTTTGAGAGCATTTTTTACGAGTTCTGCCGTTACGAAACCTAAACTATCCTTTATTTCCTGATAATGCTTATTTATCCGTTTGGTAATTTCTTCAATCCCTTTATTGACTTGCAGCGCATTTTGGCTCTTGCCCATTGCTCTGCCTTCTTCCGGTTCCCAAATGGCAGGATTGACAGATATTTTAGTGCCTATCTGTTCAGCTTCACCGTCGATACTGAGGCGGCAAAGTAATTGACACATTCCGTCTTTGCGGATTTTAGTGCGATTGATGTAGAATAAAATAGCAAATGTGCTACGCTTTTTATCTTTATCTGATTTATTATTTATTGTTGCCATAATTGTAATTTGTTGATGTTAAATAGCAAATTTGAATTTTCCAGCGATACGTTTCTCCAGTTCTTTCATATCCTCGTCAATCTTATCGTTGGTGATTTTTGCGTAAATCTGTGTTGTCTTAATCTGACTATGGCCGAGCATACGGCTAACGGTTTCAATCGGTACTCCCTGCGACAGCGTAATTTCGGTGGCGTAGGTGTGGCGGCCTGAATGGAATGTCAATCGCCTGTTTATGCCGCAAATACGAGCAATTTTTTTCAGTTCCTTATTCAAGTCTGAATTTGCATACATTGGCAGGAGGCGGCCATTGGGGGCTGTTCCCTGATACTGTTCAAGGATTTTCAGAGGCAGTTCGAGTAACGGAATGTCATAATCAATTCCTGTTTTCTCCCGGCTCGTTTTTATCCACGTTACATTATCTTCTGCGATGCTAATATCCTCGTTAGACAATTTCTTCATATCGCTATAAGGCATACCTGTATAGCATGAGAAAAGAAACAAATCGCGTATAAGATATTGTTTCGGGCTTTTTAACGGCGTTGTCATCAACTGTTCCAACTCTTTACGGGTTAGATATTTTTGTTGCCGTTTCGGGCGCTCCGGTTCATAGCCTGCAAATGGATGTTTTGTTATTATCCCTTCAACAATAGCGTTACCAATAATTGTATTCAGACGAGTTGTAAGCAATACGATTGTGCCAGGTGCAAGGCCGCAATCTATTTTTAAATAGAGGTCGAATTTGTCAATAAACGACCTGTCCAGCGCTGAAAAAGGTATATCTGACAGTTTATATTTTACTTCCAGAAATTTAGTTAGATGGCTCAATGCGTGCCAATAACCTTTTTCGGAACCTTTCTTACGGTTTACACCAATACGTTTGTCGAAATTCTCATTATGAGTGCGGAAGTAAGCCAAAAGGGTTTCCTGTCCGTGCGCCATACCCAGCAGAAGATTTTTCACTTCTTCGGCTGTAACTTTCTCTTTAACGGCAGATAACTCTTTGTAATGGGAAATAGCTGCCGCCCTGATTCCGTCTAACTGTTGATTGATTTCAACAGCCGTATGGCTTTTGCCTGTGGCACGCCCGGATGCCCATAATGATACGGGAACATTCATTTTCACGCTGAAGGTAGTTTCGGAGAACCTACCTACACTTAGCGTTGCCATTAAAGGACACTTACCGTCCTCTTTCGTTTCGTTCTTTTTCAGGTAGAACGACACCTTTACATCTTCCTGTTTCATAACTCTAAATCATTAATGCAAATTTACCTGATATAGAGCTATTTGAACGTATGCAGAATGCACCGAAGCAGAGAATAAAACTCCGGTTTTCAGTCTAAAACTCATCTTTTCATACTCGCTATGAAAAAAAGAGGTTATCTTTGGACTGAAATTAGAGAAAATCAAGTGTTCTTTGAGGGGTAGGTGATACCCGAAATGTATTTTGGAGGTTGTTTCCGATGCTATTTTGTAGTTCAAAAAGGCAACGGATAAGTAGCTAAACTTTCGCTTAACCCTGCTTTATTCTGCTTTTTTGCTTCTTAGCAATATATAGCAAAACAAAGCTAACATTTCTAATTTCCAGCTACTTACTATTTCTCCTTCATTTTGCTTACTTTTCGGGAGTCTTTCTCTATCTTTGTGGGAAATCAGAAGAGATATGAGACAATTTATTATTCCACTTTTACTTGTTCTTGTCTTACTATCAGGATGTAACGCCGATAAGAAAGAGGCGCAAGCCCGATTAGACAAAGCAAAAGCGCTGTATGCGCAAAACGAATATGCTGCTGCGAAAACAGAAATAGACAGTCTCAGGACTCTTTATCCCAAGGCACTCGACGCGCTACGTGAAGGGCTCACCTTAATGCGTGAGATTGAGATGAGTGAGTCTGAACGTAATATTCACTTCGTCGACAGTCTTCTGCCTATCCGGCAGAAAGAGGCAGAGGAACTTATGAAAGCTTTCGTTTACGAAAAAGATTCGGCTTATAATGATATCGGTACCTTTATCTATCGGCAACAAACCATTGAACGAAATCTTGAACGATGCTATATCCGTAGTGGTGTGAATGAAAAAGGCGAGATGTACCTGGCCAGTGTTTTCTATGGCCCTTCAGCACTCAAACATACCGGTATTCGTGTCAGTACGCCGGATAGCCTCTTTGCTGAAACAGCATCTATTCCTTACGATGGCGGAGTCAATTACCGCTTTGAAAATTTAGGAAATACAACGGAGGTAGTTACCTACAATGGGGATAATGGGCTGGACGCAATAAAATTCATCTATGCCAATAAAGACAAACGCATTCGTGTGCAATATACAGGAGGAAATCCGTATGTAATCTATATCGCCGATAACGATAAAAAGGC
>JAJDIA010000124.1 GCA_030266465.1 Parabacteroides sp. OttesenSCG-928-G21 | reverse complement strand
GTGATACGTGGTCTAAATCGTTCATGCGTGATGCCCGGCATTTCAGCATCAAAAAGTTGGGACGCACCTCCCCCGATAATAGGCATTAATGCTACCGTAAATACGATCATTCCTATACCCCCTTGCCACTGCGTCAGACTTCGCCAGAAAAGAATTCCTTTCGGCATGGCTTCAATATCTGTCAGAATGGATGCACCGGTAGTTGTAAACCCCGACATCGTCTCAAAATAAGCGTCAGTGATATTATCGATATAGCCGCCTAAATAAAAAGGCAACATACCAAAGAAAGAAAAGAATATCCAGGTAAGCGCAACGGTAAGCATGCCTTCCCGTCTTCCCGCAGAATACTCATCTCCATTTTTGCCGATTAGGAAAAAGACAAGCCCGGTTGTCATTAAAATCCCGCTGGAAATCAAAAAAGGTAAAAAGTCATCCCCTTTATATAAAAACGCCACTCCCGTAGCAATCAGCATGAAAACAGTTTCCAGTAGAAACATCATGCCCAGCATCTTTACTATGAAGCGAATGTTTACCATGGGGGTTAATTAAAGTAGTCCTCCAATTTGCGTATGGCCGTATCCAGGCAGAAAACCACGACATGGTCATTAGCCTGTATCTGCTCACTGCCATTAACCATCATAGGCTCTCCGTTGCGTATTAATCCGCCCAGCGTCATATCATGCGGAAGTTTCAGATCCTTTACCTGCTTCCGCGTAATCTTGGAATCCGGCCGCGCCACTAATTCCGCCACATCTGCATTGGCAAAAGCCAGACTTTTCACATTGGAAACATCGGCGTCCAGTAAATATTGATAAATATGGCTGGCGGCAATCTGCTTTTTATTAATAATTGTGCCAATATCCATGTTCTCAGCCATAGGGATATAGTCCAGATTCTCAATCAACGCAATTGTTTTATAGACACCAAACCGTTTTGCCGCCAGACAGGCCAGAATATTTGTACTGGAATTTTCTGTCAGCGAAACAAATGCTTGCGCATCTTTAATCCCTTCCTGTATCAGCAAATCCGTGTCACGCCCGTCGCCATTGATAATAAGCACATTATTGGGAACGACCTCCGCGATCCGATGACTTTTTCGCTTATCTGTTTCAAGGATCTTAACGCGGATATGATTAGGTAGATACTGACTGGCTCGTAACGCAATCCGTCCACCTCCCATGATAATAACTTTCTTTACTTCAGGATCTTCTTTTCCTGCATGGAGGCGAACCTCTTCAATATATTCCTTTGTCGTGGTGAAAAACACCAGATCATCAGCCAGTATTTTATCCTGTCCGCGAGGTATAATCGTTTTATTATTTCGTTTGATGGCGACAATATGATAGCGCTTATCTTCACTCGACAACTCCAATAACTGCTTGTTTACTAACTTCGAATTCTCCCGCAGCTTAACACCGATCAAGATGATTGCGCCGCCAAACAGTTCCCAGTATTGCCGTGCCCAGGGACGTCTTACCGCCGTAACAATCTCTTTCGCTGCCAGCATTTCCGGATAGATCATCGAATCAATACCTAATTGCTGGAACATCTCCTTGTTTTTGGGAAGCAGATACTCATAGTTATTAATACGGGCCACCGTTTTACGCGCACCAAGACTATGTGCAAGCACACAGGCCGTAATATTCATCGTCTCTTCCGGAGTTACGCTGACAAAGAGATCCGCATCCTTGATTCCGGCTTCATCCAAGTCTACTAAAGAGGTGGGGTTGCCGACAACCGGCAGGATTTCCATAGAAGAAGTATTCGAAAAGTCCAGTCGTTCTTCATTCGGGTCCATCAAAATGATATCCATCTTTTCACGGGATAACATTCTGGCTAAATAAGTACCAACTTCGCCGGCACCGGCGATGATTATTTTCATTATTCAACTAATTATAACTGAAAATAAGACGATTAAGCGTATTTTCAATTAATTAAAGTTCGTATCTTTTGTTCTATACTATCCGCATCCATACCGCATAACCGAAGTAATTCCGGTATCGTTCCATGCTCAACGAATTGGTCATTGATCCCTATGCGATGGATAGTCGGTTTATAATTATTATCGGCCATAAACTCCAGCACTGCACTTCCCAGGCCTCCTCTTATCACTCCGTTTTCAACCGTGATAATATGTTCAAACTGTTGACCAACTTCATGAAGCAATTCTTCATCAATCGGCTTCAGATATATCATATCATAATGCGCGATGGATACACCTTCCTTTGCCAATACCTCTACAGCCTTTGCCGCTTCATTCCCGATAGGACCGATAGAAAGTACAGCTATCTTTTCGCCATCGCGCAACTTCCTTCCTTTACCAACAGGCAGAAGCTCCATTTTGTTGCGCCAATCCCGTTTTTCTCCCTTACCGCGCGGATAACGAATCACAAAAGGTGAAGGCGTCTGCTGTGCCGTATACATTAAATTTCGCAGATCATTTTCATTCAGCGGAGAAGAAATAATCAGATTAGGAACCGGGCGCAGATAAGCCAGATCAAACATCCCATGATGTGTAGCCCCGTCTTCTCCCACCAATCCGGCACGATCAAGACATAAGACCACATGCAGTCGTTGCAACGCTATATCATGAATAATCATATCATACGCCCGTTGTGCAAACGAGGAGTAGATGTTGCAAAAAGGAATCATCCCCTCTTTAGCTAATCCCGCCGAGAAAGTTGCCGCATGTCCCTCTGCAATACCTACGTCAAATGCCCTGTTCGGGAAAGCTTTCATCATATAGATCATCGAACTGCCCGTAGGCATGGCCGGAGTGATCCCCACAATCCGCTCGTCCTGTTCGGCCAGTTCCACCAGCGTATGTCCGAAGACATCCTGATAGAGCTGCGGTTCATCCAGATTTTCCGGCAGAATCCGTTCGCCGGTCTCTTTGTTGAACTTACCCGGAGCATGCCACTCCGTTGCCGACTCTTCCGCAGGTTTGAAACCTTTTCCTTTTGTTGTTTTGATATGCAAGAGCTTAGGCCCTTCCATATCTTTAATATCATTCAGCACTTTCACCAGGTAATCCACATCATGCCCGTCTACGGGACCGAAATAGCGGATGCTAAACCCTTCGAAAAGATTATGTTGTTGCGTGAGTAATGCCTTCAGGCTATTATTGAAGCGCAGGATATTTCCTCGTCGCCCTTCATTAATCAACTGCATCTTCTTGAGTCCGCGATAGACATCATACCGCATCTTATTATACGTCTGGCTGGTTGTTATATCCACCAGATACTGGCTCAACCCTCCTGTCGGACGGTCGATCGACATATCATTGTCATTCAGAATAATAAGCAGATTGTTCGGATTGGCAGAGGCATTGTTCAACCCTTCAAAAGCCAGTCCACCCGTCATCGCGCCATCACCGATAACCGCAATAACATGCCTGTCCGACTCCTCCTTCAATGCCGAAGCGACCGACATCCCCATCGCCGCAGAGATAGAGGTCGAAGCATGACCGGCAATAAACGCATCATACACACTCTCATCCGGATTAGGAAAACCACTGATCCCCTTTGACGTACGGAGCGTAGGAAACTCTTTCCTCCGGCCCGTCAATACCTTATGACCATAAGCCTGATGCCCCACGTCCCAAACAATCCGATCAGACGGTGTATCGAATACATAATGCAAAGCCACTGTAAGTTCTACAGTACCAAGGCTCGCGGCGAAATGTCCGGGATGCTCACATAGTACATCAATCAGATATTCCCGCAATTCATCGCACACCTGTATAAGCTTATCTGCCGGTAATTTTCTTAAATCCTCCGGATAATCAATCTTTTCCAGCAAACAATCTTCCCTACTATCAGCCATAACCGCTTTATTTGCTCACAAAAGTATAGAATATTTTGGTTATTCCCGCCTTTTCCGTTTTTGAAGTTGATCAAGATAGAGCGACTGTGGATTCAAAGCCTCACCCAGTCCTTCACCTTCCACGAAATCCTCTGGCGCTGTATCATAGTCCGTATTGTTTTTAATCCCGATAGCCGGAGCTGTCACAACCGTCGGTAAAACACCGGATGTCCCAATCACATATCCCCAACCATGCTGTTTGGAATCAATCAGGAACTTAGAAACATCATGTTCCTTTTTACTAACCGTGTTCCAGAAAACAGTTTGCGAAGT
>JAJDIA010000123.1 GCA_030266465.1 Parabacteroides sp. OttesenSCG-928-G21 | reverse complement strand
ACACGCATTACAGCAACTGGAAGCAGACGGACACCTCGTAATAAACTCCGGTCATGGCATCGAGAACTGCACACGTGAAAAAATGACCCGCCTGCTTACCGAAAATGCCATCTCGCATCCTGAAAGTCTGATATTACCAACAGACGAAGACCCTGCACAGCACTTGGAAGAAGCAGGACTCTACAATTGCTGGATCAAACGCGGAGATTTCCATGCCATACACCGCGAAGACGTTACCTACGTCCGCAACCCCGAAGAGGCGCACGGTATTCTACGGGAATATGCCATACGCGGCATTCAAACCGCTGTAATCAATGAACATCTGGTAGGCGATCTTATTAAATTTTATGGCGTTGCCGGAACCGATTTCTTCTACTGGTTTTATCCCTCTAAAATACATCACAGTAAATTTGGGTGGGAGCAAATTAACGGAACTGCCAAAGGCATCCCTTTTGAAGAAAATAAACTGGCTGCGCTATGTACGAAAGCCGCCGAAGTGCTAAATATCCAGATCTATGGCGGCGATTGCATTGTTTCGGAAGACGGATCCATCCGGCTGATCGACTTTAACGACTGGCCCAGCTTCGCGCCCTGTCGGGAAGAGGCCTCGCATCATATTGCCAAACGTATCCTTAATTTGGTAAAAGAAACAGTCTAAAAAGAAAAGCTCGCATGAAGAATACGGATAAAAAGAATATAAATCCTTCGCTGGAATCTACGCTGAAGTCACTCGACACAGAAGAGCCTATCGATATCTATTTCTACCGGCCGTTAGGATACCGTTGGGCACTCCTGTTTCATAAGTTGGGCGTAACCCCCAACATGATTACCGTCGCAGCCATATTTATAGGCATAGCTGCAGGTATCTGTTTTTACCCGGATGATCTGACGATCAACGTTATCGGAATGCTATTGCTCGTATGGGCAAATACTTATGATAGTGCAGACGGTCAACTGGCGCGGATGACAGGGCAGAAAAGTGAACTAGGACGAATCCTAGACGGCGCCTGTGGCACATTTTGGTTTATCACCATCTATGCCGCCATCTGCATACGTCTGACACCGGAATGGGGAATATGGATCTGGCTGTTAGGAGCCGTGACCGGATTCTTTCACACCAAGCAAACCGCCATGGCAGACTATTACCGGAATATACATCTACTCTTCCTCAAAGGAAAGTCAGGCAGTGAACTATCATACTCCCCCACCTTGAAAGAAAAATACAAACAGATGGACTGGAAGAAAGACTTCGTCAATAAACTTTTTGAAAGTTCCTATATCGACTATACGGTAGGACAAGAACAACTAAGCCCCCGCTTTCAGGAAATGATGCATATCATCCGGGAAAAATACCAGGGCGAAGCTCCTGATGCCTTTCGCACAGCCTTTCGCGCAAAGAGCCTTCCACTCATGAAGTACACCAATATGCTATCCTTTAACCTGCGTGTGATAGCTCTCTTTACCGCCCTCTTTCTGGGCATCCCCTGGCTTTACTTCGCCTTTGAAGTAACCGTAATGAACTGCATGCTACTTTATATGATCCGCACGCATGAACGCTTCTGCACAGAGTTTACACAGCAATTAAAAGACGCAGCATGATCAATCCGGAAGAAATAAAAGGCCTGTTGTTCGACTACGGCGGAACCATCGACAGTAACGGTATGCATTGGGCAGAGGTAATTTGGATGGCCTACGAAGCGGAAGGGATAGGCATCACCAAACCCATCTTTCGCGAAGCCTACGTTTATGGGGAACGCACGTTAGGGAAAAATCGTATCGTTCTGCCACACCATAACTTCTTCGATATGCTGAATCTAAAGATGGGATTGCAGTTCGACTACCTCAAACAAGCTGGCATCCTCCATGCCGAAACCGATTATTCCGGACAACAAGAACGATTAGCCGAATGGTGCTACAACTACGCCCGCCAATCCATAGATGCCGCCCGTCCCATACTGGAGCAATTGGCCACACGGTATAAAATGGTCTTAGTCTCCAACTTCTACGGCAACATCGAAAGCGTATTAGATGATTTCGACCTCCATTATCTGTTTCGTGAAATCGTAGAATCTGCCGTCGTTGGTATCCGTAAGCCCGATCCCGCTATATTTAGTCTGGGACTCGACAAGCTGGCACTGAAACCTGAAGAAACCGTCGTGATCGGCGATTCCTACGACAAGGATATCATCCCCGCACGCACTATCGGCTGCCGTACAATTTGGCTAAAAAGCATTGGTTGGCAACCCTATAAAGGAGACGAGACTGCAGACGCTATAATCTCAGACTTTCAGGATTTGCGCCCACTCTTTAATCTTGAATAGGTTTGCCCCTTTTTCGATATTATCACAAAGAAACTATTCCGCTCCTTTTTTTTGCTAAGGTTGATCTTCTTTTTAAGGGGAACCAGAATACTTTTTTGTTGCTTTCTGAGGTGTTGTATATGAAAAGGAGGCTTTGCATAAAAAAAGAGAGCTACACATCACGCGCATCTCTCTTTTATCACTAAAATAATTTTTACAATGAAAAAAATTTATGAAACAGATAAGAAAAACTACCTTGGCATATCAACCAACTTCCATCCGTCGCGATAATTGTGCTGGATAAGTTCTGCAGCGAAGGATTTAGCGTTGATTGGTTCTGTCCTTACGGTATTATATGATTGACGGCCGTTGCGCAATCCTAATTCATTGCTGATAATGAAGCGAATCTCTTCATCGTCTTTAATGTTGGTGAAGCGCATGTTTGGTCCGTCCCATTCAAGGATCTTGTTTAGTCCTTGTAAGCGAGTCGACAATACACCCATTACTACCATTTCGTTGAACGGTCCTGCTTCGGAGAAGTCGGATTTTGTTTTCACGCGGCTGGCGGCACTTTCCTTACAAGCACGGATCCAGTCTTGTTGGTGGGGGCTGTCGCCTTCGATACGACGCTCTGTTTTTGGTGCGTTAGGCACGCGTCCGGAAAGCAACCATGGGTTTGCGCCGTAGTCGCTACAGATGAGCTTGTCTTTTGTTCCGTGGAAGATCACAGAGTTCATTGATTTACCTTCCGGCCATCCTTCGGGCATGTCGATTTTGAAACCACCGTCACACCAGTTTACTTCTACTTCAGGAAGCGTAACTTTCGGAAGATTATCGCGGCGTGGGTAGATCAAACGCATATGTTGTGCCCAAGGGGCATAGTCTTGCAATAGGTAAGTAGATGATCCTTGTACCTTAGTAGGATATTGCAGTTTCAACGCTTTGAACACGGGGTGCAGGATGTGGCAAGCCATATCGCCCAGAGCACCGGTTCCGAAGTCCCAAAGTCCGCGCCAGTTCCAGGGATGGTAAACGGAGTGATACTCACGGTATTTAGCCGGACCAATGAAGAGATCCCAGTCTAACGTACGTGGTGTGCGTTCTGCCTTTGTCGGCGGGTTAAGTCCCTGTGGCCATGAAGGACGGTTGGTTTGTGCTTCGACCTTGGTAATTTCCCCGATCTCGTCGTTCCATATCCATTCGCAGATCAAGTTTACGCCTTCATTGGAAGCTCCCTGGTTACCCATCTGGGTGGCTACCTGGTATTTCTCCGCCAGTTTTGTGAGCAGACGAGATTCATAAACAGAGTGGGTAAGAGGTTTCTCGGTGTAAACATGTTTCCCCATTGTCATGGCGTCGGCAGTGATGATGGCGTGTGTATGGTCGGCAGTCCCAATCATAACAGCGTCAATAGAACTACCCATTTCGTCATACATTTTCCGATAGTCGTAGTACGTTTTAGCGGTCGGGTATTTCTCAAAAGTAGCTTTGGAGTAAGCCCAATCGACGTCGCAGAGGGCAACGATGTTTTCCGTTTCCATTCCACGCAATACCTGTGCGCCACGAGCGCCAACGCCAACACCGGCAATGTTTAGCTTGTCAGTAGGAGCCATGTATCCGTGGCTTTTACCCAAGATACTGCTCGGAGCGATAGTGAAAGCTGCTGCGGCAGCTGTTCCGGTCCTAAGAAAAGATCTTCTTGAAAAGTTTGACATAATAATTTTAGTTTTAGATTTAAAAGATGGTGAATAGATTTAGAAATATATTTGTTTGTGATTTAGTCCATAAGTAGAAAAAGTTGTTGTTTTTTATCGGTGTTTAATGTTTTGTGGTTTCTTTTCGGGGATTTTTAGGCCTCCCGTCCAAATATAAGCATAGTTTTGATATTTTTTATGAAAAAAAGTATTT
>JAJDIA010000122.1 GCA_030266465.1 Parabacteroides sp. OttesenSCG-928-G21 | reverse complement strand
CCAATATAAATATATGGGTCTTTCGCAGGATTCTAGAAAGCACTTGTTAAAAGTTGTAAACACTCCGCAAGTTGATCCTTTCGCAGATTTTTTTGCAGAAAGGGGTTTTTAATAAATCGTTTAGAAGCCGTTCATAGGAATAAGCACGGTAGGGATAAGGAGCAGAAAGCCTAAGATAACCAGCAGTAAAATAAACTTCCATGCCCAGCGAAACCATTTGTCGTACGGAATGCGGCTAACGCCTAATACGGCAATCAGCACACCGGACGTTGGGGTTATCATGTTGGTGAATCCGTCGCCAAACTGGAAAGCCATGACCGTTGCCTGTTTGGACAGACCAATCAGTTCGGAGAAAGGCGCCATAATGGGCATCGTCAGCGCCGCCTTTGCACTGCCGGAAGGAATAACCAGATTGATTAACGTTTGGATAATATACATCATTCCTATTGTTGCGACCTGTCCGAGCCCTTCCATCCCTTTCGCCAGGCTATGTAATATGGTGTCGACAATCATTCCGTTCTCCAAAACAACAATAATGCCGCCCGCCAGACCAACAACGAGGGCTGCGCTCATGATGTCTTTGCATCCGTCAAGAAATAATTTGACTAATTCATTCGGACTTTTCCCATTGGCAATTCCGGCGGCAAGACCGAGAGCGAAGAAGAGGGTGGCAATCTCCATAATATACCAGCCATAACCCATCACACCGGCAATCAGGAAGAATATGGTAAAGAACAGGAGATTGAGGATATACAGATGAACCGTCTTTCGAAGTGCGAAAACGGAAGAAACGACAAATGCGCCTGTGAGCAACGGGATAATTGGGAGATCGTCGACAACGCTATTCCCTACCTTTAAAGTAGTTAAAGGATAAGCCACAGAAAAGAGGATTAAAATAACGGACAAAACGAGAAAGCTCCACCAGGCTATTTTCGGGGTATGATAGGTAACATCCAAGGAGCTACTATCCTGTTGGTCGCGCCAATACTGATCTTCTTCATACACGGGAGATAGTTTCGGGTTCTTTTTCACCTTCATGGCATAGCGCAATATCCAGGTGAAACCTACGAGATTAATTACCACCCAACAGAAAATACGGTACTCTATCCCGGAAAACAGGGGCAGCCCCGACAAGCCCTGGGCGATTCCTATCGTAAACGGGTTCAGCACGGCACCGGCAAAGCCCAATCCGGCAGCAACGAAGACCATGCAAACGCCTGTAATAGAGTCATACCCCATCGATATAGCCATCGGAACCAACACGAGGCAAAAGGCGATTGTCTCTTCGCTCATTCCAAAGACAGCGCCGAAGATGCTAAACATCAACATAATGGAGACCAACAGGAAATTCTCGACTCCGATACGTTTCATCCATCTGTTCTTCTCCATTTTCCGGGCGCGCCGGAGGAAGCTGATCGTTCCGATATCAAACGCCTTACTGTCGTTCACAATCCAGAAGGCGCCGCCAATGATAAGGATGAAGACAATGATATCGGCTCTGTCCACAAAGCCGTCGAACAAAGCCGAAAAGATTTGCCAGGTTTGCGGGACTCGGTCAACGGATTGGTAAGTCATTTGAACCGTTCCGTCCGCCTGAACAGATTCCACATACGCTCCACCGGGAATAAACCAGGTAAGAACAGCGCAGAAGATAATGATATAGAAAATGATTACGTAAGTGTGGGGGATTTGTCTTTTCTTCATTCCTCGTCAGTATATTCTTCATCAGTCAACTCGCCGATCTCCGGTAAAATAGCGCGGGCATCCTGTCCGCCAAGGGCATCGACATCTTTCAGTTTACGTTGGATAGCCCGTGTACGAACGCCCAAGACCTCTTCTATCTGGCCGCTTGCCGTTTGAAGATTCTTTTGTGCTTTCTCGAGCATTCCGCCCATTTTTTCAAACTCTTTCTTTACTGCTCCCAGGATATGCCATACCTCTCCCGAATGTTTCTGAATCGCCAATGTGCGGAAGCCCATTTGCAAGCTATTTAAAATGGCCGCCAACGTTGTCGGACCGGTAACCACAACCTTATACTTTCGCTGAAGTTCTTCCATCAAGGCAGAGCGACGGATAACTTCCGCATAAATGCCTTCAAAGGGAAGAAACAAAATACCGAAATCTGTCGTAGTGGGTGGAGCCAGGTATTTTTCGGAGATATCTTTCGCCATCTTTTTGACGGTAGATTCCAGCACCTTTCCGGCGGCGTCTATGACCGGGCGTTCACCGGTATCACAAGCATCCAGCCATTGTTCATAGACATCTTTGGGGAACTTGGCATCAATGGGTAGGTACACGAAATCCTGCAGATTGTCTTTTCCCGGTAGCTTGATCGCAAATTCAACAACGGCATCCGAACTTTTACGCGTGCGAACATTCATTTCATACTGCTCGGGGGCCAACAATTGTTCGAGTAACATACTAAGTTGTATTTCACCGATATTACCACGTGTCTTTACATTACTTAACACGCGTTTCAGTCCGCCGACATCCTGTGCGAGTGTCTGCATCTCCCCTAATCCTTTCTGCACATTCTCCAGTTGTTCGGATACCAGACGGAAAGATTGTCCGATCCGCTCATTGAGTGTTTTCTGTAATTTTTCATCGACGGTGACGCGGATCTCTTCCAGCCTTTTCTCCGTGTTCTCTATTAAGAGTCGCTGGCGATTATCAAGGTCGGTAAACTTATCCCGTTGTAAATTATTGAATGATTCTATCCCCCGGTCGAATGTTTCACGAAATTCCTTCAAAGACTTTGCCAACTCTTCCCGACTGTCTTTTGCATGTATTCTGGACTCTTCCCGATTCAAACGGAAATCTTCCCGGAAATTACTCTCGATCCGTTCAAATGAACGCTGTATTTCTTGTGAAAAATTATCTAAAATATGCTTGTCTTTACTCCTTGTTTTTACCAGTAAAATCAGCTGGAGAACAAGGGCAAAAAGTAAAGCCGTCAGAATCAACCATTCCATATCTTTTTGTTTTTTTAAACCTCAAAGATAGAGAATCATCATCGATTCATCTATGTAAAAAAGTAATTAAAAGAAGTTAAAACGGCGTTTTTTTGTATACAATTTTCATTTTCATAAGAAAAGTTTCTATATTTGTCCTATCAAAAGTATTATATGCATAACTTTTGGTAAAAAAGAAATTATTGTTTTTCATTGGTTAAAGTTAAGGGTTAGTGTTAGAAGGCTGTTGGATGTGAATCCGGCGGCCTTCGTTTTTTTGGTTCAAATTAAGAAGTCTGAGTTAAATATGAATGCACGAATATTGGGTCTCGCCATACCTGCCATAATAACAAATATAACAGTCCCTCTCCTTGGATTAATTGATATTGCTATTGTCGGTCATCTGGGTTCTGCGGTTTACATTGGAGCTATAGCTATAGGAGGTTTGTTATTTAATATAATGTATTGGTTGTTCGGTTTTCTTCGAATGGGAACGAGCGGACTCACCGCACAAGCATACGGACGAAATGACACCCATGAGGTTACCCGGATACTATTTCGGGCTGTCGGGATCGGAATCGGAATTGCTTTTCTCCTCATACTCTTTCAGTATCCATTGCAACAGTTCATTTTCTTGTTTATAAAGCCAAGTGAAGAGGTTAGCAGTCTGGCCATTCTTTATTACCGGATTTGTATTTGGGGAGCTCCGGCAGTTCTGGGTTTCTACGGCCTATCAGGCTGGTTTATTGGTATGCAAAACACCAAATACCCGATGCTGATTGCCATAGCGCAAAATATCATAAATATCATCTGTAGTCTGTTCTTTGTTTTTGTTTTAAAAATGAAAGTAGAGGGTGTTGCATTAGGTACACTGATTGCGCAATATGGTGGTTTTATTATGGCGATTCTGCTTTGGCGCGTCACCTATTATAAATCATACTCTATAATTAAATGGAAAGAGTTATGGAATAAAGCAGACATGAAGCAATTTTTCCAACTTAATTCCGATATTTTCTTACGCACGCTTTGTCTGGTTTTAGTAACCACCTTTTTTACTTCAGTTGGCGCACAACAAGGTGATCTGATATTAGCGGTCAATACACTGCTTATGCAACTGTTCACCTTATTCTCCTATTTTATGGATGGCTTTGCTTATGCCGGTGAAGCCCTGACCGGGCTATTTATAGGAAGCAAAAATAAAACCGCATTAAAACAAATGATTCATAACTTGTTTGTATGGGGAACAGGATTAGCATTACTCTTTACCGGTCTTTATGCTTTAGGAGGTAAAAATTTTCTGTCGCTCCTGACCAATGACAGCGCTGTTATCAATGCATCTACAGCTTATTTCTGGTGGACCTTAGCAATTCCATTAGCCGGCTTCTCCGCTTTCTTATGGGATGGTATTTTTATTGGT
>JAJDIA010000121.1 GCA_030266465.1 Parabacteroides sp. OttesenSCG-928-G21 | reverse complement strand
AGTTCCGCTCCCGCAGCATCTTCTGAAAAAGTTTCCGACGCAGAACGCCGGAAAGCTATCAATAATGGGTTAAGTAACATCGCCTATTCTCCGGCATCATTAGTGAACGGTTCCCTGTTTAATGATGCTGAGACTTATCCGGAAGTAATCGAAAGCCCGGACAAGAGTGCCGCCTATATGCTGGAAGTGCGCGAACAACAATTCAGCAACAAAGAGATTTATGTGAGAGGAAGCGGATACGAAAATATTTATCCGGGCTCTATCATTTTTGTTGATCAGGAAGTTACGGCAGGGTCGCCTAAAACCGTCGGCAATCTGAAACGTAACAAAATTTCAATTTACGGCGATTTTCTGGCGGGCAGCAATACACTCCAAAAGGATGTAGAGGCAACCAACTCTTCCGTAAGAGCAGCTTCCAACAACATTATGCGAATCCTCTTAGCCGATTCCAGGTATGAAGCACCCGGCAGACAACAACCTAAAACCGAAATATACACCAGCATGAAAAAGCTGATGATGGACTTTAAGGTAGACGCCAGCTTTGCCGGTATAGGTGTGAATGTGTCTGCTAAAACCTCCAGTACCGAGCAGAAGTTTATCCAGGCAACAACGTTCGAGCAGGACTATTTCACGGTGAAGTTGACCGATTCCTGGAAGCAAGACCCCTCCACTCTCTTTGCCGACAATGTTACCTGGCAAGATATTAATGCTCAACTGAAAGGCAGGGCTATTGCCATCGTTACCTCGGTTACCTACGGACGCACATTCAGTTATATGAAAGAGTATTCGGCGAAGGATTTCACCTACGACGGCAGTCAGAAGGTGAAAGGTTACGGACAGGAGGCCTCCTCTTCGCAATCGCTGGCTGAATCATCAAGTTACAGCAAAGACGATATATTCAACCTGGGCGGAACAGCCCTGACTATAGCCGCACTCAAAAGTAAAAAAACACAAGCTGAACTGGAAACGGCAATGGCGGATAATATGAAATTCGGCCATTCTAACCAGGGTGTTGTGATGAAATACACTATTCAGTTGATAACCGGCGATAGCCCCGGACGTGTTGTAAAACCAACTTACAGCGGTAAATACAACGAGATATCCTACACCAGATGTCCACGTAATGTAGAGATGTATATAAAAGTAACGGATGTAACTATTGGTACGGGGAAAGTAAAGGTACAGCTTGATATCGAAGCCTTCAAAGTTCAAAACAGCAAAGCAGCGTACCTGAGAAAAGTAGACGGTAACAGTTCCAGCAAGGCGCAGGATGCCTGGTTCTACACCTTTAGCAATAGCAGAACCCGGGAATACGGCGACCTTAATAAGGGCGAATACATTTACCCCAACCCGCTGCTCCGAATAAGAAGTAAAGCTACCGGAAGCGGAAAGTATCGTGCTGATAATTCAAGGCGGGTAGATATATCATCCGGGAAAATAAGAGTAGAATTAAAAGGTAGTGTATTTGCTTTTAAGAATGTTAGCATTAAAAGCATAACAGAAGGATTGGAAGCAAAGGATTAAAATTTGGAATAGTTTAAAACGACCCCTCTCCATGTAAATATACATAGATACTAAAAAACTGATGATGATGATGAAAAGCCGAAAGTTGCACTTTCGGCTTTTTTATTACCTTTATCCCCATGAAAAATGTATATTCCTTTTACAACGAGAATTGTAAAGCCTATTCTTTACGTGTCGATAGTTTAAAAAAGAAAATTCATTCACTGGGAAGCATCCGGCTTATCCTCGTCATCATAGCCCTGTTCACCATTTGGTTTCTGCGATCTGAAGGTTGGCAGACATTAACGTTGACTACAGCCATTTTTGTTATTCCCTTTGCTTTCTTAATGTTATATCACAATCGCCTGTCTATTCAAAAGACATATTATGAGTTGTTGCTTGACTTAAACCAAAACGAACTGAAAGGTTTAGCGTATGATTTCAGCGCTTTCGACGGAGCTCCGGATAAGATATCCCCCGAACATGAATTCAGTCTGGATCTGGATCTGTTTGGCGAACGATCCCTCTTCCAGTCCATCAACCGAACCGTCACATCCGTCGGCCGTACAACACTATCCGATTGGTTTATCCATCCGTTAAAAAAGAAAACCGATATCATCGGGCGGCAAAAAGCAGTGCAGGAATTAGCCGCACTCCCTACCCTCTGTCAGCATTTCTATGTAAGTGGCAAACAAGACCCCGGGAAAAACAAAGACAAAGACATTTTACTTGCATTAAGTAGTGAGAACTATTACTTTATCAACAACCGTTTTTTCAAATCGCTTATCTATATAATCCCTTCGTTGTGGATATTGCTTATCATCGGCTGTCTGGCAGGATTGTTAAACTGGAATATACTTGCCATTTATTTCCCTGTCAGTTTTTTATTAGCCTACATGGGTAATAACAAGATCAACAAATTGCACAACTCCGTCAATAAAATGGAGCGGATTTTCAGGACTTATGCCGATTTAATGAAATGTATTGAAACACAATCTTTTCATGCCGAAGAACTGCTGCAAATACAAAACAAACTATCCGCCCATTCAAGTGCTTTATCTGCCTCTCACAGCATAAAGCAGCTATCCGGCTATATCGGCGGACTGGATCAACGGGGCAGCTTTGCCGGTATTCTGTTGAATGTTTTTTATTTGCGTGATATTCGTCATGCCCTGTTATTAGAAAAATGGCAACAAAAACATATCAATATCATTCCGAAATGGTTTGAGGCCTTAGCCGAATTTGACGCCTTTTGTTCCCTTGCCACATTCGCTTTCAATCATCCGGACTATACCTATGCGGAAATAGCTGATCATTACTTCAATATAGAAGGACAAGGATTGGGACATCCGTTAATACCACGGAATGTATGTGTAAAAAATGATATCCGGATCGCTCAAAACCCCTCCTTCCTTATCATTACAGGGGCTAATATGGCCGGGAAAAGCACCTATCTGCGAACAATCGGTGTGAATTTTCTGCTGGCCTGTATCGGCGCTCCGGCTTGCGCTGAAAAACTTTGCTTATATCCGGCACAGCTTGTTACCAGCCTAAGAACTTCCGACTCTTTAGTGAGTAATGAATCCTATTTCTTCGCTGAATTAAAACGATTGAAAATGATTATCGACCGCTTAAAATCAGGCGAAGAGCTTTTCATCATTCTGGATGAAATCTTAAAAGGAACAAACTCACTCGATAAACAAAAAGGATCTATCGCTTTAATGAAGCAACTGGTCTCCTTTAATGCCAGTGGGATTATCGCTACGCATGATCTTCAGCTAGGGAATTTGGAAAATGAATTCCCGCAGGCAATAAAAAATTACCGGTTCGAAGCCGATATAAAAGAAGACACCCTCTCGTTTTCTTATCTGCTCCGGGAGGGAATTGCGCAAAACATGAATGCCTCCTTCCTAATGAAAAAAATGGGAATAACTGTATAACAAACAACTAATCAGATGAAAACAAAAATCACATGGAAGGGAATCCTTCACGCACCTTTCACCCGGTTAATCATCGGGATCATCGTAATCCTGACAGTAATGCTATTGGGTACACAAATCCCGATGCGTAAACTACTAACGCCTCTTGTCGGCGATAGTCCTTTAATCTCTATCATAGCCGATCTGTTTATATCCTGCTTACTATTACTCACTTATATACTGTTATTCAAATATTACGAAAACAGGACTATCACCGAATTAAGTCTGAAAAGTTTTCCGCGTTACGCCTCATTAGGTTTCTTAGTGGGATTTGCCATTCAGGCCTTAGTTATTGCTGTGATATACCTCTTTGGCGGCTACAAAATCACTGAAGTAAACCCGATAAGTGTATTAGCCATTCCCTTTTTCTCAAATATCACCACCGGTGTGTGGGAAGAAATACTTTTCCGTGGATTAATTTTCAGGTTAGTCGAAGAGAAGCTAGGAACTGTTATTTCCCTGTTAATTTCCGCGCTATTATTCGGGTTTGCCCACGCATGGAATCCGGGGGCAACTGTTTTTTCATCCGTCGCCATCGCTTTGGAGGCCGGTATTTTACTGGGTGTTTGCTATGTTTTGACGCGCAACCTATGGTTTCCTATATTCTTACACATGGCGTGGAATTTCACACAAGGGCCCATTTTCGGTGCCGAAGTCTCGGGAACAGACATGGGATACCATCTGTTTTCAAGTGAAATCACCGGACCGGAATGGTTGACCGGAGGAGCCTTCGGACCGGAAGCCGCCGTACATACCATCATCATCTGCCTGATCCTTGCCGGAGTGATGTATTATAAAGCGCAAAAAGGGAACAAACTGATTCCATACAATATGTCATCAAATAATACTATTTCCTGACATATTTTCAAAAAACAGGCTTTTTCACTAACGCGCACTTTGATGAAAATTGATGAA
>JAJDIA010000120.1 GCA_030266465.1 Parabacteroides sp. OttesenSCG-928-G21 | reverse complement strand
GTAAAAAAAGGCGATTTTGCTATGTCGACATGACAAAATCGTTGATTTTCTCTCTTATTTCTTCAGTTTTTGCAAAAGTACGTGTTAGCTGAAAGGTTGATAGTTGGAAAAAATGTTATTGAATAGCCTGTTTTTGTAGCATTTTGTTTTTTTGTATTCCGGTGTTTTGTATTTAAAAAATGGAAGGATTATAAGACATTTTATCAACAAAAAAGGGTGTATCAAAAGTGATTTCGATACACCCTTTTAGTTCATGTTATTTTAAAGCCTATGCTTTAATAGCTGGGCTATAGCCTTTTGGTAATCACTTTCTACCTGCATGAAGTTTTCCATACTATCGTATAAGGAGGTGACTTCAACAAAATACTCAATGATTGAAATCTGTCCGGCTTCAAGAGCGCGATTAAGCAATGAAATATTATTCTGGTTTTTAAGCAGTTTGTCGTATTCATTCATCGACTCTTTCAGACTCATGGATTGATTATACAGTTGGTACAGATCATTTTCCACCTTTGTATAGGTATCTTCATATTTCAGGCTCGAATAGAGCTTTTCGGCTTTCGCCTTGTTTACATTATGCCGATTGGAAAACAAAGGGATACTCATACCGACGATAAAGCCATTGAAGCGTTCACCACCGGTAGCTGTATTCAACCGATAGCCGAGTTCCAGTTCCGGAAGCCATTGTGATTTGTTGACACTTATATTCCTTTCTGCCGCTGACTGCTCGCTTTTCAGCACCAAAAGTTGCGGGTCGTAAGTTTGTACTTCGCTTATGAGTTCATCAAACGAAGGAACCTCTTCCCGGTCGATATAAGATGACTGTGTGAAGTTGATCTCTTCTCCGCCATTGAGTGCGGTAAGTTCCTTTTGTTTCTGGAGAATTGCCGCATTATTCCGGCGCACTTCTGTTTTTACGTTCAGTAATTCCAGGTCAATTTTATTTGTTTCCAGAATATTGGCATCGCCTGTTTCCAGACGTCTTGCATATGATTCCGACAACCTTTCCGCGTTAGTCAGCCGATCGTTTAACAACTGATTTTGTTGCTTAAGCAGGATAAGGTCTAAACAGATTTCTTTTGCATTCAATAAAACCTGTTGACGTAATTCAGCCTGTTGCTGATCCAGATTTTCCGCTTTGATTTTCGACAATTTATTACGTTGATAATACACTGTCGGGAAATCAAACGATTGCGTTGCTTCCAATTCTCCTTCAAATCCCATGCCTGATTTGTTTCCGTACTGATGTGAATAGTTCACGGAGGGATCAGGCAGGTTATTCTCTGCCTTTGCTTCCAGTTTTTGTGAAGTCATTAGCTGGTTGTTGGCTTGTAGTTCCTTACTATTCGCTTCAATCAGTTGCAGCACTTGCTGAATCGAAGTAACCTCCTGAGCCGTTTGTGCTGAGACAAAGGTCGATAGACCAACAACAGATAGGATATATATGATTTTCTTCATCGTTTTCATGCTTTTAATTTGTTTCTATTCATTAAGAGATAAACGATCGGAATAATGAATCCATTCAGGAAGGTGGATGTTAATAAACCTCCCAGAATAACGATAGCCATTGGGCTCTGGATCTCATTTCCCGGCAGACTTCCTTTGAATGCCAGCGGAATCAATGCCAGGGCAGAGGTAAGAGCTGTCATGATAATCGGATTCAAACGGTCCAGCGAACCCTGGAAGATAGCCTCTTTCAACTCTTTCCCTTCGCTTAACAGGTGTTTGTAGCGGCTTACTAGCAACATTCCGTTTCGCGTAGCAATCCCAAACAACGAGATAAACCCGATAATGGCTGGGATACTGATTTCTCCGCGGGTAATCCAAAGAATAACGACGCCCCCAATCAATGCCAGCGGCAGGTTAATCATAATGATTCCGCTCTCTTTCGCATTTTTGAATTCATTAAACAGTAACAAGAAAATAACCAGTAGCGACATCATCGAGGTAAAGAGCAACGTACGGCTGGCTGCCTGTTCACTTTCAAACTGTCCGCCGAATTCGATATGATAGCCTTCCGGTAAGACGATTTCTTTCTCTATAATTGCTTGGATATCATTTACGACACCCCTTAGGTCACGCCCTGAAACGTTGGAGCTGATGACGAGTTTGCGTTGTGCATTCTCCCGGTTGATGGTGTTTGGCCCTGTTGTGGATCGTATGTCGGCAACGTAACTCAAAGGGATTTTGCCGCTGGCTCCGTCAATCATCAGGTCGCCGATCATTTCCATACCGTCACGACTCTCGTCCGTTGATTTTACGGTCAGGTCAAAATACTTCCCGTCGTCATACACCTGGCTGACCACCTCTCCGGCAAACATGACATTGATATACTCTTCAAACTCCGGAAGTGTAATGCCATATTTTGCCAGCAACTCGCGTCGCGGTGTGATGGTAAGCTGTGGGCGTTCGATCTGCTGCTCCACATTCAGGTCGACAACACCTTCCACCTCTTGAATGGCACTCTTGATCTGATTACCGATCTGGAACATCTGATTTAACTCCGTTCCGAACAATTTGATTGCAATCGCCGCTTCCGTCCCCGATAACATCGCGTCGATGCGGTGAGAGATAGGTTGCCCAATCTCTATATTCGCCCCACTGATGGAAGAAAGTTTTTCCCGTACATCATTCATCACGTCGTCGCGACTCCGTTTATTAAGCACGAACGGCGCCTCGATCTCCGACTCATTCACACCAAGTGCATGCTCATCCAATTCGGCGCGTCCTGTTTTCCGGGCTACGGTCTTTATCTCGGGAATCTGTAATAGTAACAACTCCGCCTGCCTGCCTATCTTGTCGGATTCTTCCAGAGAGATACCTGGCAAGGTGCTGATATTGATCGTAAACGAACCCTCATTAAAGGGCGGCAGGAAACTTCTCCCCAGCGAAGAGAAAATAATCAACGCTCCGATAAACAGTGCGATCGTACCTCCCAAAACGATATACTTATACTTAATAGCTGCGTTCAACACCTGTCCGTACCATTCCTTTAACTTGCGGGCAACGACAGATTCCTGGAAATCCTTCGCATCGCTGTTCTTCCGGTTGAGCAGATAGCTACATAACACCGGCGTGATCGTCAGTGCAACAATAGTAGAGGCAAATAAGGCCACAATAAACGCAATTCCCAGCGGTGCCAGCATACGCCCTTCCATTCCGCTCAGGAAAAACAGCGGCACGAAGCTCACCACAATAATCAGCGTGGAGTTCAGGATCGGCATACGTACCTCACGGGAAGCCTCGTACACCACCTCGATCGTGCCTCGTTGCTCCGCAGGCGGCAGCGCTTTGTTTTCGCGTAATCGCTTAAATACATTCTCCACATCGACAATCGCGTCGTCGACGAGCGATCCGATAGAGATAGCCATCCCTCCCAAACTCATCGTATTAATCGTCAGACCCATATAATGCAACACCAGAATCGAGACAATCAACGAAAGCGGCAATGCCACCAACGAGATTACCGTCGTCCGGACATTCATCAGGAAGATAAAGAGGATGATCACCACGAAGATACTTCCCTCGATAAGGCTGTTCTTCACGTTGTTGATTGAGTTGTCAATGAAATCACTCTGACGGAAGATATCCGCCGAAACTTTAACATCCGCCGGCAGACTCTTTTGGATGTCGGTAATCACCTCGTCTAATTGTTCGGTCAGCAAGATGGTACTCGTTTCCGGTTGCTTCGTTACGGTAATCAACACGGCAGGTTTGCCACGCTCGGAGGCTGTCCCCAGCTTTGGCGATTTGCTGCCGATCTGCACCGTTGCAATATCTTCCAGTAGAATGGGGACTGTATTCACGGTTTTCACCACTCCTTTGCCGATCTCGTCTACATCTGCTGTGGAAAGTATTCCCCGAATGATGTATTCGTTGCTATGTTGATAGAGTACACCGCCATTCGCGTTTTGGTTCATCTGCTGACTGGCCGCCAGCACTTCGTCCAGTGTTACGTCATAATGTTTCATGCGTCCCGGATCAAGCAGAATCTGGTATTCCTTCACATCCCCGCCGATTACGGCTACCTGCGCCACACCTCCGGTCGACAGCAAGCGCGGACGAAATGTCCAGTCGGCAATCGTTCGCAGATCAAGCAGCGAGGTCGATTCCGCCGTCAGTCCGATAATCATAATCTCACCCAGGATGGATGACTGCGGACCTAGCGTTGGCCGCCCTACATTCTCCGGCAAAGATTCATTAACAACAGACAGTTTTTCCGACACAATCTGGCGTGCCTTATAGATATCCATTCCCCAGTCAAACTCTACCCACACAACGGAAAACCCGGTGGTGGAAGAAGAGCGTACGCGGCGCACATTCATCGCCCCGTTGACTGCCGTTTCGATCGGGAAAGAGACCAGACGCTCCACTTCTTCCGGTGCCAGCCCACTGGCTTCCGTCATAATAACCACGGTTGGCGCGTTCAGATCCGGAAATACATCTACATCTGTCTGCATCGCCGTGTATGTCCCCCATATTAACAGCAAAATACCAC
>JAJDIA010000012.1 GCA_030266465.1 Parabacteroides sp. OttesenSCG-928-G21 | reverse complement strand
AAGCCATAGCCCAGGGTAGACGCGGACGGCAACCTTCTGATGCAAGCCGCCTTACTCCCCAATGTTCGTGCTTCGACCAAACGAGCATTTGCGCCATCATTGCGTCGGGATATTTGACAATAAACTGATGGGTAACAAATTCACAGCTTGTGAACTGGGTGATCCGCTCTATCGCTTTAACAGAGGTTTCGTAATCGTCCAATCCATATTGTTCTATGTAATTATCCAGAATCCCTCCGTACTCTAACAATAAACCATACTTGGTATCGTCTATCGTGAAACAATGGGGGTATCGGGGTTCTATACGATCCAGTAGTTCGAGTATTTTGGCGATGGCATCTTTATAGTCTGCCGATAAGAACGTTTTCAGTACTGTTGCAATATGCGCGGTACGTTGTTTGAGTTCTCTGTTTTCCCAGTCATCGTCCATTACCTGCGATACAAATGCACGGACATCCAAGTCGGGGATAACGAGCTTTAAGTCTTTCGTGAACAGGTCTAAGAACTGCTCGTTGTACATGTTTTTAAAGGGCTCTGCCATAGTTGTGCTCTTGTTTTTCCCCAAAGATAGGGATTTAAAGGAGATCGGAACAAGGAAATAGGAGATAGGAAATAGAAAATTCTTATTCCTTATTCCTTGTTCCCTTCTCCTTTTTCCTTACATCGTAAGCCCGAGTTCTTTGGCTGATTTAAGATAGTCTTGTCCCTTGGTGTTTATATCACCTTTGTCATAGACTCCGGGAACAAGTAATTGTCCACGGTCTTTCCAGGTTAAGTATGAGGCTATCTTTTCGTATGTTTTGGTCATGCCTTCAAAGTCGGTGAGGTCTGATGTTTCTCCGCAGGCGAGCAAAACTGTTTCTTTTATCTTTAGTGGTTCAGGGCTTGAATTGAAAGAGTAGAGCCGGTCTATCACGCCCTTCAGCTGTGCCGGAAAAGCAAAATAATATAGTGGTGAACTGAACACCAGCGTATCGGCTTGTGCGATCAGGGGTGCTACTTCATCAAAATCATCTTTTACAGCACATGCTGTTCCGCGGGTGAAGCATTTGTCGCAGGCTATGCAGCCTCTGACTTTCTTGCGACCGCTATCGAAACGATCGACTGTATGCCCTGCCTGTAAGGCTCCTTCAATAAAGGCTTCTGCCAATAGATCACTATTGCCGTTCTTTCTCGGGCTTCCTGTGATGACTAAAATTCTTTTCTTATCCATATGTTTATCTTTGATAGTTTGTTTGATGCAAAATTAAGGCATGTTCTATCCATGAAATTTACTATATGGTTCAAAGTTTTGTTCTATTCAGTCCAATCTGACGGGTTGACGATAGTCGGTTGGTGATTGACCGTAATATTCTTTGAAGATACGTGAGAAATGGGATATGTTTTCGAAGCCCATGGAATAGCCTATTTCATTGACAGGTATTGCGGTGTTTTGAATCATTTCCCTGGCCTTCTCCAGTCGTTTTTCTTTTATCCATCGGGCAGGAGGCATATTGTAGAGTAGCTGGAAGTCGCGTTTGAAACTGGAAAGGCTGCGTCCGGAAAGATAGGCCAACTCGGGCAGGGTGACGGGTGTGGCATAGTATTGCTCTACCACTTTTCGGATATCCATACGTGCCGGTTGCCTGAATTGAAGCAACTGGATGAACATATTTTTATTGGATAGGGATATGTCATACAATAGTTCCATTATTTTCAGACGGAGTAGTCCGGGGTCTACCGATGTGGGGCATTTAAAATAAGGGTCGAGAGAGCGGCCAAAGGCAATCAAACATTCATCCATCGGGTAAACCGATGTTTTTATTTCTTCTTCCGTGCGGGGAATCTTTACGTTTGCCATAGTGAGAAACTCTTTTATCAGGTCATCTTTCAGGCAGAACATTATGCATTCGGATATATTATCATTGTCCGGATCGCCGGTCTTTTCATACTTCACCGAGGTGGCCTTCTTTAATAGAATCATTTCGTTCTTATTCACTGTATACGTCTGTTTGCCGTGGTGCATAATAAACTGTCCCTCAAGTACAAGGAATAAGAGATGCTCTTCAAGAAACATGGTTCCCGTTCCGTTTAGCGTATGAACACAGGATTCGATAACGGAGCAACCGTCTAATAACAGCGTACTTTGGCAGGCGGTGTCACAGATTAATGCGGTGGGGACTTTTATATATTTCTTCATACTTTGCAGGGAATTGTTTTCTTCATGCAAAGATAGGTGATTTTATTCGCTATTAATGTTCTTTTTGGTTCACACTGTTTTTCTTTTTGGTTCTTTATTAATCACGAAATGATTATTTTTTCGCCAATTGTTTTATGTCTTTTACTTCCAGAATGTGTTTGGGGTAACCTCTCAGAACGCCGTTAATCATGGCTTGCCCGATTTCTTGCATTGTGCAAGCCTTGCCTGGCATGAATAAACGCAATACAGGATATAAAGCGGGATACATTTTGTTATAACCGTTTAGGTATATTTGCCCGGTTGTGGGTTTCATCAGTGCGGGGCGGAAGTTATATACGGCTTTGAAAGGGAGTTTCATCAGGTCGTTTTCTGCTTTCCCTTTAACGCGCGCCCACATGACTTTCCCTTTTTCTGTGCTGTCGGTACTTGTTCCGGAAACATGGCAGAAGGTCATGCCGGGATTGAGGGATAGGATAGTTTCTGCGAAACAAATGACCGTATCGTAGGTGATATGGGTGTAATCCTGTTCGTTCATTCCTACCGAACTTTTTCCGGCACAGTAGAAACAGGCATCATATCCTTTCAATTGTTCTTTTACTCCTTCGAGATCGAGAAAGTCGGGAACTATCAATTCGGTGAGTTTGGGATTTTTTTTCCCTTCATATGGTCTGCGGTTTACGATCAGTATTTCTTTTATGGCGGAGTTCATGAGGCATTCTAACAGAACACCTTCGCCTACCATTCCGGTTGAACCTGTGATGATTACTTTCATGTTCTTATACTTAATTTAAAACAACTTAGAGTGAATAGTTTTCCAGATATTCCGATTGTGTTTTCTTGGGGAGCTTTTTTAGTACTTCTTTTATAGAGTGACGAATCCAATGTTTTACGGTTTCGTCGTTCATATCGCCATTAAGCGTGATGCTGTTCCAGAATTTCTTGTTAAAATGCCAGGCCGGTTCTACACTATAATAGCGTTCCCGTAAGTCGATGGCTTCCGAAGGGTCACATTTTACGGTTATCTTCAATACCGGATCGTTTAATGGGATTATGGCAAACCATTTGTCGAATATCCTGAAAATAAGATATTCATCTTCAAACGGCATATATTCGGTTGCCTCTTTCAACGAAAGACAATATTCTCGAAGTTCTTCTATATTCATCTCGGTGTTGTTGTAGTGAAGAAAGTGTTGATTTTCGGACTAAAGATACTGAATATAAAAACTTATCCCAAGACAGCTTGTAAGTTCTATGTAGGTCGCAATATATTATTTGTCGTATTTCCTATATTTGATGTCTGTCCAATGGAAATATCTTTGCCCAATTATAATCAGTTAGGATTATTTCTGATCGAGAAATTAAATGCTGATTTCTTGCTTCATAATACCTCTTTTTTAATGGTTCAAAATTAAGAAAATGAAACGAGTTTGTCGGTATGCAAAATTTCGAAAATCAGCATATTAGATGCTGTTTCGTTTACTTTTTTTGCCAAAATAAAAAGATATGAATGAATAAAGAGAAATGTTCTATAAATGGCCGTTTTTTGCCGTTTTTATGGGGTGTCCTAAAAAGAAAATCCCTGAAACTGTTTATGTTTCAGGGATTTATTTTACTTTGCTGCTTTTCTTAAATGGTGCCACCAGAAAGAGAACCTTATTTGTATCTCTATTGATAGTCAACCTTTTATGTTTTCTTAAATTTGGAATCCCACACGATTTAGCACACGATTATTTTTCATCGTTCTGCTCGCTATTAGCATGATTTCTTTTACAAAGTTACGAAAGAATATTAAATCAATCCATCATTTGCCTAAAACTTAAAGCAATTAGTCCTTTTTATTTCTGTTATGCAGCAAAAATAGTGCATAATAGAAACAAAATTAAAGTATTGAGATGAATTGAGGACACTTCCGTTCTGTCCACAAGACAAAAATATGCTGTTTCTGTTTTGCGCACAAAACAAAAGAGGCTTTTATCACTAACTTGCTAAGCAAATCACTCCCAATATATTCCTCTACTCATTTAGTTGACTTGCGCGGTAGAAAGGTGTTTTCGTTTCTGAAATCGGCATCTATAAACTTAAAAATTGAGAAAGATAACTTTGCATATCCAAACTTTTCTCTATCTTTGTAACTGCCGTAACTGTTACGAGCGTAACAATAACAAAAAGCATGAAGTTTTATAACAGAATAAGCGAGTTGGCAGAGTTGCAACGAATACAAAATTTATCGTTCAGTGACCATTCCCGTCTAACAGTAGTAACTGGAAGAAGAAGGATTGGCAAAACTAGCCTTATTATGAAGTCGGTTGAAGGCTTACCGACTGTCTATCTGTTTGTTGGTCGCAAAAGCGAGGCAACGCTTTGTTCGGAGTTTATCCCGATCATCAGTCAATCGCTTGATACTTTCGTTCCTTCGGAAATCCGTACATTCAGGTCTTTATTCCAATATTTAATGGAATTGGCTTCGCAAAAATCGTTTAATTTGATTATTGACGAATTTCAGGAGTTCTATAACATTAATGAATCGGTATATAGCGATATGCAGAATATATGGGATAGCTATCGGAAGAAATCCAAAATGAATTTGATTGTATCCGGCTCTATCTATTCGTTGATGCAGAAAATATTCCAAAACAATAAAGAACCTCTATTTGGCAGAGCGGACAATATCATCAAGCTATCGGCATTCGATTTGACCACGCTAAAAGAAATTATGCGTGATTATAATCCCAATTACACCAATGATGACTTACTTGCGCTCTATACCTTTACAGGTGGAGTTCCCAAGTATGTTGAGTTATTTTGCGATAACATCACATTGAGTATAGACGAAATGATTTCATTTATGGTTCGGGAAAACTCTCCATTTACCGATGAAGGGAAAAACCTATTGATAGAAGAGTTCGGAAAAAATTATGCGACCTACTTCTCTATCCTAAGTGCCATCTCGGGAGGTATCAATACACAACCCGAAATAGAAGCTGCATTAGGAGATAAAAGCATTGGTGGACAAATCAAGCGATTGATAGAGGACTACAATATCATTGTTCGCCAACGTCCAATATTGGCAAAAGAAGGCAGTCAAGCTGTCCGATACGAAATACAGGATAACTTTATCCGTTTTTGGTTCAATTATTTCGACCGTCATCGCTCACTGATAGAGATAAAGAACTTTATTGGTTTACAGGCTATCATCAAATCCGACTATCCGACTTATTCTGGTATTATGTTGGAAAGATACTTCAAACAACAGTTTGCCGAAAGTTTCCAATACCGTACTATCGGTTCATGGTGGGAGCCTAAAGGCAATCAGAATGAAATAGATATTGTTGCCTTGAAATTGGAGAAAAACCAAGCAGTAGTAGCCGAAGTAAAACGGCAAAAGAAGAATTTCAAACCTAAGTTATTGACTGCAAAGGTTGAGCATCTAAAAAATAAGTTGTTGCTCAAGTATCAGGTTGAGATGGTTTGTTTGTCGTTGGAAGATATGTAATTTTTAAAAATACATCAGCATAAAATGAATATTACAACTATAATAAAATCCATTCGGAATATCATGAGAAAGGATGAAGGGGTTGATGGAGATGCCCAACGTATTTCTCAAATGGTATGGATGCTTTTTATGAAGATTTTTGCAGATAAAGAAGAAGAGTGGAAAATATCAAGAAAAGATTACAAAAGTCCTATTCCTGAAAGATTGAAATGGCAAAATTGGGCTGCAGACGAAAATGGACTTACTGGTGATGAATTAATTGAGTTTATTAATGAAGAACTTTTTCCTGTACTTAAAGCGATACATCCCACAGATACGGATCAATCTGTAATTATAAAGTCTGTTTTCAACGACACTTATAATTACATGAAAAGCGGAAATCTATTCAGACAAGTTGTCAATGAAATTAATAAAATAGATTTTTCAAGTAGTAATAAGGAGATACACGTTTTTAATGAAATCTATGAATCTATCTTAAAAGAACTTCAAAGTGCAGGCTCGTCTGGCGAATTTTACACACCACGAGCAGTGACCCAATTCATGGTGGAGATGATAAATCCTCAAATAGGAGAAAGTATATTGGATCCTGCATGTGGTACGGGAGGTTTCTTGACCTGCAGTCTGGATATTTTGTCTTCACAAAAAAAATTCGATAGAATGTCGCTAAAAATTCAGGAATCTATTAGGGGTATTGAGAAGAAACCATTACCACACTTACTTTGTACAACTAATCTAATTCTGCATGGAATTGAAAAGCCTGCTATAACAAGAGGGAATCTATTATCAATGCCTTATGATAGTTGGAATGCAAAAAATCAGGTGAACATTGTGCTTTCAAACCCACCATTTGGAGGTCAAGAAGAAGATGGAACGGAAAAAAACTTTCCTGAAGAATTTCGCACAAAAGAAACAGCAGACTTATTTTTAGCTTTGATTATTAAGATTCTAAAGAAAAATGGTAGAGCTGCGGTTGTACTACCAGATGGGTCATTGTATGGAAACGGAATCAAGACTAAGATCAAGGAAGAGCTTCTAAAAAAATGCAATTTGCATACAATTATAAGATTGCCAAATGGAGTTTTTAATCCTTATACTTCAATTAAAACAAATCTGCTGTTTTTTGAAAAAGGAAAGGCAACGAAAGACACTTGGTATTACGAAATGCCCATACCTAATAATGTGAAAAATTTCAATAAGAATAGAACAATAATTATTGATGATTTTGATCGAATAAGAAAATGGTGGTTTCAAAGAGAGGAAAATGAATTCGCTTGGAAAGTTAATATTGATTCAATAATCGCATCTAATTATAACCTTGATAGTAAAAATCCGATTCAAAATGAACTTGAAAAAACAGAATCGATTGAAGTATTAATTGAAAAAATAGAAGATTCGATTATTAGAAGTAAAGAGTTGATCAATGAGATTAAAAAGGCTTTTTTATGAAAGAATGGAGAAAAGTAAAATTAGGATCATTGTTAGCTGAGTCTAAAGTAGCTTCTGAAAAGCCAGACACAGACAAGCGCCTTAGAGTACGACTAAACATGCTTGGAGTGGAAAAAAGACCAAAGTCAAATGATAAAGAAGGTGCTACAAAGTATTATATAAGGAAAGCAGGACAATTCATTTATGGTAAACAAAATCTACACAAAGGTGCTTTTGGGATAATACCTGAAGAATTAGATGGTTATGAGTCTAGCTCTGATATTCCAACCTTTGATGTAGATGAATCCTGCTACCCTGAATGGATTTACTATTTCTTCAAAAAAGGTCATTTCTATGCAAAACTAGAGGTATTGGCGAAAGGTGTTGGTTCAAAAAGAATCCAACCAAGACAAATCTTTGAATTAGATATTTATCTACCTGATAAAGAGGAGCAAAGAAAGGTGTTGAATGAAATAAAAAAGGCGGAAATAAAAAATGATAAATTATTAGGAGAGTTGAATTTTCAAGAAGAAAACTTAACACAACTTCGCAAATCAATTCTTAATGATGCTGTTCAAGGCAAATTAACTGCACAATGGCGCACACTGAATCCTAATGTTGAGCCCGCTAATGAATTGTTGAAAAGGATTTCAGTTAGTAAAAAAGTATATGCTCAAGGAAATAAAATAAAGAACGGACAATACAGAAATAGTATTAGTGGAGAAATTCCATTTGAAATTCCACCAAGCTGGGTTTGGAGTGAATTTCGATATATATACAACGATATAGAAGCTGGAAAAAGTCCCAAGTGTTTACCTTATCCTGCAGAGGATGATCAGTGGGGTGTAATAAAAATAAGTGCAATATCTTGGGGAATTTTTCAAGAGCAAGAAAATAAAAAGCTTCCAATAAATGTAATTCCATTTGTTGAAAAAGAAATAAAAGCAGGAGATTTTATTCTCACGCGAGCCAACACAACTGAATTAGTAGCAAGAAGTGTTATTGTAATCGAAAATGTAAGGAGTAAACTTCTTCTCAATGATAAAACTTTAAGAGTAACTATTTCAGAATTCATTAATAAAGAATATATAAATATTTCAAATAATAGTCCGTATGCGAGGCTGTATTATTCCAAGGTGGCGTCAGGAACCAGTGACTCTATGAAAAATGTTTCTAGAAGAGATATAGATCTAATGAGTTTTCCTATTCCCCCATTTGAAGAACAAAATGAAATAGTTAAAAAAGTCAAGAAGCTGCAATTATATTGCGACAAGATTGCAAATGAAATTCGAATAAATAAAAAATATTTGGAAAAACTTATGCAATCTTTCTTATGTGATTTATTAGGCCTAGAAAATACATTTTCATATAAAGATGAGTTTCTTGAAAATTTGAAAAAGCAATCTTCTCGGAAAGTAAAATATGATAGTAAAACTACTTTTATGGAATTAATAGACTTATTAAAAGTGCATGGCAAACTACATGCTGAAGATCTTTGGAAAATGTCAAAATATTTTGACGACAAAAATATTAGTGAAAGTATTGATAAATTTTATAGCGACTTAAAAAAGAAAGTCGAAATTGATAGAACAATAAAGGAAGTAGTAAACGAAAAAGGTTATCTTGAATTAGTATGAGAATAGATAAGGTTTATATAGAGGAATTTAAAAATCTTCGAAACTTTTCCATTAATATTGATGAGAACGAGTGGCACACTGTTCTGCTAGGTCAAAATGCAGCAGGGAAATCTAATTTTTTAGAAGCGTTAGTCATCATCTTTCGGGACTTAGATCTAGAACAACAAACCAGCTTCAATTACTCAATTGAATACAAATGCAATGGCAACTTAATTAAAGTCAATGGAGGACCAGATATACAAAATAAGTATGGGTTGTTTCTTGGCGAAAAGACTGATGAAGGAATCGTTTATTCAACAATTGTTTCAAAAGCTGAAGTTAAAAGAAATAAAGCGAAATACTTACCCAAATATGTTTTCTCATATTATTCTGGCGTTAGCAATAGATTATTAGAGCATTTCGACCCCCATCAAAGACGGTTTTACGAGGAGCTTATTAAGAGTGATAATATTCCAGAGCAAAGACCCTTTTTCTATGCAAGGCTAATCCATAGCTATTTTGTGTTGATGGCTTTTTACTCATTTTCAGATTCCAAAGTAGCTAAGTTTATGGAGGATTATTTGGGAATATTGGGATTAGAATCCATGTTATTTGTTTTTAAAAAACCAATATGGGATAAGAAAAATAAGAATCCTTTTGATTTTTGGGGAGCTAAGGGAGTAGTTCGAAACTTTCTCAGCGAACTCTGGGATGCATCTATGGCTCCTTTCGTATACGAAGAGAAAGTAAGGCTTGATTTTAGGCGAGACCAAAAACAAGAACATTTATATTTATACATTTCTAATCAAGATAAACTGCAACAAATAGCGAAGAAATATGGTAATAATGCAGGATTTTTTAAGAGTTTGGAAAGCACATATATTTCTGACTTAATTCAGGAAGTAAGAGTAAAAGTTAAGAAACGTAATGTAAATGGAGATATTACTTTTAAAGAGCTTTCTGAAGGAGAACAACAGTTACTTACTGTTTTAGGGCTTTTAAGATTTACGAAAGAAGAAGAATCTCTTATACTGTTGGACGAACCTGACACTCACTTAAATCCATTATGGAAATGGAGTTATATGAATCTTTTACATGACATTGTTCGAGAGGCAAAACCAAAGGAAAAGGAGACAAGCCAAATTCTGATGACTACACATGATCCATTAGTGATCGGAGGTTTAACTAAAGAAGAAATTCGCATCTTTCAAACTGTAAAGGATATTGATGAGAATGGAAAAGAATACCAAAAAGTGGAGACTTTTCAACCTGATTTTGACCCTAAAGGCTTAGGAGTCGCGGGAATTCTTACGAGCGAATTATTCAATTTGCCAAGCACGTTAGATCATAATACTCTCGAAGATTTACAAGAAAGAAATGAATTAATTTCTAAACAGGATACTACGGGATTAAGTGTTCAGGAAAAAGAGAGACTTACTGAATTATTCCATAATTTATCTAAACTTGGAATTAATACAACAGACAGAGACCCCTTATATCAAAAGTTCATTATTGCAATATCACAAAGAGAAGATTTCGATTTACATGTAACCTCACCTGAAGAAAGAGACAATCAAAATAGAATAGCTCTGGATATATTGGATGAAATTATAAAAAGCTCTGAAGAATGATATATATAGATTTAGAAAATAATCCCCCTTCTCAAGACTGGATTAATAGAGCTGATGCCATAACCCAAGAGTTAATAGCAGCCAAAGATGAAGCTGCTAGAAACATTATTATTGATAAAAATGAAAATTTATGGAAGGAACTTAAAGAACACCTTGCTGCACTTAGTAATAATAAATGTTGGTATACAGAATCTATTAATGCTGCAGCTCATTGCCATGTTGATCATTTTAGACCGAAAAAAGAAGTGATAGATGAAAATAATAAAACTACATCTGGATATTGGTGGTTAGCTTTCGATTGGCTCAATTATAGATTTGCTGGTCCTGCACCCAATGTTCGTAAGAAATCGTATTTTCATGTTATAGCAAATAGAGCATTGAATTATGGAGATGTTTGTGAAAATGAGGATATACTTTTATTAGATCCCATTGATATAGATGATCCCGATGAGTTAGCATTTACTAATGAAGGATTGGTAGAACCTAAGTCTATTGATACACAATCTCGTAACTTCAAAAAAGTAAGCTATTCAATTAAAAGGCTTAATCTTAATGCTGCTACATTAATAGACGTAAGAAAGGATAAATATAGTAGAGCTAATGGTTTGATTATTAGAATTAATAGACTACTAACATTGCAAAATCAAAATTTTGATATTTCAAGAAAGAATGAAATAGGTCAATTAATTAAAATACTTTGGGAAATGTGTTCTAGAAAATCAGAATTTTCCGCTGCGGTGAAATTTTGCTTAAAAAGCTCTGGGCTTGATTGGGCTCTAGCAATCATAGCAAAAGCTGCTTAGTTTTTCCCTTTTTAGATTTGTTAAACACTCCTCTTATGGAAAGGCTGAATAAAGCAATGCTTTTAGGAGATTTACTCTTTTCGTGAGCGAAAAGGAAGAAATCTTCTAAAACTCGAAGGGCTTGGCATTGCTGTTTCTGGCTTGAAATATACCTTGTTTCACAAATATAAAATGGATTATCCTTGCCGAAATCCTCGTTTGGGCTTCTTCTTTTTTTTCTTCATTGGCATTTGCTGCTCCTCGCTGTTGTTAAGTTCAGGAGTAAGCAAGCCCAACGCAGAGGATAAACCCAAATCAGGGAGATTGACAGATTGCTTATCTTCTTTCTTATTTTCTTGATTTACAGACTGTATATTTGAAAGGTTGTCGTCTTGTTTATATGTAACCTTGTTTTCATTCGGTTCGTCCTGCTTATCTGCATACAATCCTGTTTGCATATCTGTATTTTTCCTTTCATCGGAAATCTGGCGTTCCTGTATTTCAAGTTGGTCGGAGATACTGCCGTTCTTCATCGCATTATAATATTCAAAAGATTCGGTTAGCTTCCGTTCGTAGCCAAATAACTTATCAAATCCTTGTTCTGCCTGTTGAAATAGGTTCTTTCTGTCAAAACCGCCTTTAACCGTTCCTTTCTTGGTATTCTTGTGGTTGGTTAGCGGAGATAGTTTCTTTTTATTAGATTGGTCTTTACGGCTGACAATCAAATGACAGTGCATATTCAGTTCATTGTTCGACCTGTCCCGGCTGAAATGTGTTTTTCCGTAGAATTTTATATCCTCTGCCGATAGTCCTTTGTTGAAATTCTTAGCATATTCGGGAATAACCACTTCACGGATATACCGTTTCATGGCTTCGGCTTGTTCCTGTTCGGTAGTTCCCATTGCCCGAAGTTCCTTTTCTGATGGGCTGACATGGATAGCATAAAACTTGGCTTCTGTCTTTAATAGCTGACCGATATTACTATCTATGTCTTTTATAACTTGTGATTTGTAGATATTATCATCTGTCAGGTTGAAAAAACCTTCGGTATAAATTCCCTGTTCCATACGTTCCATATCTTCATGTTCGAGGTAGTTTGCCAGCTTTCGGCTACTGCCTGCATTATTATATGTGCCTTTGGACGGTGGCGGGAAATCTATATTCATGGGTTACTCGTTTATCAGGTCGTTAATCTCGGCTCTTAGGCTCTCTTTCCGCTTGCCGTCCATTACTCCGCAAGTGGCAAGCTCCGAATACAGGGAGATTAATTTCAATAGCTTCTGATTATTCCTTTGTTGTACCTGGTTTTGGCTATTAATCGTCCTGGAATGATTATAAATAGTAGCAGATAGTTTATCAAGGCTTGCGGACTGGTTATTTATTACTACTGCTATTTTGCCGAAATGCTCGTCTAACTTTTTCAGAACATTGACAAGGTTATCTTTTGAGGTGCTTATTTCCAAATTTACTTTTTCCGTCAGGATTCCGACAGCGGTATCAAACTTAACGGATATTGAATGGCTTGTTCGTATCATCGGGTTGAGTTGTTCTTCTTCGTAGTGGCGAATGAAACGGATAATATCATCCTGCCGTTTGTTAATCTTGGCAAGTTCTGATTTTACCGATTCGGGAGCATCCGCAGGGTTGATATGAGCCTTGTCGATGTACCCGAATGCCAGTTTTATAACTTCACTCTTTTTCAGCGAATAGCGTTTACATATCTTTTCTACTAAACGACCTGTTTCCTTGTCTATGGAAACAGTAGTATATATTATCTTTTGGGCTTCATTTTTCATGATAATTACTATTTAATGGAATTTCATGTTATTAAAAGTCTGATAATTAGCAATAAACATAAAATGCTAATTATCGGACTAATTATAGTGGTTTAGTCTAAACCACTAAAGCCGAAGGCTTTGCCCCGCAGGGCAAGAGGAAGAACAGGACAAAGTCCAGTTCCCTCTTGCTTAATTTAGCGAAACAGACAGAGCCGGTAGGCGAGGTTGTTTCTGCTAAATGCGGAGCCATTACTTGAAGGCGTAAACTAAAAACAAGCCTTCATGCGCTTGCGCTATTCTGCTTAAATCGTAAAAAGCAGAGTTATTCAGGCTCTTTGTCTTCATTACTATCCTTCGGGTGCTTCTTTTCAAAGTCCTGATAGGTTTGAAAATCCATATGAGAACGGACAAACTCCCGAACATCGGCAGTCCGGTAATAGGTCTTATGAGCTACCATAAAGAATGGTAGTTTTTTACTACTTCTGTATCGTTGAAGAGTTCTATAACTCACTTTGAGAAGAAAAGCCAAATCTTGGTTATCCAACAGTTTATCTTCTTCGTCAAATACTTCTTTGGTATTGATGAGCGATTTTAGGTCTTGGCCTATATCGTTCAACTTCTTGGATAGCTTTGTCATCCATTTTTCAAAATCTTCATTGTTTATATACATGATTTGCTTCGTTTTACAGATTAATACTACTTGTTTTCAATGCATTGACGAAGCAAAGGACGGCAGAATGGAGAAAATAAAATCGGGGAGTAGATAGCCTATTCCCCGATAATTAACAACTAAACAGCTGATTTTTACACGATTATTTTTTTCATTTAATCAATATTGATTAAGGAGAATAACCTTGCTCTCTGCTTTTTTGTATAATAGCAGCAGTCATTTGAGTTAAGAACCCTGTACGTTTGTTAGGCTTACGCTTGATAACCTCTTCTCGCTTTTTATAAATATCTGCAAATTTAAAGTTGAAAAGAAACTCAAAACCGTTTGTCAATTGACTGAACGAAATGCTTTGTCCGTCCAAAGCTGTGATTCCTTTTGTATAGTAATATCCGCAAATATTTTCCATCACATCAACATGATTGATTATATCGGGATTTAAAAACAAAGGAGATTTCCATACTGCACCTGTTTTAATAAAGTATTTCGGATATTTCATCTGATAATGGATTAAATCTAATTCTTTACCAACAAAAGATATAACCTTCTCGGCATATAAAAATCTCAGTGTATCCCGTTTTTCCCGACATACAAGTTCTGATGCCTTAATCATATCAAACTCTAAAGAAACCAAATTAAGTGTCCGGATTCGGTCTACATTATCATTTTCAGAATCCAAATATGATATTAACCTTTCAACAAATTCTTCATAAGCAGTCTCAAGTTCAGAAGCCGTATCACTAATAGCAACCTCATTGGATAATATTTTAAATAAATTAGTTTGAGAAACACGCCACATGATATTCAATTATTAAAATGATAAACTACAAACCAACATAAGATGGTGATTTGCCCGATTTATTAAAATTTGATAACTGAAATTCTGTATCATAAATTAGGGCATCATAAATTTAAGCCGGAAACAGCATCCGACTCACCCTAAATTATATGTACAGAAAGCGTTAGCTCATAAACTGAAAAATTTGATTACTACAAAAATTGACGTATCTCCCTATTTTTCGTATAGTCGATATAGTGAATGATACGAACCGGATAGATTTACTACTTCTTCGAATAGCTTTTTAATTTCCACAACATTACTTGAAGGCTGAGCTTTACTAACACATAATATGTTGTCAATTCTGCTCACTAAGCTATTAGGCTTTATAGTCGCCTTTCCTAATCTATCGATAGCACGTTTATCCCCGAGAGGATATGTTTCATTTACAGCGAATAATGTCATTGTCAAATCTTTTACAGCTCTCGTCAGACAGCCGGTCAAATTATATATATCGTTTTTTTGAGCGAAACCATCTGCGTGCCAAATGGTAAATTCGGCAGACCATAAAGATTGGCTTATGACAGATTCCTTTAATTTTTGAGGATATTCCCTGATGGAATCCTTTAATTTCCGGACAATATTATCAGGGTCATATAGAGGGACACAAATTTCTACTTCTGCTAAACAAAAGATGCTTGAGAAACCATAAGGAGGTTGTTGTTCATAACAATTTTCCCATTCTCCGCGTTTAGCCTTCTCGATTATATCTGCTACTTGATTAATATTCCTATATAAAAAATCAACTTTCCCTTGTGAGGTTGATATCCATGCGCCGCCATTGACAAATGGCCCCCATTGGTAGAAATCGGTTACTGTCGGATTTTCTATTGCATACTTTTGGGCTACACGTTCTATCTCTTTAATATCAAAAGGCTTATCCTTTTCATAATAAATTCCGATATCCAAGTCGGAAGCAATAGTAGCCATTTTTTCAGCATACGACCCCCCTAAGACAATCGCCGAAACATTGCGAATGTCTTTCAAATCCTCAATAATAGTATCTAATAATAGCTGTTTGCTATTAGTCAAATTCGAATACATAAAAAAATAAATTAATGATTAAAACAAAACTGATTCTTCTGAACGGTAAATCAGAAAATAATAAAATATCAGTTCGCAAAAAGAGAATTGCGAACACTCACTGATATTGTATGGGTAGATACTACTTAGACATTGTATTACTATTATTTTGCAAAAGTATGAAAAATATGATATTAGATAGAATCTTTCACGGAAAGTTTAATCGTTTTCAACAAAACGACACCCTAAGAGGTATCTTGACTGAAACAATGCCATTTACTCCCACTTAAAGCCACAGGTCTCCATTTCACAAAACCTCTTATTCCTTCATCTATATTTGTTGGCAAAACGTAATAAACCGAATAAATATGGATATTATCGCAATAGAAAAAGAATCTTTTGATTCCTTCAAAAAGAAACTGGAACGGATAGCATCATTAGTTCCGAAACAACCTTCTGTTAATACTCTGTTTATAGAACAAGAATGGATAGAAGGAAAGGAGCTGGCTACTTCTCTAAATCTATCACCTCGCCGACTGCAACATCTTCGTGAAAGCGGTACACTGTCATTCTCCACCATCGGAAAGAAAATCTATTACCGGATATCCGAAGTGAAATCTCTGTTGGAACAAGGTAAAATCAATTCCAAATAACTTTTCCATGCAACTATATACCAATCAAGATAGCCGGGAACTATTGCAAGCGTTAAACAATGCTCTGCCTTATATCGAACACGTTCTGAAAACGTATAAGCCGTTATTTGACGGTGAACGTTATCTAACAAGCGAAGAACTCTGTTCTATTCTTAAAATATCTCGACGCACTTTGCAGGATTACCGGAATAACGGGATTTTGCCATTTATTCAGTTGCCGGGAAAAATTCTGTTTCGTGAATCAGACATCAGAAAGGTTTTGGAAGAACGGTTTCGTCCTGCTTATGACGGTTCTTTATAAAGAGTTGTTCTTGAGCTATCTGAACGGCTGAACATTCGTGAGAATGAATCAGCCGTTTCTTCTTTTATCCAATCTACTTCGCAAAACTTTCTTTTACGCCTTGCATATCCCGGAGAATACTTTGGTCTAACACTTTTGCGTAACGTTGTGTCATTCGGGTATTCGTATGCCCAACCATTTTTGCTATATTTTCCAACGATACATTGTTCGCCAAAGTTACTACTGAGCAGAACGTATGTCGGCCGGTGTGCGTGGAGAGCTTCTTCTTAATTCCGCAGCAATCGGCAATTTCTTTCAGATAACTATTCATCTTTTGATTGCTCAATACAGGAAGTAAAATGCCTCTCTTCTGGCAAAGCGGATGATCTTTATACTTCTCAATAATCGCCAATGGCACATCAAGTAATGGCACGTTACACATGATTCCGGTTTTATGCCTTTCCTTTCGTATCCATAAGTTTCCTTCGTTATCGGCAATGATATGTTCTTCTTTTAATTCGGATACATCTATGAAGGCGAGTCCAGTCCAACACTGCACTAAAAATACATCTCGCACTAGTTCTAATCGTGGAATATCAAACTCCTTTGTGCGTAGTGTTTCCAGTTCTTCTTTGGTTAGAAACTCCTTGTTTACCTCTTTTTCGTGGAAACGGATATTGCCAAATGGATTTTTCGGTATCCAATCGTAGTTTACCGCAATGTTTAACACCTTCTTTACTACCTTCATATAACGGATAACCGTATTTTCTTGCAATCCCTTTTCGGCTTTCAGAAAGTGGATGTAATCGTGAATCATGCCATTGGTGACTTCCTTTAGTGGAATGTCTTTCCGTTGATATTGGGTTACGCTCATTTCCCGAAAATACTTCAAACAAGTATCAAAGCGGGAAATAGTTACTTTTGCATAATCTTTACCAATCAACTCCCTGCACTTGTCGTTATGCTCCTGAAATACCTGAAAGAACATTTTGTGTTCTTCACCCAGTCCGAGGAACTTCCGTTTAATCTCTATTGGATTAATAAGTTTGCCTTCTTCTTCCATCTTGCGGTGGATTTCAAACAAACGGAGTTTTACCGATTCAAGATAACGGTTAATCTCTAAAGATGCGGCATCTTTGCCGGTACATCGTTCTTTGTTCTGATTCCAAAGGTTAGGCTTTACAGCTCTCTTTAGCTGTATTTCTGATAATTGTCCTGCGATTGAGATTCGCAACATGATAGGATTCTCTCCTGATTTCAATGCTCGTGTTTTCCGAATAAAGAAAAGCACATTAAAAGTCTGTCTCATACTCTAAAAATTAATGGTTTAAAGATACTTGAACCATGCTTAATAGAGAGTCCTAAACGATAAGACAATCAGCGACTTAAGGCGCAATTCGTGGACACTTTTTTGCGTGGATAAAATTGTCCACGATTTAGCCCGAGGGAACTGCCTGATTTTGCTAAAAATGGAGGATTTCTTGGAAAAAGAAAATCCCCGAAACGCTTTGTTTTCAGGGATTTACCAAATTTGAAGTCTTTTAAAAGTGGTGCCACCAGGAATCGAACCGGGGACACAAGGATTTTCAGTCCTTTGCTCTACCAACTGAGCTATGGCACCGTCTTTTCAATACGGGTGCAAAGATAGTTGCTTTTTTTGAAAACACAAGAGAAAGGGAATCTTTTTTGTGAATTTATTCGCTGAGAGAATTCCAGCCTTGCGCTTTGAGTTCTACTTCTCCACCGTCGCGTCCAATCAGGTAATTCCCTAATTCCGGTTTTGTGATATGACCGATAATTTTAATGCCTTTAATTTCAGATATTTTATCATGATAGGAGAGAGGTACTGTAAATAAAAGTTCATAATCTTCCCCTCCGTTTAAAGCGGCCGTTACCAGACTCATATTAAATTGTTCAGCCATAACTGCTGTCTGATAATCTATAGGAATCCTTTCCTCATATATCCTGCAGCCAACTTGGCTGTTTTTTGAAATGTGCAATAATTCAGAAGATAAACCATCAGAAACATCAATCATTGATGTCGGAACTATGCCTTCTTTGCCTAGGATCTCAACAATGTCTTTTCTGGCCTCAGGCTTTAATTGCCTTTCCAAAAGGTATTCTTTGCCGGAAAAATCGGGTTTGAAATCTTTTTCTCCCCGATAGATCTTTTTTTCTCTTTCTAATAATTGCAACCCCATATATGCTGCACCAAAATCACCGGATACACAAATAAGATCAGTCTCTTTCGCTCCGGAACGATACGTGATTTTATCCTGATCTCCTTCGCCTATACAGGTAATAGATATTGTGAGTCCGGTTAGAGAAGAAGACGTGTCACCGCCAATCAAATCAACTCCATAGACGTCACAAGCTAATTTTAATCCACTGTAAAATTCATCCAGATCTTCAACAGAGAATCGTTTGGAGATGCCTAAAGAAACAGTTATTTGTTTAGGTTGCCCATTCATGGCATAAACATCAGAGAAGTTTACGATAGCGGATTTATAGCCTAAGTGTTTTAAAGGCACATAGGTAAGATCGAAATGTACACCTTCCAGCAGTAGATCTGTTGTTACTAATGTTAGGGCATCATTATATTCCAATACCGCAGCATCATCTCCAATTCCTTTGAGGGAACTTTTATTTTTGATATCAAAATTTTCAGTGAGATGTTTTATTAATCCGAATTCGCCTAAAGAGGCTATTTCTGTTCTTTTTTTCATCAATAATTTAGTGTAAAATACCATCACGCAGGACGGTCTCAATGTGCTTAGTTATTAATTCTTTAAACAAACCTTCTTTATCCCCATGAAAATTAATATCGATAGGCTGATAATGAATTTTGCTTTTCCATTCTTCCGGTATATGTGGATTCCCAAGCAAACGAGCAGCATCTTTTTCAGTAACAATAATCAGCTTTTCAGGAGATTCCATTTGTGAAAATATAATATTGATTTTTTCGATATCTTTTTCCGTGAAGTCGTGATGATCTGAAAATGTGATCGCTTGTACTTTAGAGGAATATTTTTTTATTTCCTGAATGAAATCAGAAGGATTAGCTATGCCTGAAATAATCAATACGTCATCGTTTTTGCGAATATCCCTTTTAACTCGGGGAAGCGCTATGGAAGGAAATACAGGTTTGAGCTCCTTATAGGTATAACGTGTGAAAAAGACTTCTTGATGAGCCAGCAAATTCATATGGCCTTCAATAATTCTGTATTCGATAGGCTTTAAGTCATATTTGCATTTTGTGACAACCACTATATCTGCATGACGAATGGCTTGTATGGGTTCACGCAACAATCCAACCGGTAATAGTTTATCATCATAAAACAATCGGTTGTAGTCAGTCAGAATAATATTAAAAGAAGGGGTTACATATCGATGTTGGAAACCATCATCTAAAAGGATTATCTCCGGGCGTTTTTCTTCCGGTAATGCGAGAAGTTGTTTTATACCTCGTCTTCTATTAGCATCTACGGCAACGATTATATCCGGAAAATTCATTTTTATCTGGAATGGTTCATCGCCGATATCATGACTGGTACTGTTTTTATCAGCGATAATAAAACCTGAAGTTTTTCGTTTGTAACCTCTGCTTAAAACAGCAATTCTATACCTTTTCCTTAAGATGTTTATAATGTATTCGGTGTGCGGAGTTTTTCCTGTTCCACCTGCTGCCAGATTCCCCACACAAATTACCGGAATATCGAATTGCTCCTTAGGTAAGACACCCCAATTGAATAACTGATTTCTCAATCTAACCCCCAAGCAATAAAAGAAGGAGAAAGGAGAAAGCCAATGATTCATTTTTATGGAGTCGTCAGGCCGCATATTTATTTACAGTGGTTTGATGTCGTATGGAAGACGGGTTTGTATTCCACTAGCAGAACGAATACGTTGTACCGTTTTGAAATAATCAAAATCTTCTCCTAAATGACTTTTTACAAATGATGCTTTTATTTCATCCAATTGACTATTCATGAAATCTTTCCAGAAATTGCTGGAACCGCTAACTTCAGTAACACTGTAATCAGACAAGTCAGCTAATTTTGCGGCAGCTTGAATAGCTGTATCCATTCCTCCTAACTCATCCACCAACCCATTTTTAACAGCCTGTTCGCCTGTCCAAACGCGGCCTTGCCCAATCTCATTGATCGCCTCTTTAGACATTCCACGTCCTTCTGCACAACGTGTCAGAAACAGATCGTAGGTTCTTTCCACGTAAGCCTGCATCAATGTTCTTTCATCTTCCCTGAAAGGTCGGCTCATATCGCCTAAATCCGCATATTTGTTTGTTTTAACAATATCAGTTGTTACTCCGATTTTTTGCAGAGCCCCGTCAATAATAGGAATTGTGCCAAACACACCGATAGATCCTGTCAATGTATTTGATTCTGCAATTATTCTATCAGCTGCACAAGAAATGTAATAACCGCCGGAGGCTGCCAAGCTTCCCATAGAAACAACAACCGGTTTTTCTTTCTTAAGTTCTACGATTTCGAACCAGATCTGTTCAGAGATGAAAGCGCTTCCTCCAGGTGAATTTACCCGTAGTACTACAGCTTTAATATTCTCATCATCTTTGAGTTTGGCTAATTCTTCTGCCAAAGATTCAGTAATTTGGTTTCCGGAATCATAAAAAGAAGAAGAGCCGCTTTCCATGATTTCACCTTCAGCGTATATGATAGCGATTTGTTCTTTTGAAGTACGTGTCTTTTTCCGGATGTTTTTCATTTTTTCAACACCCACTGTTTTTAGCTTATCTCCTGTTTGTCCGGAGATTTCCAGGATATATTCTTCCGCCTCTTTTTTGTACTTCAGTTCGTCTATCAATCCACATTCAACAGCTTTTTCAGGCGATGCATAAACAAGACCTTCATTGGCAAAATGGTTGATGTCGTTAATTGTAACACCTCTGCTTTCTGCCATCCCTAAAGCTATTGTATTCCATATGGAAGAGGTATAGGATTGAATTTGTTCCCGATTTTCATCACTCAATTTATCTAACATATAAGGCTCAACAGCACCTTTGTATGTCCCGACTTTGAAGATCTCCATATCTACGCCAACCTTCTCCATTAAGCCTTTATAAAACATGCTTTGGGAGGATAATCCGACAATGCTTACAACGCCTTTTGGATTAAGAAAAATTTTGTCAGCAACTGAACATAGATAAAAACATCCCTGTGTGTACGCATCACTGTATGCAACAATAAATTTCCCGCTTTCTTTGAAATCAATTAAAGCCCGGCGTACAGCCTCCAGATTGGCAGAACCGGTAGAAAAACTTCCTGCTTCCAGATAGATTCCCGTTATTCGATCGTTCTCTTTTGCCTGTTTGATTGTTTCCAGCAATGCGGATAGAGATAGATGCTGTTCCGTATCACCCAAGAAAACAGCGAGCGGATTTTCCTGAGAACTGTCATCCATCGTTCCGTTTAAGTCAATTTTATAAACTGTGTTTTGTGCTGGGTTGAAGGTAGATGAAGAACCTAAATTCCCGATAAAACCAATGAATGTGAATATAGATATAATAAAAAATAGGCCTAATGCAATAAAGACTCCAAGTGTGGAGGCAAACATCATTTTAAAAAACTGCTTCATATCTGTTTAATGTGAATAATATAAAAATAATGGAGGTTTTATCTGTTAATAGTACCTTCTTATGGCAAAGATAAAGAACATTAACAATATATGTCGCCTGTTTTTTAGATTATTTTTGATTTACAGTTAGTTGTTCGGCGAATTTTGTTATTTCCGAATCATCAAAGCAAATTTGTGTGTAAATGTCTTCAAGAATATCCGGAGTGATTTTGTTGAAATCCTCTTCTCGTGGTGTAATAAATACCCCTCCAATATCTGCTACTCCCGGACTGGTTATAAGTCTTTCATCCCCAGTTGCATAAAATTGTTTGGGACGATGCTTTTTACGAGGGATAATGATTATAACCCAGGAATTATCCACATATTGTCCGAAGATATTCATCATAGGTTCCATGTCGCCCTCTTCTATGTGTAAACAAGCATAAATTTTTTCGAATAAGGAAATAGCAGTTTTCTTTGTTTTTGCCTGAATGATAAAGCCGTTTCGCAGATAATTCTCCAATGTATGAATATTGCCGTTGTTTTCTTCCCAAACAGACTTTCCATATCGGATCATTTGTTGTTCCCATTCCCGGTCTAAAGGCATACTGTTGCGAGTTACGGCTTGAAAATGTGCGTGATCCGGCGCGGAAGCTCCACTTTTAGGGCCGTTATAAAAGATTGTGAATTTGTCTAGTCTTTTTGTTAGATCAAGAAAATCCTCTATTCGGGATAGAATTTGCTGATCAATATGTTTTCGGCTTACAATCGTAAAATGTTCCGGAAAAATAGGGTAGGGGTTGCACAGAAAATAATAATGACTTCCAAAAAAGAGTCGGAATTGTTCAGTTGGCTGATTTTCCAAACATAAAAAACATTTGCGCTCTTGGATGTGTGTAGGTTCTGTTTTAGCACAGGAAGAGGAGATACGCGTCGGGTTGCACTGTATCTTTATCGTGAAATTTTTCAGTTCAACGGACTTTGTGTAAACCGATTTTAAGGCAATATAATTTTGTTTAGCTAATGGCCATGCAGCTAATTGCTTGGTGAGGAAGTCGCTTGCTTGTAGAGAATTTATCCAGGCATTTGGCTTCATTTTTTATTCCGTTTAAGTCTGGCTTTCAATTCCCAGGTACGGATGCTGTCTTTGTAAAAATCGTTTTGATTCTTTTTGATGATATCCAGATTGGCATCAGAATTATCTTCCCATCGTCTGCACCAGTAAATGACGTCATACACGCGTCCTACCTGATAATCCCTGCTTATGCGGAGTGCTATGGCATAGTCTTCGCCATAACTGGTGTTAGGGATGTTAGTCTTGCGTAGAATAGGCGTAAAGAATGCCCGGGGAGCTCCAAATCCATTAATTCGTAAAGCATTGTTTCGGCCGTTTTCAGGGGTCCATTCCCGATGGTCGATAACGCCCGGATGAATCATATTCAGGTTGAAGTCGGTTGTCATATAGGTTCCGACCACCATTCCGCAATGTTGTGCATAAAAAGCGTCAATGATTTTTTGGAGCGATTCTTCGCTGCTATACATATCGTCGCTATCTAATTGGACGGCAAATTTTCCACAGTTCGGATGATGTACACCCAAATTCCAGCATCCGCCAATGCCTAAATCCGTACGTTCTGGAATGATGTGTGTCAGCAGATTATCTTCAGCATATTGTTGAAGGATTTCTGTCGTTCCATCTGTAGAGTGATTATCGATAACAATCAGATTATAAGAAAAGTTCGTCTGTTGTTGCAGAACCGAACGAATAGCGTCTTGAATGGTCTTTATCCGGTTGCGTACCGGAATAATTACCGTTGCTTCATTTTCAAACTCTTCCGCGTAGAAATCAATAGATTTAAACTTCGGAGTCAGGTAACCGCCGATTTTCTTTAAGTGATCGGTACAGGCAGACTCCATCTCGATTTGTATTTCCCTGTTTTTAGGATCCACATAATCAAAGATTTGTTTTTCCGAATCCTGACCTTCTGCATCAATGACAGTGTATAAAAATTCATTGATATACGTAATCGGCTTATATTGTGAGATTTTTAAACGCAAATCATAAAGTCCCGCATGTTTATAGGATGCTCCCATAGCAGAAGCCGCTAACTGTAAGGTTGTTGAGCGATATATTATTAGGGGACCGAAATCGAAATCATCCCGTAAACTGCCTGACAGATATTGATTGACAGGATGTGGTATTGATTCACCGTCAATTTGTTTTTTGTAATCGGAATAGATCATACCGGCTTCCGTATCGTTGGCTATTTCCATGAAGCGTTCCAACGAAAACATTCCTGGCTGACAAGCACAAGGGGCAGTATAGAAAAGAGAAAATTCCGTATCGGATAAATTGGCTATTTGCCGTATGGTCTCTGTGCCCCACAGCACTTTAGTGTACAATACTTGTGCAGGTGCGATTACTTTTGCCTGTTTATCTGTTGATATCAGATAGATATGATTAACTTCCGGTAGTTCGCTTAGCCATTTAACGGTTTGGGCTACTTCGTCTGTATTATAGTAAGTTACAAAACAATTTATCCGTTTCATATTACCTTTTTTTGTTTATCAGATGAATATACAATGCGGCTTTTATAGTTCCAACATCGTATTTTGTCGTAAATCCTTATACAAAGATAAGATAGTCAATCGTAAATCCAATACCCATAAGGTCATTTTCGCTTTCGGGGATAGTCGATTGTAACGAAAAGCGAAAAAATACCGTTTTTAGTGTGTTTTTGTCTGATTTTTTTGATTGTAGATGTTATCGCAATAAAAATGAAGATTTTATCATACTTTTATTTTAGAAAACAATGCGCGAAAAATATGTTTTACAACATGTTCGTGTTAAATATATTTAAATTCTGAATTTTTCTAACCAAAAACATGCTGTATAACATAAAAACGCCTTATATTTGCAATGTGTTTTTCATGGTATTAGATTTTAAGGTTAACAATGAGGATTGGTTGTCGGGATGACAACCTTTTTTCGTTTATATAGGTTATGTTAATCAGGTTTTTACAAAAACAAACCTCTTTGGTTTAAGCTTTTTTGCAGAATTTTATCTTCAAGATGATTTTTCAGGTCGAAATTTTAACACTAAAATTGTGACTTATGAAAAAAATGCACTTTTGATATGGTGTTTAAGAATTTAGAAAAATAAAGATTTCATTTTAAATACTCTTTAAAGAAAGACTCCAACTTATCAAACGATATAATGTCGGTGTGATCATATAAGTCTACATGACTGGCGCCCGGGATTATCATTAGTTCTTTGTTATCACCTTTGAGCATTTTGAAAGCATCTTCTCCAAAATAGCGTGAATGGGCTTTCTCGCCGTGTATAATCAATACCGCATTACGAATTTCCCCGGCATAGGATAGTTGCGGCATATTAATAAATGAGAGTGCCGTTGTTACACTCCAACCACTGTTCGAGCCGAGCGAACGTTTGTGATAACCACGCGGCGTTTTGTAATAGTTGTGATAGTCCTTCACAAATTGCGGTGCATCCTCCGGCAACGGATCTACCACTCCTCCTGCAAGCGCATACGTTCCATTCTTATAATCAATAGTACGTTGTGCATTCAGTTGTTCGCGAAGCGCATACCTTGCGTCCGCATCCATTGAATCATTGTAGCCGTTGGCATTTACACGACTCATATCATACATCGTAGAGGTAACCGTTGCCTTAATCCGGGTATCTATAGCGGCAGTATTGATAGCCAGTCCGCCCCAACCACAGATTCCGATAATCCCGATACGCTCCGGGTCTACGTTATTCAATGTAGTAAGAAAGTCTACGGCTGCACTGAAATCTTCCGTATTGATATCGGGCGAAGCGACATAGCGAGGTTCACCACCACTTTCTCCTGTATAGGATGGATCGAAAGCAATAGTCAGGAAACCACGCTCTGCCATCGTTTGTGCGTATAAGCCGGAAACCTGTTCTTTCACTGCGCCGAATGGCCCGCTTACGGCAATAGCTGCCAACTTACCGCTGGCATTCTTTGGCGCATACATATCGGCAGCAAGCGTAATGCCGAAGCGATTACGGAAGGTTATCTTACTGTGATTGACTTTATCGCTTTTTGGGAATACTTTATCCCATGCTGTTGTTAATTCTAATTTTTCCATATTCTTATCATTTGTTTGACTATTATCGGTCGTCTTATTGTTTACGCATGCCGTGAGTATTCCGCTCATAAGCAAAACTATTGTTATCATCATAAAAGAGAGCATTATTGTTATGAACTTTCTCATATCTATTCTATATTAAATTGTTTTAATGACTTTCGCAGGAATACCACCGACTATGGTATTATCGGGGACGTCTTTCGACACAACTGCTCCTGCGGCTACAACTGCATTTTCTCCAATCGTTACGCCTTGCAGAATAGTTGCTCCCGCACCAATCCAAGCGTTCTTTTTGATGTGTATCGGCTTTGGGATAAGTGAGTGCCTGTCTTCGGGTGAAACGGGATGTCCTTCAGATAATAGACTGACATTAGGAGCTATCAATACATCGTCATCAATGGTGATACCGCCTAAATCTAAAAATGTGCAATTAAAGTTGATAAATACGTTCTTGCCAATTGTTGTATGCTTCCCGTAATTGATATATAGGGGAGTAAATACCGCTACGCTCTCATCGATAACACTATCCGTTATCTGGCTAAGCAAGCTCCTTATTTCTGCTGGGTCGGCAGAGTTATTCATCTTCATCAACAGTGCTTTCGTGTTGTATGAAGCCTCTCGCATTCTATACCCTTGAGGGTCATTGGGAGGAATGGTTTCTCCATTTCTTAACCGCTCGAAAATATCCATCTTATCCATCCTTGCATTATTTAGTGCAAAGATCGGGACTAATGAGGCTTATCGGTTAACGATATTCAAACCGATAATTAAGATATTCAAACCATCGTTTCCCGGAGTGACTTAGGATTTGTACCCGTTTGTTTCTTGAAAAAGTTGTTGAAGTAGGTAGGATATTCAAAGCCGAGGGCGTAACCAACTTCTGCTATATCCCAATCCGTATGTTGCAACAAGGCTTTTGCTTCTGCAATAATCCGTTCCAGAATATGTGCAGTAGTTGTTTTTCCTGTAATTTCTTTCACCGCACGATTCAGATAATTTGTATGGACATTCAGGTATCTGGCATAATCCTGTGCTGTTCTCAGTTGCAATGGGCTGTCGAATGTCTCAATCGGAAATTGCCTTTCCAGCAGTTCGAGAAATACAGAGGTGATTCGTGCGGTTGCTTTCTTAGTTTGATGATAATGCTTTGAGGGTTGTAGTTTTAACGCTTCGTGAACAATCAGGCTGATATAGTTACGAATGAGTTCATCCTTAAATGTATAATCGCTTTCCTGCTCCTCAATCATTTTTTGAAAAAGAGTGTTAAGGAATAATCGTTGTTCTTCCGATATTTCCAAAATAGGTGTTCCATCAATCTTAAAAAACGGAGATTGGAGTAAACTCTCAGAACGATCAGACTGCTTCAGGAAATCTTCTGAAAAAAGACAGGTATATCCCTTGTAAGTAGTTGATATGGTTTCCCATGAATAAGGGATATGCGGGTTGCCAAAAAATAGAATTGTCCCTTCCTGCTCAAAACTTCTATCGGCATAGTTTATAATACTTTTGCCAGTGGTAAGACAAATTTTATAAAAATCTTTGCGACTGTAAGAACGTGTATCGCTACTGTCGTCGTCTATTTGAAATGCTTTGAAGCCTTTTAGCTTGAGTTCGCTGTTGAACTCGGAGATTGTACGCCTTATTTTCATACTGCAAAGATATGATATTCAAACCTATTAATAGTGAAAGTATTTGTTTTTTGTTAGTAAATGAAACCACAAACCGGGCAGTATATGCCATGAAGATTCTTTAGCCGCATAACATATATCTTCTTTTCTATGTGTTTGCAAAATGACAAAATGATAGCAATATGTCAGAAAATGACAAAATGATAATTTGACCCTTTCTACAATGCGCTGTATGCAACCAACTCGACCCCCGGTCCGAAAGAACGTCTGATTTCGACCTCAGGGAAATTCAGAAAGATAGCGATACGGATGGAAAACAAACAAAATGATAATGAATAATTAAATCATTGCAATGATTTGGGACATGTGTAAAAATAGATCCACGAAAGAAGGCGAATAGTCAAAACCATTTCATCCGGTATTTTTGATGAGAAAA
>JAJDIA010000119.1 GCA_030266465.1 Parabacteroides sp. OttesenSCG-928-G21 | reverse complement strand
TTGTCAGAATTTCCTCCAACTATCATTTTGTCAATTCACCCCCTCCTAGAATCGCATATTCGGACCCCGGTACGAGCCTACTCAATTAGAATCACCAAAATGAAGTTCAAGAAAAATCAGGATGTCAGGCAGGATACTAATCCGCTGACAAAATGAAAGGCCAAACAAAAATCATTGCAATGATTCTAAAACGTTGTCAAAAACCCGGAACGGAATCCGGCAAAACGTCAAATCCTGTTCATCCGGGATTTTAATCAAACGAGTAGTTAAATACGGTTAATCCGTAGATTTGCGACTTGATTTTAACATCTCGTGACGGTTTTCGGCGAAATCATCACTATGAAATTCGAAAATCATTACAATGATTTTGAAATTTCATTGCAATGTTTTCAAAAAACCATTGTGATGATTTGGGTAAAAAAAGGCAATTTTGCTATGTCTACATGACAAAATTGGTGATTTTTCGTCGTCTTTCATCCATTTTCACAAAAGTATGCGTTAGTGAAAGCGGTCTGTTTTTGATTTTTTGCAAGCAAAATGGCGATAATATGATCAAAGTGTCAAATAGGCTATTCCTCTTTATGCTTTTTAAAGTACGTGCGCCGTATTTTGTGATCACCAAATAACAACAATAGTGTCAGTATGCCCAGATACAGGACGGATGGGAGTTTGCTGAATGACGGCAACTCAAAAGAGGGCGTTTTAAAAGTAGCACTCACCTCAGGAAGCGTAAAGCCCATGAAGTAAAATGCACCAATGCCTAATCCGACAAAGATCAAAGAAGCGGCCACAATCGCGACCAGCATCCAGCGTTCGTTGCGCTTTTTTACACGTTCAACTTCGCCCATAATCTGATGCATCATATTTGAGCGGAAATCAGCCGGCAACTGTTCGGTTGGAAGTTGTCGGAATAATTCTTTGAATGGATCCTGTTTCTCTGACTGTATCATATCTCCTCGAGTTCCATTTGATTTAACAAAATAAATAATTTTTTCCGAATGCGGAAAAGTTTTGTTTTGACATTAGACGGGCTTAATCCGCTAATGTCGGCAATCTCATCTATGCTTTTCTCCTGCATATAAAAGAGCAGGATTAAAGCCCGTTCTTCTGATGGCAGCATCGTTAATGCTTTTTCCAAGCGTCCCACCTGTTCCGATTTGTTTCCCCCGCCTGTTATTTCGGAGAGATCATCCTCCGTTACATTATTAATCTGAGCCTCTTCAATGGCCAGATATTCGTATTTCTTTTTCCGGGTTTCCGAAATAGCAGCATTATAAGCTATCCGGTAAATCCAGGTAGAAAAACTACTGTCTCCTTTGAATGACGAAAGATTTTTAAATACTTTCATAAAAACATCCTGCGTCAACTCCTGCGCGTCTTCATGACTGACAACAATCTTTCGGACCAAAGCATACACCTGTTGGCTGTAACGGTCGATGAGGCAGGCAAAACAGGCTGTTTCTCCCGCTTTTACCCGCTGAATATAGTATATGTCCGTATGCAACTCCATGTATGTATCGTTTTGACGCAGAAGATAGAATTTGGTTACAATTTCAGGAAATAAAATATTTTTGCAAAGGAAGTGTAACCTGATTATACTTTTAGCGTCAAAGAAACAAATAAAAGAATTATTCATTTAAAAATTTAATAGTTATGATGGATTTTATTACTATGCCGCTTGTGACGGGAATTGTCATTGCTGGTATTTATGGTTTGTTTGAATTGTTTGCCCGCAGAAAAGAACGATTGGCAATTATTGAAAAGATTGGCGAAAAACTTGAGGCCTCTTCTTTTGACGGGAAACTTAATTTACCGAGTTATATGCCTAAAATCACATTCAGCGCGTTGAAAATCGGATCGCTGATGGCGGGAATTGGCTTAGGATTGTTGGTAGGGTTTATTATTAATGTCTCGTTGAGCAATGCCGGCATGTATACTACGGAAGAGTGGCATCATCAGAATGGATTTATGGAGGTAGCCTATGGAGCTTCTGTGTTATTATTCGGAGGAATCGGTCTGTTGATAGCTTTTATCATTGAATTAAACATAGCGAAAAAGAAGAATTCATAGCATCATTGATTGTGTGTTTTTGAAAGGGAAGCCGGGAGGCCTCCCTTTTTTTGTCAGCTACAGATAAATCTCTCCAAAAAATTCCGGACGGTGAAAATCGGGGTCCAATGTTTTGACAGGATTCCAACTGAGATAATGCGGATAGGCGGTATCGTCGGCACATTTGTAAAAATTGCCCCGGATCATCTTAGGCAGATTCTTCGGATCCAATCCCATTAAAGTAAGCGGGATGGCTACGACTAAATCCCAAGCGAATATCCCTCCTATTTCTTCAAAAGGCTTATTCTCCAGAGAAGAGTGCCGACGAATCGATGCATATTCTACTGAACTCAGCGGATCCTTCACCTCTCTTGACTGACGGATGGCGGCATCACAGGTACCGATACAGTTAAATTCAAAATTCATGTAGTAGGCATCAACAGGCCTGAGCATGAAAAATTCGACACAACTATCGGTATAAACAGGCGAGTTGTCAATGAAACAGCTCGCTTTTAGCGAATGTCCATTTACAAAATAATGCAGGTAAAGCGCCGTATCCGAACGGGCAATATCAAAAACAGCGATGGGTTTATAGGGGAATGTATCCCAGTTGACGACATCGATATAGTTGCGTGAAGCTTTTGTTTCCATAAGCAACTTTACTGATGATAAATCCAGGGAATCCAACACCGGTAAATAAGGGACATGTAGGTTTTTCATTTAGTGGAAATATTAATTCATAATGGCACATGTAAATAAGAAATCATAATAGCAGAAGCAAAGCCAAGAATGGCCAGAAAAATGATGGCGACACCGACAATTTTATTCATTAACCATAGGCTTCTGATATTAAACCATTTTTTTAGCTTGGCGACTACGTAGGTTATTGTTAACCACCACAAGATAGCTCCGACCGCTATACATCCGATTCCACCGGCAATCATTCCAAAAGAATAATCCGGCAAAACAAAATCAAAATGCGCAAATAATCCTATATACAGAAGGATTATCAACACATTGCTAAAGGTAAGAAAAAAAGCGGATATAAGATCTTGTGTATAAGAAGATTTTTTTTCGGTTCTTTTTTGAAGGCTTCGGGTGGGATTGGTTTTAAACACGTAGTATCCAAAAAATCCCAGAACAATACTTCCCACTAATTGCAAAAGAGCCTGGTTGGTTTCCACAAAGTTAATAACAATCCCCATGCCCAATAACGTAATAATCGCATAAATGGAGTCTGATAAAGTGGCGCCAAGACCTGTAATAAAGCCATACCAACGACCTTTACTTAAAGTACGCTGAATGCATAATATACCTACCGGTCCCATCGGTGCGGAGATAATAATACCGGTTAATATACCTTTCCAAGCATATTCAATCATCTGTTTACCTTGCTAATACCTGCTGCAAAGGTAGGGCTAATTATTGAAAAAAAGCAATAATTATAGCCAAATAGTATCAATAGAGGGCTTTAGGAGATACTTATTGATGCTCCGGACGCAACAAATCGTTTACTGTTTTAACCGGATTAAAAGTTTCGATAGGAACTTCCACAAATACTGTATTCCAATCGCTCATAGCTCCGTTCCATAAGCCCGGCAGTTCAAGTGCTTTTAGTTCGCATCCGTCTTTACTTTTTTCAGAGATGAAACCGGTCTGTTTATCCACATAATCAGGCAAATGAAATTTAATGCCGGTATAATCTTTGACAGCGCAAATCAAATCGACCGGATTAAAATGCGTACCTTGTTCAAATAATGCTTTTTTTGCAGGATCATGCATGTCTATTTGCGAACTTTCGAGGATTTGCGGGGAAATTGTTTTATCTGAATTAACCGTCAGGAAAGGACCACCTCCCGGTTCTCCTACGTTTTTCACCATACCGCAAACGCGCAACGGACGGTTGAGTTTTTCTTTGAGATAAAGTATAAGCTCCGCGTCTTCCAGATATTTAATTTCATAATTACGAACACATAATTCGTCCTGAAGGAAGTGGATCATTTCTTCTATTTGATTATGCGTGTATTTGCCACTGTCAATCAAGTTGAGATAGTTGAAAATGCGTTTTTGCAAAGCGACAAGAATGCCCGCCAGTAATTTCTTGTAAATGACGGTGGAGTACTTAAAACTGTCCGGCACAACGTTGTCGATATTTTTAATAAAAATCACATCCGCATCTATATCGTTCAGGTTTTCAATCAAGGCGCCATGTCCACCCGGACGGAAAAGGAGTGAACCATCCGGCTCACGAAAGGGTTGATTATTCAAATCGACAGCTATCGTATCCGTACTTGATTTTTGTACACTGAAAGATATATCATAGTCAACAGAAAATTTCTCCTCATAAACAGCTATTTTGTTTTTTACCAGATCCTCAAAAAGCTTTTGATGTTCCGGAGAAACGGTAAAATGAATGTTGACATCTCCCACACTGTTTTTCGCATACATAGCCCCTTCGGCCAAATGTTCTTCCATTGCTGTCCGTACGGTTTGGGG
>JAJDIA010000118.1 GCA_030266465.1 Parabacteroides sp. OttesenSCG-928-G21 | reverse complement strand
ACAGCTAATCCAATAGGGGCAATCGGGAGCAGTTCACTTGGATTAACTAACAACCCTAATGTCAAGAACATAACAATCTGCCACAGCCAGGTAAACCCTTCAAAGAAGGTTCCGATACTTTTCTTATGTATGATCTTCGCATTTCCTACGACTAATCCGGCAATGTACACCGCCAGATATCCATTCCCTTTTACAAGAGTAGTGGCAGCAAACGTAAAGAATGTTGTAGCCAGAATTAATATAGGGTACAAAGAGGAGTTGTCGATATCTATCTTATTGATGATGATCACAGCCAATTTACCGAGTAGAAAACCGGCAACCGCCCCGATCACCAATTGTACGCACAACTGTAATGCCGCCTCTCCCAGATTCATGCCACCTACCTGAATATAGGCAATCAGAATAATGGTCAGCATATACGCCATCGGGTCATTACTACCACTCTCTAATTCCAGCGTAGGGCGTAATTTTTCCTTCAGGTAAACTCCTTTGCTTCGGAGGATAGAAAAGACTGATGCTGAGTCTGTTGACGACATTACGGCCGCCATCAAAAGAGATTCCGGGAAGGTGAGGTGAACATATTTGGAGGCGAATATAGTCGACATATAATAAATAAAACCGCCGGTAATAAACGTGGTGAGTAGTACGCCGACCGTGGCTAATATGACCCCTTCCGTAGCGATAGGTCTGATATCGCTCATCTTGGTATCCATACCACCTGAAAACAGGATGATGCTTAGTGCCAACATACCGATAAACTGGGCGATACTCGGATCGTTGAGTTGAATCCCAAACCCGTCACTTCCAAACAACATCCCTATCCCAAGGAAAAGCAAAAGTGATGGCAATCCAAAACGAAATCCGGCCTTACCGGCAATTATACTTAAGAAAAGAATTACAGAGGCAATCAACAGCACCTCTTCAGCATTGTGGAACATATCAGTCTTTTTTAATTATCTTGAAAATCACTTACAAAACCGGCAGGAAGGAACAACCGCTTTGCGCTAACAAAAATAGCAAAAAATCGCAATTAACATAACGATTTCTTCATGAATTCATCGGCGATATGCACTCCCTTTATTTGTTTTAACAAACGGGCGGTGAAATAATTGGGCAAACAGGGCTATTTTTAACGTATTTTTATTTTTTAAGCGGGGTCTAAATAGAAAATAAAGGTGATTGAAAATATCTTTTTGTTATGTAATTCGGCGTTTCACTGACATATTTCCTGAAAATAGATGATTTTAAAAACGCATACTTGTGCGAAAATGGATGAAAAAAAGTCGAAAATGGTCGTTTTTACCATCTCGACATAGCAAAATCGCCTTTTTCCACCCAAATCATCACAATGATTTTTTGAATTCATTGCCATGTTTTTCCAAAATCATTGTGATGATTTTCGGATTTCATTGTGATGATTTTGCCGAAAACGGTTATGATCTGTTAAAAACCCGTCACAAATCTACGGATTAACCGTATTTAACTACTCGTTGGATCATAATTACGAATGAAATGAATTTGACGTTTTGCCAATTTATTTTTCGGATGATTGACACCTTTTCAAAATCATTGTAATGATTTTGGTTTGGCCTTTCATTTTGTCAGCGGATAATCTTTTTACCTGACATCCTGAATTTTCTAAACCCTTATTTTAACGCTTTTAACTTAACAGGCTCGTACATAGGCCCGAATAAACGATTCTACGAGGGCCTGATTTGACAAAATGACAAATTTGACACATTGTTATTTATAACCATTGTTGCATAAATCCGTCCATTTGCTCTGCGTGTTCTTCCAGGCTTTGCAGGAGTTTGAATTGTGCCTGGGTACGTACCAGATTATGTTCGGGATAATGGATTTTATAATAGGTATCGCCATTGATATAATCGGTAAGGAAACGAACGGTTTGCATATATGTTAAAAGACGTCCGCCATAGGGCAGGAGGGATATCTCCAGCGGGGTAAGGAAGCTTTGTGCCGTTTCCATATAACCGCGCGTGTAGGCTTCGAAAATGGGGATGTTCACGCCTACGTTATCCAGATTCGTGTCGTCTTCCGCTCCGGTATTGGCTCCTGTACGGATAAAGTCGCCGATATCGGAAAGAACAAAGCCCGGCATGACGGTGTCGAGATCAATGACACACAATACTTTTCCGCTTTTATCAAAAAGGATATTGTTGACTTTGGTATCACAATGATTCACACGTTTCTTCAGTTTGCCTTCACGATACAATTCCTCCTGAATACACATCGCTTTGGCGCGTTGTTCGATGGCCTCTATCAATGGTTTGATTGTGGCTACCCGTCCGGCGCTGTCGGCATGGACGGCATCGCGGAATTGTTGCAAACGGAATTCCATATTATGGAAATTAGGGATCGTATCTCCCAACATGCCTTCCGGTATATCGGCCAGCATAGACTGGAAATCACCGAAAGCGCGACCCGCCTCATACGATAGTTCAGGGGTAACCTCCTCATAACTTTTGCTTTCCGGAATCAGCAGGCAGATGCGCCAATAGCTATCGTTGTCATGGAAATAAAGTTGACCGTCTTTGGTCGGGAAAAATGTGAGTACTTTCCGGTCGATAGCCGTTGCATTTTGTTCTTCCAGCTTTTTACGGATGTGTGTAGTGACGATATGGATATTCTTTTGCAAGGTGTCGACATCGGTGAAAATCTGATGGTTGATACGTTGCAGGATGTATTTGTCTTCTCCTTTGTCCGTCGTAACTTTATAGGTATCGTTGATATGGCCGTTTCCGAATGGCTCGGCTGACACTATTTTGTCGTTAATTGCAAATGTGTTGGCGATGGTTATTAGCTGTTGTGTAGTCTTTTTCATGGCATAATTTATTTGTATTTTCAGAAAGCTTTCGCTATTCTGCAAATATACGAGGTTTCGATTGAAAACAAAGAAGGAGATGTTCTAAAAGCAGCGATTTGCTTCGGATTGAACCAAAAAAAAGACCCCGCAAATGCGGAGTCTTTTCTTAATTCTTATGTCAACAGCCTGTAACGGCGTTTATACTTATTTCTTGTTTCTGTTACCGTAGCGGCTCATGAACTTATCAACGCGACCTGCAGTGTCAACCAATTTAGCTTTACCTGTGTAGAATGGATGCGATGTGTTCGAGATTTCAATCTTTACTAACGGATAAGTAACGCCGTCAATGTCGATAGTCTCTTTAGCGTTGATTGTAGAACGCGTGATGAAAACATCTTCGTTTGACATGTCCTTGAATGCTACAGGACGATAATTGTCAGGATGAATACCTTTTTTCATTGCTTTATTGAATGTTTAATTTATTACTTTTTTTGTTTTTGGTAACCGGTAAATTGGGATGCAAAGGTATAGATAAGTGTTGAAGAATCAAAGAAAAATGGTCTATTTTTTCTCTTTGCCCTGATTTTGTGTTATTTTAATATGTTATAAGACATCTTTAATGGGTAAAGTTCGTATCTTTGCGCAAGTTTTTATAATCAATTTAACGTAATAATATATACACAATGGTAAGTTACAAAGATTTAGGCTTGGTAAACACGAAAGAAATGTTTAAAAAAGCCATGGAAGGCAAATATGCTATTCCTGCATTCAACTTCAACAATTTGGAGCAAATGCAAGCAATCGTTCAGGCAGCAGTTGAAACAAACTCTCCGGTTATTCTTCAGGTATCAAGCGGTGCACGTAAATATGCAAACCAAACGCTTCTTCGCTATCTGGCAGAAGGTGCAGTAGCCTATGCAAAAGAATTAGGTTGTGAAAAACCGCAAATCTGTTTACACTTAGACCATGGTGATACGTTTGAACTTTGCAAAAGCTGTATCGATACAGGTTTTTCTTCAGTAATGATCGACGGTTCTCATCTTTCTTATGATGAAAACGTGGCATTAACAAAGAAAGTGGTTGAATACGCTCACCAGTTTGACGTAACCGTAGAAGGTGAATTAGGTGTATTGGCCGGTGTTGAAGATGAAGTAAGTTCAGATCACCATACCTATACCGAACCGGATGATGTGGTTGACTTTGTAACAAAAACAGGATGTGATTCTTTGGCTATCTCTATCGGTACTTCTCACGGAGCGAACAAATTTACTCCGGAACAGTGTACACGTGATGAAAATGGCAACTTAGTTCCTCCTCCATTGCGTTTCGATATCCTGGAAGAAATTGAAAAACGTATTCCTGGTTTCCCAATCGTATTACACGGTGCATCTTCTGTTCCTCAGGAAGAGGTGGCTACTATCAATAAATATGGTGGTGGTTTGAAAGACGCTATCGGTATTCCGGAAGATCAATTACGCAAAGCTGCTGCTTCAGCCGTATGTAAAATCAATATCGACTCTGACAGCCGTCTGGCTATGACTGCTGCTGTTCGTGAAGTATTTGCTACAAAACCAGCTGAATTCGACCCACGTAAATATTTAGGTCCGGCTCGTGATAATGCAAAGAAACTGTACAAACACAAAATTGAAAATGTACTTGGTTCTGCAGGAAAAGGTGGCTGCAAATAATTAGAAAAACATTATTGCATTTAATAATTTCCGTAAAGGGTGGGTTTTTAGAAATCCACCCTTTTTGTTTGAAGGGATATGATGTGTATATATAACTATCTCAGCTCCTCGCCTTTGAA
>JAJDIA010000117.1 GCA_030266465.1 Parabacteroides sp. OttesenSCG-928-G21 | reverse complement strand
ACAGAATTGAGACTTTCAACGACCGTGGAAACACTTAAAGTAACAGCAGGAATACTTCCCCAAAAGATTAGAGACTCAAAATAACCGATAAAGCGGTAAGCATTTCATCCAGATTATTATTGATTTTGACGGTTGCTATTCGTTTTCTTCATTTTATCTTTGCCGAATCATTTGGAATCAGTTGAAATAATGAATCATTCTTTAATCAATAAAACGGGGAGGGGAAGAGCGGCTTTGTTTACAGTTAGCCTTATCTTGCTGTTTGCCGGAAATCTTTTTGCACAGGGGAATCGTCTTTTTCACATCGAACGGAGCAAGAATAAAAACCTGGTCTGTTATGATGTGAACCTGGCGAATGGCGTATTAAATGCAAAAGAGCCTATAACTGTGTATTGGTTGAATCAGGAGGATAAGCCGGGACAAACAAACGGATTGTCTGCCATTGAAAAACGCTTTGCTTATGGTTATAAGGTTGTTTCCAAAGGGGAGGATACCTGCGAAGTGACATTAAGCGCTTATTCCGACAGAAAACTTACTATCCGGAAATTGAACGGGAAATATATCAGCCTGATAACGATTGATAATCAACCGGCTATACTTCAGAAATTATATGTGCAGGCGAAAGGGAAGAATGCGCTAACGGTTGAATATGTGGAACTGTTCGGGATCACACTTGATTCCGGCAAAGCGGTATCGGAGAAAGTTTCCCAATAAAGATAGCGGGCTATTTTTGACTTGCATTTGAGTAGCTGTTAAAATATCGCTATATTTGATTTTATTATTCGCAAGTAAACACACAAATAATACGTATGAAGAAGCTGCTTTCTCTGCCGTCCAATCTCGTTAATTATTTTCATGCAATAGAAGAGGTGAGTCGTGAAGACTATTTCTGTACTTCGGATCCGGTCGGTGCGCGATTGGGTTCGGGTGGAGGAACAGCCTGGCTGCTGGAGGAATGCCGGAAGGCGGAATCTCCCGAAGTGCCTTTTGCGGAATGGCTGAGTCGGGAAAAGCGAATCTTACTGCATGCGGCTGGTGAGAGCCGGCGACTGCCCGGGTATGCTTCTTCCGGAAAGCTGCTGACGCCTATTCCTGTTTTTCGTTGGGCAAGAGGACAGCGTTTGTCTCAGCATCTGATGTCCTTGCAACTTCCCTTGTATGAGCGTGTGATGCAAATGGCGCCGGAAGGTCTGCGTACATTAATTGCCAGCGGGGATGTTTTTATACGTTACGATCAGCATTTGCCGGAAATCCCGGAGGCGGATGTGGTTTGCTTCGGATTGTGGGTTGATCCTGCATTGGCGGTGAATCATGGCGTGTTTGTTTCTGATCGCAGAACACCCGATCGGCTGGAATGTATGTTGCAAAAACCATCGCTGGCTCGTTTGGGGGAACTTTCCGGTACACATCTTTTCCTGATGGATATTGGGCTGTGGCTATTGAGTGATCGCGCGGTAGGCTTGTTGATGGAGCGTGCGAAAGCGGATAACGATTTGGGCTTGCAGAATTATGATTTGTATGGCACTTTCGGCCTGGCATTAGGGGAAAATCCGCTGTTGCAGGATAAAGAGATTCAGGATTTGAGTGTGGCTATACTTTCTTTGCCGAAAGGGGAGTTTTATCATTACGGAACAAGCCGGGAGCTGATAACGTCTACTTTAGCTCTTCAAAACCGGGTGAATGATCAGCGCTATATTATGCACCGGAAGGTAAAGCCTCATCCGGCTATTTTCGTGCAGAATGCGATCATGTGCAATCAATTGACGGCAATGAATGCAGACTTGTGGATAGAGAATAGTTTTATGGGTAAAGATTGGGAGTTAAGCAATAAACATGTTATTACGGGCGTACCGGTAAATGATTGGGAGTTGCGTTTGCCTTCGGGAGTCTGCGTGGACGTAGTGCCGGTAGGCGAAGAGGGATTTGTTGCCCGTCCGTATGGTTTTACGGATGCTTTTCGGGGAGATATACAAGACAGTTCTACGCTGTTTATGGAACGTCCGTTTGTCGAGTGGGCGAAAGAGCGCGATATAGAATTGCTTGCGGACGATATTCAGGATGCAGCCCTCTTTCCTTTGTGCGATACGGTCGAGGAGCTGGGCGTTATGCTCCGCTGGATGATAACTGAACCGGAATCGAAGGAGGTGCGGGAGGTATGGTTGCAGAAGAGACGTTTTTCGGCGAATGAACTTTCCGATAAGGCTAACCTTAGACGGTTATACCAACAGCGTGTCTCTTTCCGGAAAGAGAACTGGCCGTTATTGGCGTCACATTATAGAAACAGTGTCTTTTATCAGCTTGATTTGGCAGATGCTGCGCGTGAATTTGTGAAATACGACATTCCTTTGCCGGCAGAGTTGCCTGTTGAGATTCCTTCCGTTACGCGGATGCAGGATGCGATGTTTCGCTCTAAAGTCAATCAACTACGTAATCAGCCTTGGGAAAGAGATGCCCAACAGGCTTTTGCTTTATTGAGTGAGGGTCTTCAAGATGCGCTGCTGGCGGAAAAACAGCATCCGGTGTTGAATGTTTTCCCTGATCAGATCGTGTGGGGGAGGAGTCCGGTGCGCATTGATTTGGCGGGCGGGTGGACGGATACGCCTCCGTATTGTTTGTATGAAGGTGGGATTGTGGTTAATATGGCGATTGAATTGAATGAGCAGCCGCCGTTGCAGGTATATGTCAAACCGACGAAGGATACCAGTATCATTCTTCGTTCCATTGATCTGGGGGCCACTGAGAAGATAGAAAGCTGGGAACAGCTACGGAGCTATAATCAGGTTGGTTCGCCTTTCTCTATACCGAAGGCGGCGTTGGCGTTAGCCGGGTTTTTACCTGAGTTTTCGGAACGGCAATACCATTCGTTGCAAGAGCAATTGAAAGCGTTTGGCGCAGGGCTGGAATTAACCTTGCTTTCAGCGGTGCCGGCCGGTTCCGGATTGGGGACAAGTTCTATTTTAGCAGCGACGGTTTTAGGGGCTGTGTCTGATTTTTGCGGTTTAGGTTGGGATAAAAACAGGATTGGTGAACGTACACTTATATTGGAGCAGTTATTGACTACCGGTGGCGGTTGGCAGGATCAGTTCGGGGGCATTTTGCATGGCGTTAAGTTGTTGCAAACGGAAGAGGGTATGAAGCAGATGCCTTTGGTGCGTTGGTTGCCGGACAGTCTGTTCGCTGCTCCTGATTACCAGTCGTGTCATCTCTTGTATTATACCGGAATTACACGTGTTGCCAAAGGAATTCTGAGTGAAATTGTGCGCAATATGTTTCTGAATAGTCGTGAACATCTGTCGCTATTGGCTGAAATGAAGGCGCATGCGATGGATCTGTATGAAGCGGTTCAGCAAGGGGATTTTGTACAATACGGGCATTTGGTTAAACAAACGTGGGCGCAAAACAAAGCGTTGGACTCCGGAACAAATCCGCCTGAAATAGAAAAGATCATTGCATTAATCGATGACTATACGTTAGGCTATAAGCTGCCCGGGGCAGGAGGGGGTGGCTTTCTGTATATGGTTGCTAAGGATATGGATGCTGCGGCACATATTCGCCGGATACTGACGGATACATCTTTACATCCTAATGCCCGGTTTGTGAATATGCGTTTGTCACAAAATGGTTTGCAGATAAGCAGGTCGTGATGTATCCCATGAGGGCTTTGTTATACTATTATTGCAAAATCATTTTCCGATACTCAGTTGGACTAATCCCCTCTTTTTTCTTGAAAAAGGTGGAAAATTGACCGACGTTTTCGAATTTGAGTGTAAAGGCTATGTCTGAAATATTCAACGAAGAATCGGTCATGAGCTCTTTTGCGCGTAATATTCGTTGCTGCATTTGGTATTGGGCGGGTGATATGCCGGTATAGTCTTTAAACATCCGGCGAAACCAGGAGTAGCTTAAGCCTAATTTTTTTGCGATTTCTTCGGGACTAATGGTGGTTTCAACATTTTCTTTCATAATAATACGTGCTTCATTGATTTTCTCGACTACGTAAGTATTTGTGAAAGAGTTGTTCTTGTCCTTGTAGTAAATTAACCCCAGGATGTGTAGCGTGATACTTGATATAAGCTGCTGGTACCCGGCTTTTTCTTCGGAGGCAAACTTCAGGATATCTTCGTACAGATTAACGATAGTGGCACTAACCCCTATCTGAAAGATTGGCGCCTCTTTGGTAAAGAAACGTTTTTCAATACGCCTGTCGATATGGACTCCTTTAAACCCCACCCAATATTCATTCCATCCGGTTTCTTTGTCGGGATAATAACTGTGCCATTCCCCCGGAAAGAGGAGAATCATCGTACCTGCTTGTATTTTCTGTGTTTTCACCGTACTTGAAGAAAAATAGCCACTCCCTTTTGTGATATAAACCAATTGATACTCATTCAGCACCCTCCCGGTTTGAGGCTTAAAGTCATATTTTTCCGGATGCCTGGATAAAGGATAATTACCCTGTGGAGGAATAAACTGATAGCCTACTGTCGATACGGATATACCCCAGTCATCATCAGTGGCACCTATGCTTAGATAACGTAATGAGTCGTTTTTCATGGTATACTATAGAAAGATTTATTATCAGAAATACAGGCAAACTTACATAAAAGTAATGATTTATAAGTATGTTTGATGAAAATGTTGGCTGTTCTGTCAAATTGCAAATTTTAATATCGTAA
>JAJDIA010000116.1 GCA_030266465.1 Parabacteroides sp. OttesenSCG-928-G21 | reverse complement strand
AAGGAGAAATGCCTGCTAACATCGGTGAAAACGCATTAAAGAAAGGTTTATAAGCATCAGAAAGCACCTGCATATCCATTGGTCGTTGATCGACCGATCTTGGCTGATAGTCTGGTTGAAACTCTTGCAGTCGTTTTTCCAGTTCATTTGTAGAAGAAGGGATATAGGAGTTATAGGTAGCTTCCGGTATTTCAATTTTTAAATTAAACTGTGCCTCCCGGGGTATAACAATAACCTTACCTTCGCTGTTTTCCAGTAAACCAAAACCCGATTGGGCTGAAACGGTATACAGCGTAAAAACAAATACGATCATCCAAAATCCTTTCTTCATGTCATCATCCTTTTAACGATATAAAGGTATGAAATATTCTTTGAACATTTCTGTTGTTTTGCCGGTTATCTATATAAAAATCAATCACTACAGAATGCCTGTTTTAACGCAAATTGATCATATATTTCAGCTGTTTTTTTCCGAAAAAAGAAGAAAACAGTTTGAAAGAGTGATTTTCATTACAGCGATCGTCGCGTTTATCGCTCACTTTATCTTATTGGTTTTAGGAAACGAAGGCATGCTGCCGATTAGTATTTATGATAAAGATCACTATGTGAATCCTTTATCGGCAATCTATACTCCCTTTACAATCATATTGCTTTATGAAATTTTTTTACTCATTTACTATCTTCCTAAATCAATTACCATATATTTAGGGAAGCAATATGAGATTATTACGTTAATCATGATCCGAAAAATTTTCGAAGATCTATCCTATTTCCCTGAGTATATCGGAGCAGAAGATAAAGGGGCTGTCATCAATCTATTACTTACTTTTGCAGGATTAATCCTCTTGTTCCTGTTTATCTTTCTCTATTATAAACTAAGCGGTGATAAAAAGGAAAGGAAGCAGTGCAAAAGTCGAACGGAATTAACCTTTGTAGCTTCCAAGAAAGTACTGGCAATGGGACTGCTGTTGTTATTTGTTTTTCTTTTTGTGAAAAGCCTTTTTGATCTGAAAGATCTGACATTGACAATAGAAAACAGTGTTTACGCGCTAAAAACGATCAACAATATGTTCTTTAGCGACTTCTTCACGGCGCTTATCTTAACCGAAGTCTTACTGCTGTTATTAACATTTAATCTTTCAGATAAATTCAATAAAGTAGTCCGGAATTCCGGTTTTATTATATCGACTATCCTCCTAAAAATGTCATTTATGGCAGAAGGGCTTACTAATGTTATAATTGTTCTGGTTGCCATAGTTTTTGGCATTACCATATTAGGGATACATAGATTGTTCGAAAAGAAATTGAATGGATAAGCGTTTTCTAAAGCAAATCGATTACTCTTTCCAGTGCCATCCCGCGTGAGCCTTTTATCAGAATGTGATATCCATTGATCGGATGTTCTTTTAACTCTTCCAATAAAGCATCTGTGGTAGGATATGTAGTAAATGGTTTCCCGTTTTTAGAAAAATGTTCACCACACAGATACACCTTATCAAAGCCCGCCTCTTTCAGTTGTTCCACAATTTCGATATGCAGTTTGTCGCTCTCTTCCCCTAATTCTTTCATATCGCCTAAGATAACCGCCTTGGGGGCTTCCGGCATTCTGATAAAGTTGCCTAAAGCAGCTTGCATACTACTTGGATTTGCGTTGTATGCATCTACGATTAATGTATTTGATGCTGTCTTTTTCAATTGCGAACGGTTATTCACCGGCTCATAGGCTGCAATTGCACGATTAATCCGTTCCGATGGGATTTTGAAGTAACGCCCAACGGCAACCGCCGCAAGAACATTATCAATATTGTAATCACCTATCAGTTGCGTCTGTACCGTATTTACTTTTCCCTGCTGTTTCCAATCAAATGAGAAATAGGGTTTACTTTCTGAAACTTGTCCGGAAGCAAACGAGTTGTCATCATAGCCATAGGTTATTTGTTCCATACCACGAGCTATCGACTGTAGGTTTGCATCTTCCGTCTTAATGAAAATTTTCCCGTTTGTTCTCCGGATATAGTCATACAATTCACCTTTTGTATGAAGAATATTCTCAAACGACCCAAATCCTTCCAGATGAGATTTCCCGACATTCGTAATAATTCCATAGTTGGGCTGCGCAATCTCTGCCAGCATTTTTATTTCTCCCGGATGATTAGCGCCCATCTCTATGACAGCCATTTCGTGATCATGATTCAACCGCAACAACGTAAGCGGTACACCGATATGATTATTTAAGTTTCCTTCGGTATAAAGTAAGTTGAATTTTGAGGATAAAACGGCAGCGATCAACTCTTTTGTAGTCGTTTTCCCATTGGATCCGGTAATGGCTATAACGGGAATGCCTAACGCTTTTCGATGCCTGGCAGCTAACTGTTGGAGCGTAGTCAGTACATCATCTACTAAAATAGTTCGTTCTCCTGTATAATAATCCGGATCATCAATAACCGCATATACACAACCGGAAGACAACGCTTTCTCCGCATACTGGTTTCCGTTAAACCGCTCTCCTTTAAGCGCAAAGAAGATAGAGCCGCGCGGACAGTTCCTGCTGTCTGTTGTTACTTGCGGATTGTGAATAAATAGTTGATACAGGTTTTGAATAGTCATTTGATTTTTTCTTTTCTGAATAATATTGATTTTAGACTATACAAACTTACATAAAAATCATGGTTTGTGTAGATATTTCTTTTTTCTTTTTGCCGGCTTGAGGTTTGTTGTCGATAATTATCGGCAGAATTGCCGATAGTTATCAGCAAGCTTGCCGATAGTTGTCAACAATATTGCCGACGATTATCAGCAATTCTGCCGACAATTGTCGGCAATAAGATTCTTTCGTAAGAAACTAAAAAAGAATAGGATAGAAAGGGTGGCCTTATGCAGAAGAAAACGGTGTCATTTATCAACCAAAAATGCACCCGGATTCCAGCCTTTCTCTCCTATGAACTGTTTTTTGTTTGGATATTCCTGTTTTATTCTGTGTGACAGAGCGAAAGAAATATCAAAATATTGTACTTTTGTCAAAATGATTATCAAAATGGCAGAAAAGATGCTCAATTTACACGGTACCCTTACCACGCTGACAAGTCCGCTTGTTATGGGAATACTGAACATCACTCCTGATTCTTTTTTTGCTGACAGCCGGAAACAATCCCAACAAGAAATAGAAGAGCGCCTGGAAATTATCCTCAATGAGGGAGCTGACATTATTGATATCGGGGGGTACTCTTCCCGTCCTGACGCCGCAGATGTAACGGAAGAAGAAGAGATGCAACGTCTGGGATTTGCCCTTGACCTAATAAACAAACAGTATCCGAAAGCGATTGTTTCAGTAGATACGTTCCGGGCATCTGTAGCCCGGCGCTGTGTTGAAGAGTATGGTGTTGCGATAATAAATGATATTTCGGGAGGTGAATTAGACCCTGAAATGTTTGCTACGGTTGCCGAATTGCAGGTGCCTTATATCTTAATGCACATGCGTGGCACTCCGCAAACGATGCAACAATACACCGATTATTCCGACATGATGGAAGAAATCATGCTTTATTTTTCTCATAAAATCCGTCAATTAAGGTTGCTTGGCGTAAATGATATTATTCTTGACCCGGGGTTTGGGTTTAGCAAAACAACGACGCAAAATTACGAATTGATGGGTCATTTAAAAGATTTTTGTATATTTGAAATTCCACTTTTTGTTGGAATCTCAAGGAAAAGTATGATTTATAAATTATTGGATATCACCCCTGCTGATAGTTTGAATGGGACAACCGTTTTAAATACATATGCTTTATTGAATGGCGCGAACATACTTCGCGTGCATGATGTTAAAGCTGCTGTTGAGGCTGTAAAGATTGTTGAACAAATCAATAGCCTATCGGCGTAACTAATATATTTTTACCTATGTGGATGAATTTCGGCATTAAAGACCTGATTGATATTTTACTGGTAGCGTTCTTTCTCTACCAGACCTATAAGCTCATGAAAGGTTCGGGCACAATCGCTTTATTTAGTGGTGTTGTCTCTTTTATTATCGTCTGGATCTTAGTGTCCCAGGTATTGGAAATGCGTTTGATGGGAGCTATTTTAGACAAGTTCATCAGCGTGGGCTTTATTGTATTGGTAATCCTTTTTCAGGACGAGATCCGACGCTTTCTGCTCACTTTAGGCTCGCATAAAGGATGGAAGTTTTTAGCGAATCTATTCCGCAATAAAAATAACGAAAATGAACAGGGAGGCAAGTTTGTGGCCCCTGTTGTTTTGGCCTGTATGAATATGGCAAAAAGAAAAACAGGTGCGCTTATTGTGGTTCAGCGAGATATGGACCTGTCTGTTTACATACATACGGGCGAAATGTTTATAGCTGAGGTAAATGCCCGGCTTATTGAAAATATATTTTTTAAAAATAGCCCCTTACACGATGGAGCGATGATTATTGCGGACAATCGTATTAAGGCGGCGGGCTGTATCCTTCCTGTTGCACAACATGCGGAACTACCCAAAGATATGGGGCTGCGTCATCGTGCCGGGTTAGGAATGTCTACTGAAACGGATGCGTTCGTTATTATCGTATCTGAAGAAAAAGGGAAAATATCCGTAGCTCATCAAGGAAAAATTGGTGTCAATATTACGGCTGAGGATTTACAACAAATACTTTCCGGCGAAAAAGAAGTTGTAAATTTTCGTTAATTTATGCAAATAGATGGAGCCATATACAAAATATATGGCGCTTTTTGCAA
>JAJDIA010000115.1 GCA_030266465.1 Parabacteroides sp. OttesenSCG-928-G21 | reverse complement strand
AGAAAGCTAATGAATTCCGTCACCGATTCATCTTCAATATTCCAATTTAGTTCCGTATGAAGATAGGTAATAGAATCTTCATAGGTCTGTATCTCATTAAGGTCGGAAAGGGCCTTGTTCATTTTTTCTTCATCCCCGCCAAACAGTTCTCTTTTATAGCGAAAACGATCATTCAGACTAAACGCTTTCCTAAAATCCGATAGGGTTTTCTTTTCCAGGATTTCATTCAGGAAGATGGTCGCTTTTTTATCTGCCAGTATAGCCTTTTCTTTAGCGTCGCCGAAAGGTTGAACCGCTTGTTCGATGACTACTGATTCTTCAGATTCTTCTTCCGTCAGGCTTTCTTCTGCAGATAAAACGGGTTCCAATTCTATATTTTGATCCATAGCAACGGATTGTTTTTCCAGTGCGGGCGATATTTCTTCCGTCTCTTTTTCTTTAAATAAGTCTTCCTGTTGGGGAGTGGTCTCCGGTTTAGTAATAGGCAGAGAATTTATTAATTGTTGGTGCTCCTCCAGTTGACGGCGCAGAATAGCCAGTTGATCAGCCTCTATCGCATGTAATTCTGTTATAACTTTGTGTGCCAACACAAAAGTCTGACTAAAAAAAGAAACAGGATAAAATTCGGAATCACGTACAGCAGCGATTTGTTTTTCCAATTCACGAATTTCAAGTAACAGATGATCTATTCTTTCTTTATTTGCCATTTGCTTTTTCTCTGTAAAATCGATTGCCTAAGCGACAAAAGTAACGATTTATTGCTAAAACCAATATGCTTTAATACATTTTATTACATATTAGAATATTGAAAGAAACAAATGGTCTCATTTCGATTGTTATTCAATCAAAAATACATTTTTCAGGTTTTAGAATGGGATAAAGGGACTTTATACTAAAAATCCCAATCAATTAAGAAATTGATTGGGATTTACTATTTCAAATTGCAGTTGTCTATTATTTCAATGCGGCTAAAACCTCTTTGATACGGCGAATGGCTTCAATTAAGTTTTCGTCGGAGGTAGCATAAGAGAAGCGCAGGCATTCAGGTGCACCGAAAGCTGCCCCCCCAACCGTTGCGACATGACCTACTTCCAAAATATACATCGCCAAGTCACCGGCATCGTTAATAACCCGGTCACCGGCCTTTTTCCCATAGTAAGAACTTACCTCGGGGAAAAGATAAAATGCACCTTGCGGATTGTTTATTTTTATTCCCGGAATATCCTTGCATAAGTTGACCACCAAATCGCGACGGCGCAGGAAAGCTTTACGCATTTCTTCCACGCAGTCTTGTGGTCCTGTAAAGGCCTCTACAGCCGCTTTTTGTGCGATAGAACTTGCTCCGGATGTATATTGTCCTTGCAGTTTATTACAAGCTTTGGCAATCCACAACGGCGCAGCGATAAAACCAATACGCCAGCCTGTCATAGCATACGCTTTGGAAACGCCATTGATCACAACTACACGCTCTTTAACTTCAGGAAATTGGGCAATACTTTCGTGAGCACCTACATAATTGATGTGTTCGTAGATTTCATCAGAAAGTATCGTGATATTCGGATATTTAGCCAATACATCAGCTAATCCTTTCAATTCTTCTTTAGTATAAACACTTCCGGTAGGATTCGACGGAGAACAAAGAATAATTGCTTTCGTTTTCGGCGTAATAGCCGCTTCCAACTGTTCCGGAGTAATCTTAAAATCCTGCTCGATCCCTGCCGGAACAATAACATTTGTTCCTTCAGCCAGTTTCACCATCTCCACATAGCTTACCCAATATGGGGCAGGAACAATTACTTCATCACCAGGACCGATAATGCTCAATAGAACATTACATACAGATTGTTTAGCTCCGCCAGACACAATTATTTGATCCGTAGTATAGGTCAGGTTATTCTCACGTTTCAGTTTGTCAACAATAGCTTTTTTCAGGTCCATATAACCTGGTACCGGAGAGTAGAAAGAAAAATTATCGTCAATGGCTTTTTTGGCTGCTGCTTTTATGTTATCAGGCGTAAAGAAGTCGGGTTCACCAACACTTAAATTGATAACATCAATGCCCTGAGCTTTTAACTCATTGCTTTTTTGAGACATCGCCAGTGTTTCCGAAGGCGATAAGCTTGCTAAACGATCTGAAACTTGTGTCATAAGATTCCTTTTTGTATGATATTATTAAAAATTCGTGACAAAAATAATTATATTTAGGAATATATGCAACATTTTGCTCATTTGATGTTATGCAAATCGTGCCCCATCCGCTCTTTTTTTGTTTTCATATAAAATTCATTGTAAGGATTGGGAGTTATTTCGATAGGAATGTTCTCTACAACTTTTAATCCGTATGCCTCCAAGCCGACACGTTTTACCGGATTGTTGGTTAACAGACGCATTTTGCTTACTCCTATTTGTCGTAAGATTTGTGCGCCTACTCCATAATCACGCTCATCCGCCTTGTGTCCCAAATGCAAATTGGCATCAACAGTATCCAAACCGGTTTCTTGCAATTTATAGGCTTTGATTTTTTCCATCAAACCAATACCGCGACCTTCCTGATTAAGGTAAACAACCACTCCTTTGCCCTCTTTCTCTATAATTCGCATGGCTTCATGAAGTTGTTCTCCACATTCGCAACGCAAAGAGCCGAATATATCTCCTGTAGCACACGAAGAATGAACACGTACCAATATAGGCTCGTCTGAATTCAAATCACCTTTTATTAAAGCAATATGTTCCAAACCATTGCTTTTTTGCTGAAAGGCGATTAATCGGAAATGTCCGTATTCTGTCGGCATATCCACTTCTTCACCCCGGATAACTGTAGATTCGGTTTTAAGGCGATAAGCGATTAAATCCCTGATACTTATAATTTTTATCCCAAACTTTTTGGAAACTTCTATTAAATCGGGAAGTCTGGCCATCGTTCCGTCTTCATTGATGATTTCGATAAGCGCTCCTGCCGGATATAAACCGGCCAAACGAGCTAAGTCAACGGTGGCTTCAGTGTGTCCGGCCCTTCTAAGGACACCACGTGAACGGGCACGAAGCGGATTGAGATGACCGGGACGCCCTAAATCCGAAGGTTTTGTATCAGGATCAGCTAAGGCCAAAATTGTTTGCGCCCTGTCATACATCGAAACACCGGTTGTGCACCCCCCGCCAATTTTATCGACAGTAACGGTAAAAGGTGTTTCCAGTGGTGAGGTATTATGAGGCACCTGCATTTCCAACTCTAACTCTTTGCAGCGTTCTTCTGTAATAGGAGCACATAGCACACCCCTTCCTTCTTTCATCATGAAATTGACCTTTTCAGGGGTTACCTTTTCAGCAGCAATGATAAAGTCTCCTTCATTTTCACGGTCTTCATCATCAACAACGATTAGAAATTTTCCCTCCCGAAAATCTTCGATAGCCTCCTCGATAGTGTTTAATTTAATTTCTGTCATATTTTAGTTTGTTTTTATTCTCCGGTAATCATATTATGAAGCTCAAGACTTGTTTTTTTGACTATCTGAATATCACTTCGCAATAGTTTTCTTCTATAAACAGCTAAGAGATAAACAGGTAATCCGACAGGTATGAAAATAGCAATGGCATAACCTAACTTAGGATTAATCTCTATAGGTAATTGATTATACCCGCCAAGAATAGGATAGTCCATTAGTTTATTCAGGATTAAAATTTGATCCGAATTCTCCAGTTCTTCGACAACACTTTCAACCTCTTCCGCCAGTTGTATAGCATCCGAATCTTTTCCGCCGTTTTTCCAATATTGAAGGTAATTTACCCACCTTTTGTTCGTCAATAAATAATTATCACAATTAGTCGCCAAAAGTTCCAGACGTGGCAATAATGCTTCATAGTCGGGTGTGAAGATAATCACCTCTTTCTTCTCTACTTTGCGTCCCGAACGTTTACCGAATAGATTCTTGAGAGCATTGAGATAAGTATCGGCATTAAGAATCACAGAATCATTCACCGCTTTATAAGTGAGGAATATCCCTAATGGAGCTAAGACAAATGAACTTAACCACATCCCTTGCCAAGCTGCCCAAACACCTTCCCGGGCCATTTTGAAACCAATATTGTCAATGATATAATAAAAGATGAACAGTAACACGGAAATAACCACGGGCATACCTAATCCCCCTTTACGAATGATAGCACCTAGCGGAGCCCCAATGAAAAAGAATACCAGGCAGGCAAAAGACAGTGTGAATTTTTTATGCCATTCCGTGATATGTCTTCTATACTTTCCGGCTTCATCACCCAGTGTGGCTGCCCTGAAATAATATTCGGACCGCGTATTTTCCGATGCACTTTTAGCCCGTGTTAAAAGTGCAGCTTTTGTGCTTAACTCCTGACTATTAAAAATGCTGTCAAAATTTAGGACAAGAGAAGAGGTCTTTGCAACTTGATTTTCGGCAAGTTGCGTATTATTTGAATCATCAACCGGATAAGTCAATGTCTTTTTATAGGATTGATCATAGATACTCTTTGCGTTTATAGTATTGATACTATCCAAGGTGGTCGCCATAGAGTCGATAGACGATTGCAAATCCTGCAGGTTTTTCCCTATATATTGATTCTGAAGAAGCGACTCATCAGTCCGTTCAAAATTTGCATCAAATTCGATCAGGAACTCACGATACTCAAAAGTTTCCCTTTGATAAGAAACGGGATCCCGGCTGATCATACTCGAATTTTCTTCTTTCAGGTTTTGAAAAGACTCCCCATTATGTAACGAAAGCACCAGAAACATTTTG
>JAJDIA010000114.1 GCA_030266465.1 Parabacteroides sp. OttesenSCG-928-G21 | reverse complement strand
AAACAAAACAAACTAATATATTTTTAATAACAAACTGATTAATAACAAACTAATTTTTACAAACAATTTTAAAATAGGAGGACCTATGAAAAGCGAAATGAAAAAATACGAAAAACCCACAATTGAAGTGGTAGATGTGCAATGGAATGAGGCGATTGCCGGAAGCGGCGCTCGTATTACTGTGGATGTAGATACTACACCATCACAGGACACTAATATTTGGTTTGGGCAAGCAGAATCAACCTGGAATACCAGAGGCTTTTGATTTAATTTTTATTATTTACTAACACTTAAAAAAATAGCAATATGAAAAATTTATCATACCTCGTCCTGGCATTGTTTATATCTGTTATCGGCTTTTCCTGTTCTTCGGACGAAGCAGCCGAGATCATTAAACCTGAACAAAAAGAATTAATTTCTTTATCTCTAAAAGCAAGTTTAGGTGTTGATGACACTGAAACTAAAGCGGATGATGGCATCTCTTATCCTTTAAATAAATATCTGCTTGATTATATCTATTTGAGAAATGGCGGTGCTGAAACAGCTCTAAGAATTCCTGTAAGCAACAATGACACCCGGGATTTCGAACTTAATCTTTCAACCACAGAAGACGGGAAAATCAAAATATCCAGTGGGGAAAACTCAATTACGGTTGCTGATGGAACCATGTTATACTTTACCTCTGTTCCTACTGACGGTATTGAGGCTGAAGCATACCCTGCTAATGTATTTGAAACACCTCTCGGAAATACCGTATATAAAGAACATGGTCGGGATATATATAAAAGTGAGCAATTCCCCGTTAAGATTATAGACGAAGGTTTCGAATTTTTAAAAGCCACGTATTATACAGGAACTGAGGTCAATCATTTCCGATTAGTAATGTTCCGGTTAACCGGTGTTTTCCAAGCTCGTTTGATTCTATTCAAATTTGACAATGGTGATATTTACAACCCTAAAGATGTCACTGCAGCTGATCTTCCTGCTGGAGATTGGAGCGTCACTACATTCTTAACCAAATATCCGTTAAGTTTCAATGTATATGGAGATGACAAAAAAGGGAGCGTTAAACAGGGCAGCGAACTGGGAGTATATGCCTTGGCTGACAGAATTCTACATTTCACACCGGAAGCGAATGTTGTAGCTAAACATGATCAGCGAAATATAATATTCAATACACTTACCGCCACATGTGGTGAGACATGTCCTTACATTTTCAATGGAGATTTAGCAAATTCAACCATGGAATACGTCATTAATGATGGCACTAATATCCGAATTGCTACTATACCATTGGAAATTGCAGGAGCAATTCAAACAAACGATATTAAAGTGGTAAATGTTTGCCTAAATATTACTCAATTAAATAGTAATAATATTTTCCCTGTTCCTCTGGAAAGCGCACTCAGATCAGGCGAACCATTGCCTAATGCATTCTACTGGTTTGAATAAATAATTAAAGTCGTAAAAGGGGAGTCTTGTACTCCTCTTTTACCTCTTATTTGTATAGAACAAATCCTTTGTAAAGAGTTATTTTCACGTACAAAACAGGACAAACTTATGAAAAACAAACTCAACAAGTACGAAAAACCCTTAGTCGAGATCGTTGATATACAGCATTTTGATCAGGCTGTGATTAACTCATTACTGGCAGCCGAATCAAAGGCATCAAATCTTCACGAAGGAATAAAAATCCATACAAAGAAATTATATGACAATTAGAGAGTGACAGATATACAAATTCATTTTCCATTATAACAAAGATTCACTCTCCGGTTTTAAACAAAAGTATAGATGAGCTAAACTGAAGCACATCCTATATATTTAAAAAGTAAATTATTATATGAAAAAGATCGCAAATCTACTGTTACTACTATTCGCCTTTGTTCTCTTCTTTTCTTGCTCATCAGAAGAGGCAGATGATATAACAAAAAAGATCGAAAAAGAAGAATTTGTTCCCGTTACCTTATCATTTTCCGCAAAGATGGGAATGGAAAAAGTAACAGGTGAGAATTCGGATATACTAGACACTAAGTCCGGATCCGAAGCTTATGATTCTGATCTTTATCTGGTAATCCCTAACGGGAATGAAAACGAGTCATTGAAAATTGATGTGACAAACGGAGAATTTCAATTTGATCTCACCACCGCTCCCGGCAATATGCTAATGGCACAATTGGGAGGTAGAACCAGGAGTTTCAGTGCAAACTCCGACGTCTATTTTTCTTCCACGCCCGCCACTACAATCAATGCCGTAAAGTCTGAAACGAAAAAGACACCGAAGAACAACGACACCTATGAGCTTCCTGATAAGAATATTTTCAGAAGTAAAAACCTGGAGCTAAAAGCTTCCGGTGACGGGATAGAGTTGTTTGGAAAGACATATTCTCCGGGACAGGAAAATGATTTTGTCTTGACAATGTACAGACAAACCGCAAAATTTAACGTCAAATTAGTTTTGTATTACGGTTTTGGAGAATATCTTCCTGCCGGCGTTAGTGATTTACATTTCTTCTGGGCAGAATGGTTTTCCCCGAGAGAGAACTGGGAAATCACTCCTTATCTGAATAAATACCCACTTAGCCATAGTCTGGTAGGAACTGAAAGAGGTACTCCGGATTATAGCAATCTGGGCGTCTATATGCTATCAAATGGCCCTCTTAAATTAACGACAGAAACTGTTAATATAGGACACTGGCCTCATATTGGAGAAACGCTTGTGGCAAAATTAACAGAAGTACCGTATATATTTAATGGTTCTTTTGAAACAGGAAAATCCACATTGGAATTTTTATTAACAGAGCGTCTTTTAGACAAGACTGTTATTAAACGCATTGCCCAAATTCAATTGGATGGCGAAATACTCCCGAATCAGGAGAAGACCCTAAATGTCTGCTTAAACATATATCGCATTAAATACGAGAACAATATCCTGAGAGCCGTCTCCCTTGACGACATCAACATCCTGGAAGAATCTCCGGATTTATTCTATTTTTGGGAATAGGATATAGAAAACAAATATAAAACAGGGTTGTCCAATTTTTTTGGACAACCCTATTTTATTTATCTCATTTTTCTTACATTACCAATAAATTTATAGATCTTAGAAATAGGATACAAAAAATATAAATAATAAAATCCAATACTGGGAGGACATAAATAATGCATACCCAGAAATACATCTTTCTTTTTCTTATACTTAAAAACAAATAGATAGTCTTTTCTTTTAGGAAAAATATCTTCTTGTCGGATTCTTTTATACCATTTTTTCTTTTCTTTTACAGACACGCTACTAGTGATCAGTTCTATAAGATTCAGAGTTTTACCTCGCTCTATATATGAAACACATAAAGTAAAGTCAAATATTCGATTTTCACGACCATAATCTTTAATTATTTTATAAATAACAATAAGACTCTGCATTTTCCTTGTTACTACATTTTTAGTAATAGAACCTGCTCTCTGCCTATATAAATAAATTGCTTCATTTGTTATATATACCTTTGACAAGACTATTACTAACATAAACATCCATAAATAGTCTTCCATTATAATACCCTCATAAAAATAGAGATTATTCTTAATCAAAAATTCCTTTTTAAGTAATCTATTCCAAGCAGAACAATACCACCCTGTCCCAAAATAAGTTTTCATAATTTCTTCTTGACCTACAATTTGCCCGGATTTAAGCAAAAGTCCAGGACCATCGATGCGTGAATTAGAAGATTCATATATTTTATAGTAATCACCGATTACCATTTCAAAGTCTCCATACTTCAGAACAGGTGCTACAATTTTTTCCAAACAATCCAATTTGATCTCATCATCACTATCCATAAACCAAATATACTCCCCTTTCGCTTCATGTATTCCTCGATTCCTAGCAGCTGATAAACCCCGGTTCTCCTCTTGCGAAAGTATAATTACTTTCTGTCCGTTCTCATGTTCTGCGACGACTCTTTCAACAATCTGCATACTGTTATCAGTACCACAGTCATCTACAACTATAATCTCTATATTTTGATAAGTCTGGTCAAGAACTGAGCATAAGCAACGCTCCACATAAGGTTCCACATTGTAAACCGGAATAATAACTGAGATTTTAATTCCATCTTCCATAAAAGGTTAAGCATTTAGGATTAGTAAATAGTACTTACAAATATAACGAAATCAAGGGATTTCATACTAAAATATATCGCAAAAAACATCTTTGTTCTTTAAACGTTCAGCACCTTCATTACATCCCCTCTCCTTCTCCTATTATTTTCTTCACAATAAACTCCTCTTTTCTTCAGCAAAATCTCTATATTTGTTTACGATGAAGTTATAATACACCCAGGGGCGTATATTTATACCCCGAAGGGAGGATTATAATGCACGCATGGGAGAATATATATACGCCCATGGGAGGATAATAAGTTTATTACGATGAAAACCTTAATTTATTGCGATGAAAAGAAGAGTTCATGCTGATGAAAACCTTAGTTTATCCAAAGACCTGATGAAAGTGTAACATTTAAAACCTGAAAGCTATGTCAGCAAATTACAAATTGGCTCGTATGCCAAAACGAAAAGGCGATCTAGAAACGAGGCCTTATCACGTACGTTTCGCTTCGAACGGAACGATTCACACCAAAGAGTTTATGACCGTAGCCCGTGACCACTCCTCCTTTACCGAAGGAGATATCCGGGGTGTCCTGCAATTGGTTCAGGATATGATGACCGATTACCTGATGATGGGATACAACGTAGAGGTGGAAGGAATCGGCACATTCAGCATTTCCCTGAGAGCGCCATTGGTGACTAACAAACGAAAAATGCGCTCCGAGCAGGTTAGTTTCCGAACCGTATTGTACCGCCCTTCTGCCGCCCTGCGGGAACGACTGCGACCTATGCCTGTGTACAGGGCGGAAGAGGTAAAGAAAAGCGAATTCACCTGGGAAGAATGTCAAAAACGGTTAGAGGAATATTTGGCTAAAGAGCCGTTTATTACCGGGAGTGAATACATGCGGCTTAATCATTGTGGCCGGACAAAAGCCTCTAATGATCTACGGCGCCTGAAGAAGGAAGGGATGCTGGAACGGATAGGGAACGGACCGGTGACACATTATGTGAAACGGAGTCCGGATAATCAGTTTGGGGAAGGGGGGGTGAAGATTTCCTATGGTCGCAAATAGAGTATTTAAGCTCTCCGCCTTAGCAAAGGAGGAGTACCTGAGC
>JAJDIA010000113.1 GCA_030266465.1 Parabacteroides sp. OttesenSCG-928-G21 | reverse complement strand
CTGTGTTGCGACAGTATATTCCGCAGCGGGAAGATAATCCCCCCGTCCGTTTCTATTATGATACTGAATCTGATCTATCAAGAGCTGAGGATGCTCCAAGCGTACCCCAACAGCTATACCTTTTGCCTCTATCTGTATATTCTCCTGAAACAAATAGCGATACACATCACGGGCTGAATGTCCCGTAGCCAAAATCACCGGCCCGGAAAAAGTCTTGCCGTTATTTGTTTCTATCCCTACTACACTGCCATTCTGAATCAATAGACGATCCATTCGTGTCTCAAAATACACTTCGCCTCCGCAATGCAAGATCTGCTTCCGTATATTTTCTATCACACGGGGAAGCCGATCGGTTCCAATATGCGGATGAACATCCGATAGTATAGAGGTATCCGCCCCATGCTGACAGAAAATCTGCAGAATTCGGTCAACAGAACCCCGCTTCTTGCTTCTGGTGTACAATTTCCCGTCTGAATAAGCGCCTGCTCCTCCCTCTCCGAAGGAATAATTGGATTCACCGTTTATTCGATGCTCCCGGCTGATCAAAGCAATATCCTTCTTGCGTTCCCGCACATCCTTTCCCCGTTCGACAATAATAGGTTTTAATCCCAGCTCAATTAAGCGCAAAGCGGCAAAGAGTCCTGCCGGTCCTGCGCCTACCACAACTACCGTTTTTGCGGCGGCGACATCTTTATAATCAATTTTGGGGAATAATTCTTCAGGAGGCAATTCATCAATAAACACCCGGACAGTCAGGTTCACGTATATAATTCGCTGCCGTGCATCTATTGAACGCTTTAACACCCGGACAGCAGAAATATGTTCAAGCGCCTCGCCGGTTACATTAGAAGCTATTTGTTTTAACGCCGGCTGATTAGAAGCCTGTTCCGGCAATACACGCAACTGCAATTCTTTTACCATATAATAACGCTGCTCTGTTAACCAAACAAATACCGAAACGCCTCTTCCACTTTCCTCACCTGTATAATCTGAATCTTGTTTTTTGCAAAATCCGATTCCTTCAAATTATTATGTGGAATCAGTATACGCGAAAAGCCCAGCTTTTCAGCCTCCGTTATCCGTTGCTCAATACGATTCACCGGACGGATTTCTCCAGACAAGCCTACCTCGCCCGCCAGACAGATCCCGGATTCAATCGTTATATCCAAACTGGAGGAAAGAATCGCACTAATCACCGCCAAATCAATAGCCGGATCATTCACCTTCAATCCGCCCGCGATATTCAGAAACACGTCCTTCTGAGCCAGCTTAAACCCTACCCGCTTTTCCAGTACCGCCAGCAACATATTCATCCGACGTAAGTCAAAACCGGTTGCACTCCGCTGGGGCGTTCCATAAACAGCCGTACTCACCAAAGCCTGCGTTTCTATCAGGAAAGGTCGCATTCCCTCTATTGTGGCAGCAATAGAAACCCCGCTCAACCCCTCATGGTTTTGCGTAAGCAACAATTCCGAAGGATTGCTCACCTCACGAAGCCCCGTTTGCCGCATCTCATAAATACCCAGCTCTGCCGTACTCCCGAAACGATTCTTAATGCTCCGGAGTATACGATACATATAATGCTGATCCCCTTCAAACTGAAGAACCGTATCCACGATATGTTCAAGCACCTTTGGACCGGCAATACTACCCTCCTTATTAATATGTCCTATCAGTATAACAGGAATTCCCGTCTCCTTGGCATATTTCAAAATAGCCGCACTACATTCCCGCACCTGCGATACACTACCCGGCGAAGATTCTATCATATCCGAATAGATCGTCTGTACCGAATCGACAATCATCAGATCCGGCTGCATATTTTGTGCTTGAACCAGCACCTGCTCCAAATTCGTTTCTGAAAGGATATAGCAATTCGCCTCCGAATCCGCAAGCCGTTCCGCCCGCAATTTCAACTGGCGCCCACTCTCCTCACCCGAAACATACAACGACTTCAGTCCTTTCAACTTCATGACAGTCTGCAATACCAACGTAGACTTTCCGATGCCCGGTTCACCCCCGATCAGCACCAGCGAACCTTTTACCAGTCCGCCGCCAAGCACACGATTCAGTTCAGCATCTTTCAGATCAATCCGCTCCTCTTCCGACGACGTTATATCACGCAGCAACACCGGCTGTACCTTTTTCTTTTCCGACCCACTGTAAGAGGGCTGCTTCGGACCCGAAGTAACAATCCGTTCTTCCACATAACTATTCCACGCGCCACACGCAGGACATTTACCCACCCATTTCGGAGAATCTGCCCCACATTCGGAACAAACATATACGGTTTTTGTCTTCGCCATTGTATGTTATTTCTTATTAACTACAAAAGTCGCATTTTTTTTCTATATTTGTTTTACTACAGAGTTATTAATGTTGTTGGTCGTGCGGGTATTGTAATGAAACAGAATTCAAATCCTATCAATAGTGAGATACAACAGCTAATAGACAACAAGCTGGCTGTATACAATCAGGAGCGTACTCCCGACAAAGGATACTATTGCATTCTCTTTCCCACGCAGAAGACGCTCTATTACACCCTGTGGTTCCACAACCCCGACGCCCTTTATTATCCTTACATTTACCTTTCAAACCTGGAATTAAACGCGAGCAACTCCGTCAGTACAGCTATCCGCATACTTTCCAACTCCTATCTGCCCCTATTCTTTGTAGAGAGAATAGAGAACTATGCAAACAATGGCGACGACATTATCAATTTCGGGAAATACAAAGGAAACCACCTGCAAACCATCTACCTCTTCGACCCCCGCTACATCCAATGGATTGCCGATAAGTTCGAAGCAAAAGTGAAAAGCGAATTCCGTTTCAAGGAATTAGCGGAAAGCTATACCAAAGCCTACTTAGACACACAAACCCGGAAGACCTACAAACCCACACAAAGCCGGCATATAGGACGCGTCGGAGATAAAATCACAAACCTGGAACTAACCATCACCCGGGTACGCCTGGAAGACAACATTTATAAAACAAGAATGGTCAACGGTACGATGCACTTCTACGTCGATCAGTTCATCACGGCGAAAGATCAGGCCGGCAACCTCTACCACATCACCCTGAAATCCTCCAACAGAAGCCTGCAGACCCAAACCCTGCCTGCCGGAGCGCACGCCTACCAGGTCAACGAAAAGCTCATGATCGAATCCGCCAAGGTAACCAAGCAGTATACCATCCATAACATCCAGTACACCCGGATCGGCTACATTAAATTCATAAAGTAGCAATAATCTCATGCTGCTTTGCGAAGAAATCAGCCCGGTCCTTCTCCCCGCATTGGGTTATCAACGTAGAATAGCGACGCAAAGACAACACCCAGTTCTTCTGCATCTGGCTGATCTCCGGATGAAGCGAATAAATATTGTCGATCTCGTACAAATGAAATAAAGAAACCAGAAAGCTTTTCCTCTCCATATAACTATACGTCGTCTCTATGTCAATGTTCGAAAGATACAGATTCAGCTTGTTTCCATTCCTGAATTTCCCTTTAGTGCAGGTAACCTCCATACTGTCCAACAAGTCAAACAACTCCACCTTCAGCACCTTCACATCATCCGTAGAGATCAGATTTAACTGATGGAAGAAAAGAATATTCTCCACAAAGGAGCGAAAAGTATTCTTGTCCAATATAATGTTCGTCGTAGGGATAAGCAGCAACAGCTCGCCCATCCGTTTGGTCATCTTCGAAACCTTATCCGGAATATCCACCGCATCCATCGAACCCAGCGTCTTAATCTTCTGCAACTGATGAAGCCATCGGCACAACCGGAACTTAATCAAATTCTTATACTGGAAGAAAAAGGTATACGGTATCACATTCGTAACCGTATTGGCCGTTCCCGAAGGATCAGAGTGGATATAATAAAAGATATCCACATACCGCTTCAGGATAATGTAGAAGTAATTGACAGGATCCTTATAATGATGCAGATTGTAATTAAACATAGCACCTTCGGAAGCAGAATTACCAATGATCTCGTCCAGCGACAAACCCAACACCCGGGCAATCATCGCAGTTTCATAAAAAGCAAAAGGAACTTCTCCGCGTATCCTGCGGTAAACAGACTCTTTCCTTAATCCTAAAGTATCCATAAGAAACTGCGCGGGAGTAGTATCCTCCAACAGTCGGTCACGAATAGCTTTAACTAAATCCTCGTTTAATGTCTTTTTCATCTGGTTTTGTTGTTGTGTTAATTTGTTATTCCATACGATTCATATAAGACAAAGGCTGGTTTCTCAGATTTGGCTAATAAGCGTACGATACAAATATATCGAAAAAATAAATCCCGTAAAAAAAGATTCCTTAATTTTATCGAGAATAATTACTTTTGACGGCATAAATCAAAGCGCATGAAAATCATCAATCTAGCAACCGATAACTCTGTCCTCAACCAGTTCGTTGCCGAATTAAGAGACATCCATATTCAAAACGACAGCCTCCGGTTCCGTCGCAACGTCGAACGCATCGGCGAAATAATGGCCTATGAAATCAGCAAAACCTTTTCATACCGCCAGCAAGAGATACAATCACCCTTAGGCATCGCGCCCATGCCACTGCCCGACAACCGGGTAGTGATAAGCACCATTCTGCGCGCAGGACTCCCCTTCCACCAAGGATTCCTGAACTATCTCGACAAGGCGGAAAACGCCTTCGTCTCCGCCTACAGGAAATACAAAGACCGCCTCCACTTCGACATCCACATCGAATACATCGCCTCCCCCTTGTTGGAAAACAAAACGCTGATCGTAACCGACCCCATGCTCGCCACCGGAAACTCCATGGAACTGGCCTATAAAGCACTCCTGACGAAAGGCACGCCCGCCGAAGTCCACTTCGCATCCATCATCGCTAGCCGTCAGGCGTTGGATTATATCGCTGACAAGTTCCGCGACCAAGCCATCACCCTCTGGATCGCCGCCTTAGACGACGAACTCGACGAACATTCCTACATCGTCCCCGGACTGGGAGACGCCGGCGACCTCGCTTTCGGAGAGAAAGACTAAACTTCCGACAAATATCCTTGTAAATACAAATAAATCAATACCTTTGTCTGATTACCAGCAAAAAGAAAACAAGTTTAACAACAAAAGATTGTGCTTATGAAAAAAGTATTATTAATTGGAGGGTTATTCGCAGCATTACTTATCGGATGTAGTGATGACGATAACAAAACGGACAACAAAGCAGGCAATGCCCGCATAGAAGTCAGACTAACCGACGCGCCTG
>JAJDIA010000112.1 GCA_030266465.1 Parabacteroides sp. OttesenSCG-928-G21 | reverse complement strand
GAAAGTACGAGTTAGTAAAAAGCGTCTATTTTTGAAAAAATGTCACTAAACAGACGCTTTTTCTATCTTTTAGTATCGGGACTATCGCTTATTTAAGCTTGTCTTTGAAGAAGGAAATTGTTCTGCCCCAGGCTAACTTTGCCGCTTCGGCATTGTATCTTTCCGGATTAGAGTCATTATTGAAAGCATGGGCGGCTCCTTCGTAGATAAATATTTGATAATCTTTTCGTTGCTTTTTAAGTTCCGCTTCAAAGGCTTCAATGCCGGCGTTTATTCCGGGATCGTTTCCGGCATAATGCGCCATGATGGGAGCTTTGATTTTCGCGACATCTTCCGTTGCCGGTTGTCGGCCATAATAGGGAACCGCCGCATCGAGGTCGGGCGAATTAACTGCCACCTGGTTGGTCATTGCACCACCCCAACAAAATCCGGTACAGCCTACTTTCCCTGTCGACAGCGGATGCGTTTTAAGATATTTCACGGCGGCAACCATATTGTTTATCGTATCTTCACTATCCAGACTTCTGATCCTTTCCGAAGCCGCTGCCTGATCATTTTCAGGCGTTCCACCAACCGGAGTCAGCGCATCGGGTGCTAAGGAAAGAAAGCCCTCTTGTGCAAATCGTCTGGCCACATCCTGTATGTGCGGCTGAAGCCCCCGGTTTTCATGGATCACCACAACTGCCGGAAATTTCCCTGCCTTATTAGGGTGAGCCAAGAAAGCGCTCATCTCCGTTTTCGGAGCAGGATACTTTATCATTTGCGTAACAAGCTCATTGTCTTGCGTTAAAACAGAAGCGTTAGCGTTCTCCAACACAGACAAAAAAGATAAGGCAGCAGCCGAACTACCAGCCGCCAATGTCAATCGTTTCAAAAAAGTACGTCGGTCTATTTTCCCCTCTTTATACGCATCGTATAATTCTGTAATGTTGTGTGCCATAATATGATGTTTTTAGATGAATGGTATGCGCCTGAAAATCTGCAATATGCTGTCTCCCGGTTCGGTGTTGTAAATATATTTGTTTTTCGGTAAATAGCAATAAAAACAAAGAAACTGTTTAAATTTTCCCTGGAAAATTTAAACAGTTTCTTAAACAGACCCTTTGGATTTCGATATCAATTATCCAATTTTCTACCTGCTTTTTCAATTATATCCAACCGGGCTTTTTTAGGATCAGGAATACTTGCAGCCGAGCCGTCAAGACGGAACTCAAGTATTTCATCCTTTTGCAGGCCATAAACAGACCATTCCGGTAACCCGCTACCATTAGGATTGCCCGTTTTAGCAAAGTTAGCCCAATAGGTATTCATCAATCTGGCTACATTTTGATCTTCAGTAGTAGTGGTTTCAATTCCTCGGCGTGCATTTAGATTATTAAACACATAAGGAATTTCCGAAGCGTGTGATGCTCCGTTAGGCATACGTTCCTGCATAGAAGCCGGCACATACGAGAAAAGATAGATATAAGCCGGTATGCCTTTAGCAGCGAATGCCCTTGCAGTGAAACGGGCCGGTTCAGCCCAAACTTTGTCGGTCGTTACCATCGTAAGCAGTTTGCCGAAATCGGTATTACCATCCGGATCAAAAATTGCAACAGCTTCGCTTCTCAGATCACCGAACTTGGATAATAAATTTTCCTTCGAGTCGGCATTAATAAAACCGCCCGGCACTTCCGCACTATTCGAGCCAATAATAATAGGTATTTGTGGTGATCTTCCCGCTTCATAAGCACTTTGAGAGGTTTCCACCACAAATTTACCGTCCAGAATCGGTCCCGGATAAATAAGCGTACTACCATCTGCTTCCAGACCGTCATCCACAATTTCTTCAACACTCAAGGCACGAAGTTTAGCCAAAGCAGCAGCATCAGTACCTTCAATTCCATGTTTTCGGGCAAAATTTATCCCTATAGTCTCAGCCGAAACAGGGTAATAAAAGTCAGCATTCTCCTCACGTATAGGTCTGCCCGTCAGCACACCATCTCTACCACCAGCCGACTCAAGAATGGCTTTATGGAAAAGACCTTTGGCTTGTGGTATCGTAAGCAATGAATGTACAGATACACCACCTGCCGATTCACCGAAAATAGTCACATTATTGGGATCACCACCGAAGGCGGAAATATTCTCCTGTACCCACTTTAACGCAGCAATCTGATCCATATAAGCATAACTGCCCTTTGGTTCATCCGGATACTCTGCACTAAGTGCCGGAAATGCAAAATGACCAAGACGTCCAAGACGATAGTTAAAAGTCATCAGAATTACACCTTGTTTAGCAAATTCCTCCCCTGTCGAAGATTGGTCGGCACCGCTACCGCCAACAAATCCACCTCCATGTATCCACACCATAACCGGTAGTTTGGCTCCTGCTTCAGTACCGGCAGGCAACCATAGGTTAAGATACAGACAATCTTCGGATGATCCGTCCGCGATCGATCCGCTACCACGAGGCCATCCGGCCTGAGCAGCATTCGCTCTAAACCCACTTGCATCAAGCTCTCCCTGCCAGGAAGCCACCGGTTGTGGTGGACGCCAACGAAACTCTCCAACCGGAGGAGCTGCATACGGAATACCTTTAAAACTTGCCACACCTCCCTGTTCGACTCCACGCACTATGCCTGAAGCTATACGAACATTTGATGCGGACGTTGTAGCACTAACTGTCTCATGTACGAATAATGTGCCACTTAAAATGATAGATAATGCTAATAAAATCTTTTTCATATTGCCTTTTCTTTTTATGTATACAACAACTACTTTTTTATAATTGAAGTAGTTCTCAATATTTTATATTTCATTTACTCACCACCCAATTCTTAAACTCAGAAGCACTGTTTTTGCTAATATAAATTCGTTCCGGTGGTTCGATGTCCATTGTGACTAATAAGCGGTTGTCAAACCAGATCGTGATGTTTTTTACACTGCTTCGTGCCACAATAAACTGTTTGTTAGCACGGATAAAATCAGAGGGATCCAACAATTTGATTATATGATCTAATGGCTTTGCATAAGGATATTCATGACCGTCTTTGGTGTAAATAGTTATATTCCTATCGGTCGAATAGATGAATGATACATCTTTAAGATCAAGGGGAAAAAGTTTGTCATGTATAGGAATAAGCAGTTTATCGATATAAGATTTATTTCCTGCCAAATTGGTTAATTGTGCTATATATTGAAACAGATCACCTTGCGTAAGTTTACTGAACTTGTTAAGAGCCCTTTCCAGGTCTTCGATTTTTATGGGCTTTAGGATATAATCAATACTATTCACCCGAAACGCTTCAATAGCATACTCATCATAAGCAGTAGTGAATATAATGGGAGTTTCCACTTTCACATATTCAAATATAGAGAACGCACTCCCGTCAGACAAGTGAATATCCATCAGTATCAAATCAGGCGACGGATTAGAATTTAGCCATTTTATCGTTTGCTTGATACTTTCGGTATTCCCAATAACGTTAATCTCCGGATCGATCTCAGCCAGCATATCAACCATATTTTCATACGCAGCCGTTTCGTCTTCTACAATCAGAACTCTCATACTGTTATTTTAAAGGTAAAAAAATACTAAATAAACTATCGTCACTTTCCACCCGGACTGTCGAGTTTAGCATCAGCCGGAATCTATTCTTCAAATTGGCAAGTCCGGTACCATTCGTATCGGCCGGAGCAAACAACGGGAATACAGGGTTCGATACAACCAGTTCATCCTGTTCGTTCAGATATATCCTGATTTTCATCAAACTATCACTGTCTATTTGATTATGCGTGATCACATTTTCAACCAATGGCAACAAAGACAATACCGGTATTCTCAGATTCATTTTATTTTCGTCCACCTCTATTCCGAAGGTCAGTTTATTCGCATATCGAACCTCCATCAGATACCGAAAGGACTCTACAAACTGAAGTTCTTCATCAAGAGTTACCAGGCCCTTTTTATCACTTTGCAGTATGTAGCGAAACACATCCGAGAGCGTATTTATGTACTTAATTGTTTTCTTCTTGTCATCCTTTCGGACTAACGCCGTGATACCATTCAAGGAATTAAAAAAGAAATGTGGATTGATTTGATTGGTCAGTGCGTTACACTGGCTTTGCAGATTCTCAATCTTAAGCTGCTCTATCTCCTTTTCATTAATTCGTTGTTTGATGAAAAGCATGGCAAGTTGTCCAATAAGAATACTCATCGCAATAATTGCAAAAAACTGAGCGCTGATTGTATTTATATGTTCAAAATTCCACCCCTGAGGGAATGTAACAAACACATACAGCAGATAAGCAGGCACACCTATTAAGCAAGAATATAGAATACGTGGTTTTAGTTTAACCATCAGCTTTTTCTTCAGATTATAATAAAGCAATAGCCAAAAAAGTGCTATAAAATAGGCATACCTTACTATAAAGAAAATAATAAAGGTAGAACGCAAGGAAACGTCCTGAATATCGAGCCGCCATTGAAAATAGGCTAAATTAGGGAACGAGACCAATGTTGCACAAAGCAGGCTTAACAATCCCAGCTTTAGAGTAGCGTACTTACCTAAGAGGTTCATTTTATTTATTATTATACTTACCGGACAAATATAGCTTAAACGGGGTTATCCATCAAAACAACAACCCCGTTTCTGTTTAAAAACTCTTTTGTTACTTTACCTTATAGGCCATCAAGGCATTTCCATGACGGATGTATAAAACACCATTGTTCAATACAGGATGTGCCCAATGCGGACCTTCACCTTTTGTAATACGAAATGAACTAACAACATCCCATTTATCAGAAGCTGGCTTAACTAATCCTACAGTACCCCGACGTTCATCGTAAGCATACAACATACCGTCAGCATAAATGATAGAGCCTTTACCGTTACTATCCCAAGCTTCGTTATATTTGGTAGTTCCGGTATTCCAATCTACTGCCAACCAGTTGCCCGAGTTGTTGTTTAACCAGTTTGATCCGTAAATTGTACCATCTACCAATACATAGCTTCCGTGGTGCGTATCTAAATCATCATTACGCCATGCTACACTAACAGAAGTCAAATCATTGTTTAATGTTAGCATAACAGCACCTATATCATAGCCATTTGACACGAATATTCTTCCATCTTTATAAATGGCTGCATTAGGAGAAATTTTTTCCCATCCACGAGCCACAGCATTTTGCCCCCATTCGTCAAAAGTCCATTCGATATTACCATTGTCCGGATTAACACCAATAATATATTTTCCTGTTAAGCTAACAA
>JAJDIA010000111.1 GCA_030266465.1 Parabacteroides sp. OttesenSCG-928-G21 | reverse complement strand
AATCTTTTGCGTATAAGGCTAACGATAAAATAGAGATCATGCTGCTTGTTCTTGGGCAAAAATGATATGGATCGTTTCATAAATTGTTTTTTACGGCATAAAGATAGAAAAAATCAAAGTAAATTCTTATTTATTGATATATTTGCCTTAAAATAATAACAGGAGCGTTAGTTGTTATTTATAAAACTGAAAAGTTGGTAATTATAGACATTATTGTAAAAATGAAAGATAGAATCTTTTATATGTTCGATTTTTGATGATTTGTTTTGTCAGTCCGTACGAAGTAAGCTGTTAATAGTCAGGATATGTAGAAGTTTTTTACGAGATCTTCCTATATATCGCCGGTTTGAATAAAAGACTATAGCCCTACGTTCCTTTTCATTAAAATTCCCCTGAAAGAGGGCAGCAAGGGATTTATACGGACTCTTATGACAGCTCTAAAAAGAACCAATCAGCTAAATTATCCAGACCTTGTCCATTGTTCTGTATCTTCATTGGGACGTTCCTATGACGATTCAATAGAGGCATTTTCTATCTATCCGTTTTGTTTGTCAGACTATTATGATTTGAATAGACATATAAAGACAATAGACGTTTACATAGACGATGTTAAAGCAACATTGATATGTTACTTTAACCGGGACATGGTGTGTGAAAAATCTATTCTTATTTTGAACACTGATTCAGATGTGGAAAACCTTATCAAATACCTGAATGCGAAATACACTTATGACTATATGAATAGCAGATGGCAGGTTTTAAACTGTTTTGTAAGTGTAAATCGGATGATCGACTCAACCGTATTTCGTTTTTATCAATAGAAAAAGAGGAAGTGAAGAGCAATGTTTCCCAAAAGAAAAATCCCAAAGCAAGTAAATTGCCTTGGGATTTATGCTTATTTAAAGATAGTGATTAATATCTTCTTGAGCCGTAACCACCGCCACCACGGTTGCCACCACCACCTCTGTTATTTCCATAACGAGGTTTTTCTTCTCTAGGTTTCGCGATATTTACAGAAATAGTTTTTCCATCATATTCAGCGCCATTTAGTTCGTCAATAGCCTTTTGCCCTTCAGCATCATTTGGCATCTCTACGAATCCAAAACCTCTGGATCTGCCGGTTTCTCTGTCCATAATCACTTTTGCAGAAGAAACCTCTCCATACTCAATAAATAAATCTCTTAAGTCAGCATCATTGATACCGTAGCTTAAATTAGAAATGTAAATGTTCATTTTGTTTATTTAAGATTGTAAATAATTTTGATTGAGAGGAAAGATTTAAGGAGAGAGACTGCTTAAAATTAATGTACTAAAAGAAGAACCTATACTATAATACTTCTGATCTCAAATCGCATCAAAGATAATATATATTTCAAACCAACGAATCTTTATGGTTTATTTTTCAGCATAAAAATCGTTTTGTTTGTTTTTATTCCAGAAACTATTCCTCGTAACGGATATTTACGGCATTTGTGTCACGGAAACCTTGCTCTACATCAAAGAATACGATATCACCTTCGCCTATACTTTTAGGGGCGGCGCTGATGTGGAAGAAATACTTATTTCCACTTTCATACTCTTTGATGAACCCATATCCCTTTTGTTCAATAAAACGCTCTACGATACCTTTCCGTGTCCCGACTTCTTCTTCCTCTTCTTTTTTAGGTGTAGAGATGATGATACTATCCAAATCTATCTCTTCCTTTTTTTGTAATTCAGGAGGAGTAGAGGTGATCATACCATTCTCATCAACATAAGCAAACATCTCTTCCAGAGAGGCACCTTTACTGTTATTTGTTTTTCTTTCTTCTTTCTTTTTCTGCTTTTCCAGTCGTTTAGACTGTTTCTTTTTTTCGTTGTCTCGTTTATTAAATGAAGCCGGTCTTGCCATATATATATCGTTTAATTAATACTAGAAAATAATCAATGCTAAAAATAATCCTTTTCTTAAACAGAAACAGTACTTAACTTCTGTCCTGTCAATTTCTGAATATCGCGCAGCATCGCCTGTTCTTCTATTGAACAGAAACTAAGCGCTGTTCCGGTATGACCTGCCCGTCCGGTACGTCCGATACGATGTACATAGGTCTCCGGTACATCGGGGAGATCATAGTTGATGACTAACTCCAACTGGTTAATATCAATACCACGCGCCGCAATATCAGTTGCTATCAGCACGCGTGTCTTTCCTGACTTGAAGTTGCTTAATGCCCGTTGGCGCGCTCCCTGAGATTTATTCCCGTGGATAGCTTCGCTTCCAATTCCCACTTTACACAATACACGTGCTATTTTGTCTGCGCCATGTTTGGTCTTGGAGAAAACCAATACAGACTGATCTTTGTCCTTCTTTAGGAGTTGAACTAGTAAATCTTTCTTTTCCTGCTTTTCTACGTGATAAAGATATTGTTTGATTGTATCTACTGTAGATGAAACAGGAGTTACCTCCACACGAACCGGATTGCGTAAGATCGAACGTGAAAGTGAAACAATCGCTGACGGCATCGTGGCCGAAAAGAAGAGCGTTTGCTTTTTCTCCGGTAACAGAGGCAGTAATCGCTTTATATCGTGAATGAAACCCATATCCAGCATACGATCAGCTTCATCCAAAACGAAATGGCTGACTTTATCCAACCGGATAAATCCCTGGTTTATCAGATCAAGCAGACGTCCCGGGGTTGCGATTAAAATATCCGTACCTCTTACCAGCTGGTCGGTTTGTGACTTTTGTTTTACACCACCGAATATTACACAATGGCGTAGGCCTGTATACTTTCCGTACTCACTGAAACAGTCACTGATCTGAATGGCCAATTCACGGGTAGGAGTAACGACTAATGCTTTAATAGCGCGTTTTCCTATATTTTTCCTCTCGATGTATAATTGTTGTAGTATAGGGATTGCGAATGCGGCAGTTTTACCGGTTCCGGTTTGTGCCAAACCTAATATATCGCGTTTGTTTAATATTTCAGGAATAGCGTCATGTTGGATAGGGGTAGGGTCTTGGTATCCTTTTTCTGCAAGAGCCTTCAATATAGGCTCAATAATTTTTAATTCTCTAAATGTCATACTGATTTTAGACTGCAGAGCAGTCAAATTTGTTTATAAATTACTTTTATTAAAAGTTTAACAATCTTGTTCAATAACAAGTTTACTAATCTCAAAACAAGGAAGCCTTAGAAGTCGATTTCTACGATGAAATTACCCGGAGCGAGTGCCGGAAGTATTACAAAGGAGAGAAAGAACAAAAACTAACTTAGTTGTATTTGATACAAAGATAGTTATTTATTTCCGATTACCGGTGTTTTCTGTAGATTTAATCTATAACGAATAGAAATATTTGCTAAATTTGCCGCACTAAAACTAGTTGATGCTTAATTTATTTTATTCGGATTTGGTGTCGTAAACAACCTGTTAAACATGCGGGTTGTCCTTTTGACCGCTCCGGGAATCCTTCCTGGAAGCAATTTCTATTGATCTATTTTACTGTTAAACTTACTATGTAATGAAGCGGCAATAGCTTGTCTTCATGCATAGACTGATTATATAAAGCAATGATTAATCTACATATTTACGGTTGGAACAACCATTTATCTCAATTAAAACAAGCCTCACCATTCAGCGCTCTTTCACATGGGCGCGTATCGGTAGTACATCGGACATGCTATGATGTTATTTCCGAGAACGGCCTGTTTCAGTGTGAACTCACAGGAAATATGCTGTATGGCAAGTCGGAATTTGATTTGCCTTGTACGGGTGACTGGGTGATTTTTCAACCTTTTGATGAAAGCAAAGGAATTATCGTGGATATGCTTCCCCGTGAACGCGTGCTGTATCGAAAAAAGAGCGGAACGGTTGCCGACAAACAAGCAATCGCTTCTTATCTGGATAAAGCTTTTATTGTGCAAAGTCTGGATGACAATTTCAATGTGCGCAGAATCGAACGTTATCTGGTTCAGATACTGGAAGAAGGCATCATTCCTGTACTGGTTTTGAATAAAGCCGACTTAGGTTTTGATACGAAAACTATCGTTGAACCAATCAAACATATCGCCGACCAGATGTCGGTGTTTGTCACAAGTATTCATCAACCGGAAACAATCCGCCAACTACGGGAATCTATTTCAGCCGGTGAAACCGTTGTATTTGTCGGCTCTTCAGGTGTAGGGAAAAGTTCTTTAATTAACGCGCTTTGTGAGAAATCATTACTTCTCACGTCTGACATCAGCACGTCGACAGGAAAAGGACGGCATACATCAACCCGCCGGGAAATGATTGCATTGGAAGGCTCCGGCGTTTTAATCGACACACCGGGTGTCCGGGAATTCGGATTAGCCGTTGATAATCCCGACGCACTGGCTGAAATGTTGGATATCTCAGATTATGCCGACTCTTGTCGTTTTGCGGATTGTACGCATATCAATGAACCCGGCTGTGCTGTTCTAAAGGCGGTGGACGATGGTTTGCTGGAACATAAAGTGTATGAAAGCTACTTGAAACTCCGCCGGGAAGCCTGGCATTTCTCCACTTCGGAACATGAAAAACGCAAAAGAGACAAATCTTTTGCAAAACTCCTTGTGGAAGTGAAAAAACGGAAAGGGTATATCTGATTCCTGAGTAAAAACAATGAGGCTGTCTAAAAAGTAAAATTAGGCAGCCTCTTTTTATTTTGGCGGAGATGTTTTACTCCTTATTCCTCACCACCCAAAGTGGCCCATTTTTAGTAGCGTATTTATTTACTTCCTTTTGCCGGGATAATTCTTCCAGTTTTTCTTCACTTTCATGTAGAGATATCTCGCTCAACTCTGCAAACTCTCTTGTCGTAATACTGACTGGCCTCTTCCCAATGGTGCGCCACGCTGGCAGGACCGTTAATCGTTCCGTCGTTATAGCTCCAGTCAGGAAGCAAACCGCCCATGTGATAATCTATCTCGACCGCATCACCATACTCCAGTTTCATCTTCCTTAATTGCGGTTCGATTCCCCAACAGGCAGAGCAGATCGGATCAGTAAAATAAATCACTCGAATTGGCTTTTCCTTTGCCGGAATCTTTTCTTTGTCTGTTACGTCCGAACTCGTCGGGATTTCACAAAAACCACTTTGCGGATCACATGAAAGCGGATTGTTAGCTGTCTTTGCCATATTGGTCTGAATTTTGAATTGTATGCCACAAAGCTATATTATTTCCGGTTTATAATTCGCATTAATCAATGAAATTAGCAACTGGGGAATCAGCTGCAGGCAACCGCTGTTTGAAGAAAGTAAATAATAGTAATCCCC
>JAJDIA010000110.1 GCA_030266465.1 Parabacteroides sp. OttesenSCG-928-G21 | reverse complement strand
TCACATTATGTATCTCGTCGATCGCCAGGCTCCGGCCATTGAAGTTCTTCGCCTCGCCGCCTGTCTGGCTCCAACGCATTTCCTTCTTTGTTAGTGATAGCGGCAATTCAATATCCGACTTATAATGCTGCGGACGATTACTCAAAATATGGTTGACTTTATTATATAATGTATCCATATTAATCACCCCTTTTATCGTGGAGGTATATCCCTCTTCCCCCTTCAAAGCCGCGATCTTAGCGGCGCATGGAGAGACATAGAAGATACCAATATCCTCCTCCGCAATACCCTCATCCTTTAAAACCTTGTGAAAGTAGGTAGCCGACGCATTCACCGGGCTTTTCACCAGAAGAATATTATCCACCAGCATCGGAGAATCTGGAGGCATTGACTTACCTGAAGCAGAACATCACGATTCCGGTACTGCAAGCTAAGCCTCGCTTGCGTTATACCGGAACACGAGAAGAGGTATTGAAAAAGATGGAGCAGGTACGGGATTTGATGTGTTACTTGCCGGGAATTGATTGCGGTGCTTGCGGTAGTCCGAACTGCAAGAGTCTGGCGGAAGATATCGTGCGCAAAGAGGCGCAATTCAGTGATTGTATTTTTATGCAACGTAATATGGAGAAGCATGGGAAACTCGATCAGGAGCATGCTTTCCGGTTGATAGAGAAGACGTGGGGGAAAGATCGGTTGAATAAGGATTGTTACAAGAAAGGAGCAAAATATGAAGGTCAGTAGTTTACGAGACATTTTGCAATTGAATGTATTTACGCAGGAGTCGGACGGTGAAATTACCGGAGGCTATGCCAGTGATCTGTTGAGTGATGTGATGGGACGTATGGACGAGGGTATGATTTGGGTAACGATGCAGACCCATCAGAACATCGTGGCGGTAGCGTCGTTGAAAGAGGCGTCGGCGATTCTGATTGTGAATGGTTTGGTACCGGACGAAGAGACAATAGCGAAGAGCCGGGAGGAGAAGGTGGTTTTGCTGGGAACGGCGATGCCCGCCTTTGAAGTCTGCGGAAAGATTTACGCGCTACTGAACAAGGAATGAAGCAATACCTGGCAGATCTGCATATTCATACCTGTCTGTCGCCTTGCGGCAGTCTGGATATGAGCCCGGCGGTTATTGTGCGAACAGCACTCGACCGCGGCCTGTCTGCCATTGCCGTTACAGACCATAACTCGACATTGCAATGCCCGGAGATTCAGTTTTTAGGAGAGGAGTCCGGATTGAAAGTCTTCGCCGGCGTAGAGGTGACGACACGGGAAGAGGCGCATTGCCTCGTCTTATTTGAAACGGATGCGGCGCGGCAAACATTTCAAGACTATCTCGATGCGCATCTGCCAGCTATTCCGAATGATCCGGAGCGCTTCGGCGATCAGGTGTGGGTGAACCGAAAGGAGGAGATCCTGGGCGAAGTTCCGCATCTGTTGATCTCCGCGATCGACCAAAGTGTGGATCAGATTGCGGCATTCGCGAAGAGGTTGGGATGTCTGTTTGTTCCGGCGCACGTGGAGCGACCGATGTTTAGTCTGATCGGTCAGTTAGGGTTTATTGATCCGAGCCTGCCGGTAGATGCGATTGAATATAATGACAAGGGGCGGCATGAAGCATTGCTCCAACAACATGCTTACCTGACGAACTATACGCAGTATACCGCCTCCGACGCGCATCACCCGGAACAAATAGCAACAAATCCTTCCGTCTGGACTACGGAGGGATTGTCTTTTAAACAATTGCAAATGGCGTTTGAACAGGTAGACGGATATTCTATCCGACCTTCTTTCCAGAAAACCGACGATCTGTCTTCCTGAAAAGTTAATTAGCCTATGAATGATTTAAGCTTTCACATAACGGACATAGCAAACAATAGCCTTCGTGCGGAGGCTTCCGAGGTTGATATAGATATTCGGGAAGAAGGGAACAGGGTAATTCTCTCTATTACCGACAATGGGACGGGCATGGATGAGGAGACGTTGGCACGCGCACGGAATCCGTTTTATACCTCCCGCACTACCCGGAAGGTAGGACTGGGCCTCCCCTTTCTCTTCCAGAACGCGGAACAAACCGGCGGTTCGGTTACGATTGATTCCGAACTGGGAAAAGGGACGAAGGTGACGGCGGTTTTTCATTCCGATCATATTGATATGCCGCCCCAGGGGGATCTGGCGGGGACAATGGCGCTCCTGATTACCGGTATTCCACAGATTAATTTTGTTTTTCACTATCAAACGGGAAAGGGAACTTTCTCTATCTCCTCTATGGAGATAAAAGATGCACTCGGGGATATACCGATCAGTCATTCACAGGTAATGCTTTGGGTGAAGGAGTTGATTCAGGAGAATATCACCGCTTTATAGATCGCAGAAGGATAGAAGCGATTATTTTGTCCGTTCCTTGTAATAACGATATCTATCCATGACTTCGATTACGTAGTTGTAGGTCTCGGAGCCTCGCAGATAACCATGCTTGCATACGGGATCGTTATAATATTCGGGATCGGTTTTCAGACGTACATATTCTGCGACATTATCATCCCATACGGAGGGGTCTTTTCCATATTTCTCGGCCAATCGTTGGGCGTCATATATATGTCCGATTCCGGCATTATAGGCACCCAGAGTAAATTTCATCTTTTCCGCCGGATCTGTAATGGAGGAAAAGCCCTGACGAAACCGCCGCAGGCATTCCATACCTGTCCGCACGCCGATATCGGGGTCCGTGAGTTCGTATGGCGTAACGCCAAGCGCACGGGCGGTATTCGGCATAACGCCCATCAGTCCTTCTGCGCCGGCCCAGGAAACGGCGTAGGGGTTGAAATGAGATTCCTGGTAAGAAATAGCCGCCAACAGTTGCCAATCCCAGCCAAGTGTAACGGCGTGACGCTGAAACAGGGAATCGTAGGGGGAGATATGTCCGTCTTTAATCTCCGGAACGGCTTCTTCCAATAGACGCTTGCTCATTTCAAAATAGCGCTTGACGGTGGAGTTATAGGCGCGCAGTCCGGAGCTATTTTCTGCCCATTGGTTGATTGCTGTCGCCAGTTCCGGACTACTGTTGCGAACTACCCAGGAACTCCGTTGCATAAAACTAACCGGCAAGCTAATGTCGATATTCCAGAAATAAGTCTTATTTAATCGCGCTGTATTATCATCACTAATGGTATACGGAATTTCTCCGCGGGAAACTAATTCGATCAGGTCTTCCAGACTCAGGGAGTCTTTTGGCGTTTCACGAATGATTATTCCGCCACCTAACTCGCTGTTCAGATTCTTGAGGCGTTCGGAAAAGCGTGTGTTGGCGATGACATAAACCTCTTTTCCGATTAATTGGGTGACGTCGGTCAGTAGTGTATCATTTCTATTTGCCCGTTGGATAAGGACTTGTGTGGTGAGGTTCTCATGCCCACAATAAATGATCTCCTTTTTATTTCGATTGTCGATTTGTATGGGATAAGCAACGACATCTGCCTCGCCTGAGAGAAGCATTTCTTTTAGTTCTTCGATATCGTCAGCTACTTTTAGGTTTAATGTCAGATTATGACTGTTGGCGAAATCTTCCATCAAATCGTATTCGAAACCCAGCGGTTGCATTTTGTATTGGAAGTAGGAACTCGAACCGTAAAGCGTTACGGCTGTAATCTCGCCCTCTTCTTTGATTTGAGAAAAGTCTTTGATAAATTCAGCCGATTTTCTTTTCTGTATACAGCTTTGGCCGATAACAGAAAAGAGAAACGTTAGAAGGAAAAAAGAAATAGGCTTAATCCTTGTCATCCGACGTTAAGTCAATCGTTCTATTTGCTGCAATCTCATCGTCTGAAAGACGCTCCAGAAGTACCACATTTTCTACATGATGCGTATGGGGGAACATATCGACGGGCTGTACTTTCCTTACTTTATAATCGGAAGAAAGCAGAGAAAGGTCGCGTGCCTGAGTAGCCGGATTACAACTGACATACACAATCCGTGAAGGGGCAGCAAACAGAATCGCCCGGATCACATCGTCGTGCATTCCTGCCCGTGGGGGATCGGTAATAATGACGTCCGGTTTACCGTGTTGTCGGATGAATTCTTCCGTCAGAATATCTTTCATGTCTCCGGCGAAAAACAGAGTATTGTCGATTTTATTTAAGGCGGAATTTACCTTTGCGTCCTCAATAGCTTCAGGTACATACTCTATGCCTATTACTTTCTTTGCCCGGCGGGAAATGAAATTAGCAATGGTGCCGGTGCCGGTGTACAGGTCATAGACCAGCTCTTCCCCGGTCAATCCGGCGAAGTCACGGGTTATTTTATAGAGGTTGTAGGCTTGTTCGCTATTGGTTTGATAGAACGATTTAGGGCCTACCTTAAAGGAAATGCCTTCCATCTCTTCCAGGATATGGTCCTTTCCATTGAATGTGATGACTTCCTGGTCTGTTATCGTGTCATTGCATTTGCCATTGATAACGTATTGCAGGGAGGTGATCTCAGGAAATTGCTCGACCAGATAGGATAACAAAGCTTCTCTCCGCTCCTTATCTTCGGCATAGAAAACAACGACAACCATCAGGTCGCCCGTAGAGGAGGTGCGGATCATCAGGGTACGGATAAATCCCTCCTGATTTCGCAGATCAAAGAAAGGATAACCTTCATGCGTAAGACAGTAGTTTTTTATCGCTAAACGAATACGATTAGAGATGTCATTCTGCAACCAGCATTTGTTAATATCCAACACCTTGTCAAACATGCCCGGGATATGGAAGCCTACGCCGCTCATACATTCGAAAGATTCTCCGGATCTGATCTCCTCTTCCGTTAGCCATTTTTTATTAGAGAAAGTGAACTCCAGTTTATTCCGGTAAAAGGTAGTTTTCTCTGAGCCTACTATTGGAAAGAGTTCTTCCATCTCCACTTTTCCAATTCGGGTGAGACTGTCAACAACCTGCTTATGTTTGTATTTGAGTTGCGCCTCATAAGGAAGATGTTGCCACTTGCAGCCACCGCATACACCAAAGTGTTCACAGAAAGGTTCGGCGCGCTCCTCCGAATAGGAATGGAAATGAATTGCCTTGCCTTCCGCATAGTTGTTTTTCTTTCGGGTAAGTTGTATATCTACGACATCTCCCGGAGCGACATAAGGGACAAAAACAACTTTTTCATCCACCCGGGCTAAGGCTTTTCCCTCAGCCGCAACATCTGTAATCATTACCTTTTCTAGTATGGGTAATTGTTTCTTTTTTCTGGCCAACGTTTATGATTTTTTAGAATATGGACTGCAAAATTATACATTTATAAGCGATTTAGCTAA
>JAJDIA010000011.1 GCA_030266465.1 Parabacteroides sp. OttesenSCG-928-G21 | reverse complement strand
GGAGAGACAAACCGTCGCCTCCGCAGCCAGCGGGCTCTCCGGATTGGCTGTGATTACGATAAACTTCATATCCGCCACCAGCCCGCGCGTTAGCTCAATAAGCTCCAACAGCTCGCGCGTCTTGCCCGAGTTTGAGATAAGCAACATAATATCATTTTCCCGTACAATCCCCAGATCCCCATGCTGTGCTTCGCTCGGGTGAAGGAAAAAGGTAGGCGTACCGGTCGAACTAAACGTCGTCGCAATATTCATCGCTATTTGTCCGGCCTTTCCCATGCCGCTGGTTACTAATTTACCTCCGCGCTTGTGCACGTACTCCGCGATCAGGGAAATAGCCTCATTGTAGTTCGCCGAAACAGGAATGTTTCTTACTGCTGCCGCCTCCTGCTCCAGCAAGAGTGATATTTCTTCGTTTGTCATACTTATTGTTCAAGAATTAGTTCACAAAATTATTCAATGTTAATGATTGGTCTATCAAAACCCAATTATATTTTGTTAAAAATACGATTCTTTTTCTTTTTAGCACCTATAAAAGCAAACAGAATCTATCTTTGTACCGAATATTTTTTGAAATCTGTTATGATCAATACAACTTCCCTGGAAAGAGATTTGAATCTGGTAAGAACCAAGTCCCCGCTCATCCACAATATTACCAACTACGTGGTTATGAATAACACCGCCAACGGCCTCCTCGCCATCGGCGCCTCGCCCGTGATGGCACATGCCGCGGACGAAGTAGAAGATATGACCGCCATTGCCTCTGCATTGGTAATCAACATCGGGACGCTAGACGCCACATGGGTGGAAGCCATGCTCCTCGCAGGAAAAGCAGCCCTGAAGCGACAAATACCCCTCGTCTTCGACCCCGTTGGCGCAGGCGCGACACCTTACCGCAACCAAGTCTGCCAACGCCTCATCGAGCAATGCCCTCCCACCATTATCCGTGGCAACGCCTCCGAAATAATGGCCCTCGGACAGACGCAGATCAAGACAAAAGGCGTAGACAGCACCGCCTCTTCAGACTCCGCCGTCGATTCCGCCTACACATTAGCCCGGCAAACCGGCGCGATCGTTGTAATCAGCGGACAGACCGACTATATCACCGACGGCACACAACTGATGACCGTAAAAAACGGCCACCCACTCATGTCGCGCGTCACCGGTATGGGCTGTACCGCCACCGCTATGGTCGCCACCTTTGCTGCTGTCAACCCCGATCCCCTCGAAGCCGCCACGCATGGAATGGCCATCATGGGTATCGCCGGTGAAGTAGCCGCCACATACTCGCCCGGCACAGGAAGCCTTCAGGTGAACTTCCTCGACCAACTTTGTGCGATGGATGCCGATCTGATCCGTAAACATATCATACTTTAACCCCTTGCCATATGCCTGCCGTAGATCTTCGCCTGTATCTTGTAACCGACCGTAGCCTTTCCCTCGGGAGATCGCTCCCGGAGGTCGTGGAAAGTGCTGTCAGAGGCGGCGTCACCTTAGTACAGCTGCGCGAAAAAGAGGCCGATAGCCGCGATTTCTACCAATTGGCACTTGCCCTGAAGCAACTGCTTCGTCCGTACCACGTTCCGCTCATTATAAACGACCGGCTCGACATCGCGCTGGCGGTTGATGCCGACGGAATCCATATCGGACAAAGCGACCTGCCCTATCCCGTTGTCCGTCAATTATTGGGAAAAGAAAAAATCATCGGGCTCTCGGTCGAAAGCCTGTCGGATGCCGCCCTTGCCAACCAGTGGGACGTCGATTACATCGCCATCTCCCCCGTCTATGCTACGCCCACGAAAACCGACACCGCCCCTGCCCTCGGTCTGGAAGGTGTGCGCGCGATTAAGGAACTGTCGGTCCATCCTATTGTCGGCATCGGAGGAATTACCCAAGATAATGCCGCAGACATTATCCGCGCCGGAGCAGACGGCATTGCCATCGTCTCCGGCATCATGTCGGCCCCCGATCCGGAAAAGGCAGCCCGCGAATTTCGGAATAGAATAGACAAAACACAGGAACTCTATCTGACTGACTATCGGTAATATCGCATTTTATCTGTATTAACAAATATATTCATTAGCAAGAATTTTCTTTTTTGTCGTGATGAACTGCTATTTTCATTTGCATAAATTTATAATTCTCCCACGGGCGTATATATATTCTCCCATGCGTGTACTAATATTCTCCCATGAGTGTATTAATATACGCCCATGGGAGAATATGAACTTCATCCTAAAGAAAAAGAAACTTCTTGCTGATGAAACAACAAAAACATGCTGATGAAAACAATAAGATAACCGGTAAAAAAATTATTAAAACAGAGTGTGTCCCAGAAAAATCACCAGCATTCGGCTTTGTCCTTCAGTTCCGGGATGCTGTTTTTATCGAAGACGGGGTCTTTTACACCTCGCTTCTTCTGTGCCCGGTAGTCGTTTAAGAGGAGGAAGGCTTGCCGACTGAGCAGGGATATGGCGATGAGGTTGCAGATGGTCATCAGTCCCATTGTTACATCGGCGAGACTCCAGGCGAGGTCCAGACTTGCCAGGGCGCCGAATAAGACCATCGCGCCTACCAGAATACGGTATCCGAAGAGTACCTTTTTGCTTGAGGTGATGAAGCGTATATTCGCTTCGCCGTAGTAATAGTTTCCGATGATACTACTAAAGGCAAACAATAGGATAGCGATGGCGACGTAGATACTTCCGATGTTGCCTACTTCTGCCTGCAGGGCGCCTTGTGTTAATTGTACACCATTCAGGGAGCCGTCCAGAGGTACGCCGCTAAAGAGGATGATAAAGGCGGTGCAGGTGCAGATGATGAGGGTATCGGTAAAGACACCGAGGGCTTGGATCAGTCCTTGTTTAACAGGGTGTGATACATGTGCGGTAGCCGCTACGTTAGGGGCGGAACCCATACCGGCTTCGTTGCTGAAGAGTCCACGCTTGATCCCCTGCATTAAGGCGGCACCGACAGTTCCTCCGGCGAATTGCTGCCAGCCAAAGGCATTGGCAAAGATCACCTCGAATACTTCCGGAAGGCGGGTGATATTGAATAAAACGATCCCCAGGGCGAGGATAACGTAACCGAGTGCCATAATCGGAACAATGATACTGCTGAAGCGAGCGATGCGGTGTATGCCTCCGAAAATGATTACGAGCGTACAAAGTGTGAGGATGATGCCCATTATCGCGACGTCGAAGCCGAAGGCTCCTTCCCAGGCGGCACAGATCGTGTTACTTTGCACGGAATTGAAGGCGAAGCCGAAGGTGATACTGATCAGCACGGCGAAGAGGATGCCCATCCAGCGTTTTCCCAGGCCGCTCTCCATGTAGTAGGCGGGTCCACCGATATAAGAATCTTTTCCTTTTCGTTTATATAATTGGGCTAAAGTAGATTCCACAAAGGCGCTCGAGGAACCGATGAGGGCGATTATCCACATCCAGAAGACAGCGCCCGGACCACCTACGGCAATGGCAGTTGCGACGCCTGCGAGGTTGCCCGTACCTACACGGCTGGCTAATGAAACGGCGAAGGCCTGGAAGGAGGAGATGTGTTTGTGTCCGCCTTCTCCCTTATTGGCAGAGTCGCCTAAGAGACGGATCATCTCTCCGATCATCCGGAATTGCACGAAGCGTGATTTAATTGTAAACCAGGCGGCGCAGCCCAGTAGCATGATGATGAGAATATAGGTCCAGAGGATATCGTTTGTCTCGTTGATCCAACTTTGTAGTAATTCCATTATGTAGCTATTAGTGTGGTAGTTTCATCTTTCTTTCTGTCACAAAGATAGATTACGAAAAGGGATAATGGTAGATAATCGGCATTTTTTTTCGAAGAGGTGTAACGTTTTTCTCGTTAGAGGCGTCTTATAGGTATAAACATCGAATAAGCAGGAAAGGCCACCCTGCGACGAAGGCAACAATTAATAGTAATATTTTTATGAAACGATTCATCATTGGAATCATTCTGCTTGGCAGTGTGATGCAGGGAGCTTTTGCTCAACAAATACGGATAGACGGGAAGGTCTTGGCTGCTTCAAATAAGGAGGCAATGGAGTATACGAATGTGGTTTTACAAACGCTGGATTCTGCATTTGTAAACGGAACAACGACGGATTTGGCTGGGAGCTTTGTCCTGGATAAAATAGGTGCGGGGGATTATCAATTGGCAGTATCCCGTATAGGTTATCAGACCTATTACTTACCGATAGGCAATTTGAATGCCTCAGTTTCTTTAGGGGAGATTATGTTGGAGGAAGATCTGGTTATGTTGGAAGGTGTTATTGTGACAGCGTCAAATCAGAGTAACCGGTCAGATCGTAAACTGGTTTTCCCTTCTGAACGGCAGGTTGAGGTATCAACGAACGGTGTGAATTTGTTGCAACAGTTGATGTTGCCGAAACTGCAGATCAATCCGATGTCGAATGAGGTTTCTGTGCCGGGTGGAGGAGAGGTTCAGTTTCGTATTAATGGCGTGAAGGTGGAGCGTCCGGAGATTGTAGCTTTACAGCCTGCGGAGATTATACGTGTGGAGTATCATGATAATCCGGGGCTGCGCTATGGAAATGCGGAGGTGGTACTGGATTATATCGTTCGCCGTCCGGAGACAGGAGGTAATTTTGGTGTTGATCTGAATGATGCTGTTAATGTGGCATGGGGGAATAATTATGTGCATGGAAAGGTAAATCATAAGAAGTCGGAATTCGCTGTGAATTATGGCATCAGCCATCGTGATTTCTACAGAATGTGGCGGGATAATGAAGAGATCTTTACTTTCGCCGACGGTCGCCAGTTAAAGCGGCAGGAAGAAGGTCAGCCGGATCATGGACAATTGTCTTGGCAGAATGTAACGGCGACGTATAGCTATCAACCATCAGAGAATTCAATGTTTAATGCGACTTTCCGCTATGGGGGTAATAATAATCCTCATATGGATTATAGTGGGAAGTTGTACAATCTAGCTAATCAGGCGGATTATGTAGAGATGATTGACCGGACAACATTCAAATCAAAAAGACCGGCATTAGACTTGTATTACCAGCAGAATCTGAAGAATGATCAGACTATAGTTTTTAATGTGGTAGGGACTTATAACTATACTGATCAGTCCCGCATTTATCGAGAGAGTCGTGAGGGAGAAGTCCTGACAGATGTAAATAATCTGGTTGTAGGTAAAAAGTATTCTATTATCGGTGAGGGGATCTACGAAAAGAAGTTAGGCGCAAACCGGATTAGTGGTGGTGTGAGGCATCAACAATCTTTTTCGGATAATGAATATACAAATGGGCACAATTACAATACTGAAATGGATCAGGCAGAGACTTTTGCCTATGCGGAATTCCGGGGGAAGGCGAGTAACCTGGATTATACGTTAAGCGCAGGTCTCACCCGCTTCTGGTTTAAACAAAGAGGTGATGGCGACGGATATGAGGACTATACCTTTAATCCGAGATTAGTTCTGCATTATACGCTGCCCGGTAAATCGTTTATTCGTCTGCGGGCAGACATTAATAACTACTCGCCTGAGTTATCTAACCTGAGCAACGTGGAGCAAATCATTGACTCTTTACAGATACAACGGGGTAATCCGAACCTGAAACCTTATATAGGATATCGTACAGAGCTAACCTATGAGGTACAAAAGGGTATCTTTTATGGCAATCTGTGGGGGACCTATGAATATATACCTAAAGCCATTATGGATGAGAAAAGACTGGAAGGTGACAAGATCATACAAACCTGGGATAACCAGAAAAACTGGCAACGATTGGCCAGCCGTTTGACTTTGCGGGTTGGGCCGATAAAAAATATCCTTCAGTTCTCTGTTGCCGGTGGAGTAAATCATTACATCAGCAATGGGAATACTTACAATCATAAATACACGAACTGGTTTCTTGATGCCAATGTATCGGCTGCTTATAAGAAATTCCTGTTGATGGGTGGAATACAGACTAACTGGAACTGGTTTTATGGAGAAACAATGAGTGGAGGAGAAAATATACATTATATACTTTTGAAGTATAATCATAAAAATCTATCTCTCGGAGCAGGGATGATGATGCCATTTATGGATAACTATAAACAGGAAACCGAAAATTGGTCGCAATATGCTTCCTATAAGAAAAGTAATTATATCAAAGAGAGCTCACGTATGATGGTCCTACAACTGACTTACAACTTCTCTTTCGGGAGGGCATTTAATGTTGGGCAGAAACGTGTCAGCAACAGCGATGAAGACTCTGGTGTAATGAGTACCGGAAAATAAATTATCAAAAAGGGAAAAGGTAATGCAACCTTTTCCCTTTTTCTTCGTATCTAAGTATATAACTAAAAACTATATATAAATGAAGACAAAAACATTACTTTTTCTAACAATTTTATTTCTCCTGACTTCTTGTGGTTCTGCTTCAAACAAAACCGTAAACGGAAACAGAAAGGTTGTTACGAAAAATATTTCTATCAGTGACTACGATGAAATAGCTGTGGCTGGGAGTGTTGATTTTGAATATGTACAATCCAATAAAAAGCCTTCGCTTGAAATAACGATTGATGAGAATATGCTTCAATACATGAAGATTGAAGTAAAAAATGGGAAGCTGGTGGTTGAACCGAAGCGTGTAAAGGAGAATGGTTCGTATAATCTTAATCCCACTGTCTGTAAAATAAAGACGAATTCTCGTAATCTAAAAAGTGTGAAGTCTGCAGGTTCAGGTCATCTCAAAGTTGCAAGTAAGTTGAATTTTAAAAAGCTGAATGTCGATATGGCGGGAAGTGGGCGAATTGTTTTCGAGCATTCAATGAAAGGAGATGAAATGAAGGTCAATATGGCTGGTTCCGGGAAAGTAATAATGGATAATATATCAGCCAAATCCTTAGTTTGCAGTATGGCAGGCAGTGGAGAAATCAGGGCGAATGGCGATATGCAGAGAAGTGCTTATGATATAGCGGGTAGTGGCTCGATTAGGGTTGGTGGTTCTGCACGGGAAACATCCTATAATATAGCGGGTAGTGGTAAAATCAGCGCATTTGATTCAAAAGTAAAACAGGTCAAGGCAAGTATAGTTGGTTCAGGCAGTATTGAAACGTATGTTACGGATAAATTAGAAGCCAGTACAATTAACGGAAGCGGTAAAATTTCCTATAAAGGAAATCCTTCGGTTAAATCAGACGCGCGTAGGAGTAATTCTATAAGGCAGGTGAATTAATCCTTATAAAAGAAAACGGATACTCTCAGAAAAGAGTATCCGTTTTTTATTGAGATCAGTTTGTCTGATTATCTTACTAATCCGGTGAAATCTGCATTAGTTACATATTTTGCAAATTCTAAGTCTTTAGCAGCTTCAGCAGCTAAGCTTCTGTCTTTTGAAATAGCATTTCTCAAGTTGCTGATTACGCCGCTTGAATTATTTGTACGGGCAGCAACAACAGCTTTCAAATAATCTGTAATTCCATCAGGACTTGCTACGTCATTTAGTGTTTGTTGAGCTTTGCTGTAGTCTCTTGTCATGATCTGAGCCAATGCAGCATTGTTGCTCTTGATGTTACCGAATGAATTAACTGCTTTCGCATATTCGCCTTGTTCCAGATAAAGAACGCCTAATGATTCGCTTAATTCATTTACGCCGGCAGCACTACCGAATAATTGTTCTGCTCTTGCTTTGTCGCCTTTTGTAAGAGCGATCAAACCTAAGTTCATATTTGACTCGTTGTTAGCTCTTACCGAGTTAGCTTTGTTGAACATTTCTTCAGCTTTTGCCAAATCGCCCGCTTTGAAACGCATCATACCGATGTTGTTCCATACACGATAGTCATTCGGATAAAGTTCACTTGCTCTTGTATAGATTGTTTCTTTTTCGCTTGCATTGTTAGTCAAAGTAGCTGCATAAAGAATTTCTTCTACTGTAAGTCCTCTCGGGTTACTTTTTGCCAAAGCACTGATTTCGTCATCTGATTTACCAATAATTTCGATATTGGCTGTCAAACGAGAACGACGTAATTGTGGAAGAATCTCATCTGCCAATGTTTTAAATACAGCAGAGATGTTTTTGATTTCACGCTCACGTTGTTCGGCATCGCTATACATAGAAAGAACACGTAAAACAAGTTCTTTGTCTTGTATATTAGATTTAGAAACCAATTCCTGGAATCCTTCCCAGTCCTGAGCTGTATAACGAGCATCAACAGGAACATCTACCTGAGCACGTTGCAGTTCTCTTTGCAGATATCTTGATGTATTTGCTTCACGTCTTTCAGCCAAACCTGTATTCAATTTCACACCACCATCAGGAGATGCATAGGCAGAAATTTCAATAGCTACGTTCTGATTTGGCGTTTCGTCTGCATTCTTTACCAAGTTTTTCCATTCAGTGATATCCTGTTTGTTCAATTCGTTTGCACGAAGTTCAGCTTGTTGGATAAGGAACATGATGTTTGCATCATGTGCTTCTCTGATGATACGTTGGAATTTATCAGCAGCAATAGCTGGAGATGCTGTTCCGGCGTCAGCCAAAGCAGATGTAGCGATAACACCTTCGCCGATTTTTACGTCAGGAAGTGATACACTTTTCCCTTTAATTTTAGCATCGAAAGTAAGATACAAATCTGATTTTTTCATTTCAGGTTTATAAGTGAATGAAGAACGCATAGTCACGTTTCCTCCTTCTTTTTGTGGAACAACCTGATTGTTTCCTCTTACTTTTTCACCTTGATAGGTGTAAGAAGTTCCCCATGCTTCTCCTCCCTGATAACGCAGGACAGGAGTAATCGTTACTACGGCGTTTTTGTTAAACCATTTAGCGGGGAAAGTGGCGTTGATAGTTACAGGCACCTGGCCTCCAATAGCTTCTAATGGCTGAGGCTCAGCCTTAATGTACTGATCAGCTAGCGGTTTCAACTTGTTTGAACAAGAAGAAAAGGTTAGAATAGCTGCCATCACGAAAAATGGCAATAAGAGCTTTCTGTTCATAATTTGATGTAAGTTTAAATTGTTACTATGTATGTTTATTCACTTCGTTTAGTTCATTATGAGCACTAAGTATGCAAAACTAAACAATTTTTCTTTGGAATCATAAATAAGGATTAAAAACTTTTGGAAATAATCTTGCTTTTTTCGTTTTGCACAAAGTGATGTGAATCTTTCATTTATCTGAGACAAAGATCAGATTGTTTTTCTCTCTTTATCGTAATCACTTAATCGTTCCACCGGGGTGAGACGCCCGTTCCACCCGGGTGAATCGTCTGTTCCACCTGGGTGAGTCGACCGTCTCACCCGGGTGGAACGATTAAATGAATGCAAAGAAAGGTATAGATCATTGCCATGAAAGCCCCCTGTTTTTTAGCATAAAAAGAGCAGTAAAGCGCATAATGCTTGCACCTTCTTACAGTCAACTTTCAGGTGTTAAACAGTAGCTTATAATAAAACTTTTTGTGTATATACTTTCCCGTCATATAAAATTTCGGCAATATAAACGCCTGATTTTATGATTTTTAATGGGATCGTCGTCGCGTTTGTCGGAAGAGTGGTATTCTGTACCAATTTACCGTCAATAGCATATAATTTAAGTATTCCGTTATCACTATCTCCTGTCAAGACAATAGACATATTGCTTCTATCTTCATTTAGAATGATCCGGATGTTATCCTGTTCTATTAATTCATTGGAATCCGGATTTGTATACGTAATAACCGGATCTATATATAATGACGTTCCAAATGTGGACGAATAGGCTGAGGCAGAGACAAAATTGCTGTTTCCAGCTTTTATCCATGTCGTATTATTGCTTACAGTTCCTTCAGGCAGATTTAATGCGGTAAAATAGGTGGTATTATTGGGCGCATCAGAAAGACGATAGCCAACAAAGAAAGGTCCGGTGATGGATATCGGTGTATCGAAACGGATGAAACTTTCTTGTGCCTTATTACGATTCAGGAGTTTAGGAGAGTCTGTGAATTGATTACCGGAAGAGGTGATATAGTTCGTGTATTTGGGATTAAACGTCGTAGAATACAATTCTTGTTCCGGTCTGTTTGTTCCGCTATAGACAACAACTTCAATATCCATTCCCAAGTAATCTCCAAAAGCCCTTGCTACGAAATAAGCGCCTTCAAGATATACACTTCCCACATTGCCATAGGCTTCTACAAATTCCACGGTTGCATTTAAGAAGTTGCTGAAAAGTGGCGCTTCACCAGAGGTTGCTATTTCAACTTCATCCGTAAATCCACTGTTTCGCACATTACTTAAACGATAGGCTTGTTCTGCGTTACTATATGGATTAAGTCCGTCACATATTAACCGATTTTGCTGTGTAGGATTGAGCCAGTGCCCTAACTGACGGTCAGTAGCATCTGTAGGTGTCCAAGCCGCAGGAAGGGCATAAAAATAATCCTCTTCTAGAATGTTGCAATAAGATTTACCACCAGTTAATGATCCTACAACTCGCCAGTTTTTGTCAAATAAGGGAGAACCGGAAGAACCTCCCGCTGTGCTTCCATCTGACCATCTATTTATACGCCAATGAGCATTCTCTGCAAAATCAAAAACTTGATATGTTGTTAATTCTATAGACCCCTCAGCAATATTGATCCGTTTCACCGAACCTGCCGGATGATGGATGTTATAATAGGGATATTCTCCTGCATCTTGCGCATTCCATCCGGCATAATACGGACGATAGTAAATAGGAGGAGTTTCCAGTAATTCCAGTAAGGCCATATCATGCTCTTCATTGACTGCCCGGAAATAAGACGATGCCATAGACATTTCTTCCGTCCCCCGCAAAGGTTGAATACTAGGAGGATTAGCGCAGATTGGACTTTCATAATTGAAGAAAGCCACAATTGTTCCCGCTACTTGGGCATAATCCGGATTTTGAACAGTAAATTGTCCGTTTAAACAATGTGAAGCTGTGAGCAAATAGGGTTTCCCATCATTTGCGGTATTATTGATCATTACGCCCGAACAGCTGGTGACACCATTGACGATTAGCAATACTGTACTTCTTGCAGCCTCCGGACTCATTCCAGCTTCATTCTCCAGACAGATTGACGGCATCATACAATATTGTGAATTGGCATAATCATCCGGTTCTTTACCGCGCAATTCCCGGTAAGCATGATTTACTTCTCCCACTGTTAATCGCCCTGGAAAATCAGCATTGGCAGGTTCCTGATATTCAATAATAATTTCATCACCATATACCGGAGAGGTCGGTAAAATACCCAGTTCAGAATTATTCAAATGATTAAAAGAACCGATAATGTGGCTTTGATCAGCATTGTAGAGAAATAGTTTAGCACCCTCCGGAAGTTCGTATTCAGAAAATAAAACATTGATGGAAAGGGCCCCTTTTGAGCGTATCCCCAATCGCCAAACGCGTGTACCATCAGGTAGGATGAACGATTCCCCGGAATTAGTCCGGTTGAAATCAGTAATAAATTTATAAGCAAAACGGTATCCGCTTCGTAAGTCACTTTCATTTAGTGAGTCGAGTCGTAACTCTTCCTCTACATCAAAAGGATGCATCTCTTTAAATGTGGATTCGGAAAAACTTTTAGTGAAAGAGGTAAAAGGAAGTGGCTTTCCGCCATGACTGATCTGTGCTTGAACCAGCAAACTATTACATAAAACAAACACATATATCAGGATAATTTTTTTCATGCGGAGTAGTATTAATTTGTGTCAACAATCGGGTTCGATTTTAGTATAGATGGTATAAAAGTAAAAAAAGCTGCCTGAAAACAGCAATTTCAGGCAGCCTTTTTATCCAAACGGGATTATTTATGGACGAAAACCTATAATCTCGCGAACTTCACGTAATGTTTTTGCTGCACTAACCGACGCTTTTTCAGCGCCTTGAGCAGCTACTTTCTCCAGATAAGCGTCATTAGCCATAATATCCAGTATTTTCTCACGGATAGGAGCACAAAAAGCATTAATGTCAACAGCCAGTTGCTTTTTCATATCGCCATAACGTATTTCACACGTATTATATTTTTCGTTAAAATATTCGTAAGTAGAAGGTTCGGAAACTATTTCCATCATGGCAAACAAATTGGCTACAGCCTCTGGTTTTTCACTATTTGGTTCGGTTGGCCCCGAATCAGTAACAGCTTTCATCACTTTCTTTTTAATCGTCTTTTCATCATCAATTAAATAGATGGCATTGCCTTCACTTTTCCCCATTTTACCGGACCCGTCAAGTCCCGGCACTTTTACCGCTTTTTCCGATAAATGAAAAGAGGCTGGTTCCGGAAAATATTCTACTCCGTAAATCTGATTGAAGCGCCGTGCAAACTTACGCGCCATTTCCATATTCTGTTCCTGATCTTTTCCAACAGGCACTTTTACTGCTTTATGAATAATAATATCCGCAGCCATTAACGAAGGGTAAGTCAGTAAGCCGGCATTTACATTATTGGGCTGTGTACGGACCTTGTCTTTAAAAGATGTTACGCGCTCCAATTCTCCGAGATAAGCATTCATATTGAGGTAGAGATACAATTCTGGTACTTCACGCACATCGCTTTGTATGTAGATCGTTGTTTTTTCAGGATCCAATCCGCAGGCCAGGTATTCAGCTAATATGGTTTTTACACTTTTCCGGATATTATCGGGATGCGGGTGTGTGGTTAACGAATGCCAATCGGCAATAAAGAAAAAGCAGTTATATTCATACTGCATTTTTAAAAAACTTTTTACGGCGCCAAAATAATTCCCTAAGTGAAGATTTCCGGTAGGACGAATACCGCTTACAACTGTTTCCATATACCTTTTACTAAAAATTGTCAAGTGGACGCAAAGATAAGAAATATATTCCCATCTTTGTTGACCTAAGTTGGAAATAACAAAGCACGCAGATGATACATTTTGGAGCCAGAGGCTTATTACTCTTGCTTTTTCTGAGCTTGTCGATGGTGAAATTAACGGCACAAGAAAGGCGGGTAACACTCAGTGGGATGATGACAGATAGCGATAGTGGAGAAAGCCTTATTGGTGCGACAGTATTAGTCAAAGACACGCGAACAGGCGCCGTTAGCAACACCTATGGATTTTATTCGATTAGTCTTCAGCCCGGGATATACACATTTACCTTTTCTTATGTAGGTTTTTCTCCTTTTGAGACCACCGTAGATTTAGTTGCCGATAAACGGCTGGATGTAAAGCTCTCCCCGGAAGCAGGACAGCTTTCGGAAGTCGTTGTAACCGCTGCCGGACGTAATGCCAATGTAGCCCGACTGGAAATGGGAACGGAACGTCTTTCGGTAAAGGAGATAAAAACTATACCGGCGTTAATGGGCGAAGTAGACGTAATCAAAGCTGTTCAGCTACTTCCGGGAGTGCAGTCTACCTCTGAAGCATCTTCCGGTTTTAGCGTACGGGGAGGTAGTCATGATCAGAATCTTATCTTATTGGATGAAGCTACGGTTTATAATGCTTCTCACCTGATGGGTTTTTTCTCTGTATTCAACAACGATGCGATCAAAGAAGTAACTCTATATAAAGGGGATATACCTGCTACTTTTGGCGGAAGACTTTCTTCTCTACTGGATATCCGCTCTAAGGAAGGCAATAATCAGCGCTTTACCGGAACCGGAGGAATTGGGCTCATCTCCAGTCGACTTACCTTGGAAGGGCCGTTGGGCTCAGATAAGATATCTTACCTGATATCCGGCCGTCGTACTTATGCCGATTTATTTCTAAAGTTGGCTTCTGATAAAGATTTACGACAGTCTACACTTTATTTTTATGACCTGAACGGAAAGATCAACTGGCGGATTAATGATAACAACCGGATTTATCTATCGGCTTATTTAGGACAAGATGAATTCGGTGTCCGTTTTGCCGGAATGGGATTCGGCAACAAAACACTTTCTGCCCGATGGAATCATATATTTTCGCCCAAACTCTTCTCCAATTTCACTCTAATAGGAAGCTTTTATGATTATTCAATCGATATGGATTTGAATGAGCAGCTTAATCAGGAATGGGATTCTAATATGCGGGACTGGGGAGCGAAAGCGGATTTCTCCTATCATTTAAACCCGCAAAATCACATTCGTTTCGGATATAATTTCCTTTATCATAGTTTTATTCCGGGCGAAGGAGGAGGAAGGGGAGAAGATGCCATCTTAGGACGTTTCTCCATTCCCCGGGAATATGCGATGGAGCATGCCTTATATCTTTCTAATGAACAGTCGATTGGAGAAAAATTGAAAATCAAATATGGTTTGCGTTATACGCTCTTCCAAAATGTTTCGAATGGAGAACCGTTTGAGTATCTTACCGATTATGAAACACAATATACGGAAACTTACAAGAAAGGAGAAGTCTTTCATCATCAGCAACAGTTTGAACCTCGCTTGGGAATGGCTTATCTATTCAACGAAGAACATTCTGTAAAAGCCAGCTATTCCCGTACGACTCAATTTATACAATTAGCTTCTAATTCAGCCGCAGGTTCTCCGTTGGATGTTTGGTTTCAGGCTTCACCTAACGTAAAACCGCAATTGAGTGACCAGCTTTCTTTGGGCTATTTCCGCAATTTTTCTGATAATCTGTATGAAGCATCAGCGGAGGTTTATTATAAAGATTTGAAAAATGTCATAGACTTTAAAGATCATGCCCAGTTAATGGGGAATGAAGAAATAGAAAAAGAACTCCGCTTCGGGAAAGGATATGCCTATGGATTAGAACTGATGCTAAGAAAGAATACAGGACGCTTGAATGGGTGGATTAGTTATACTTTTTCCAGAAGTATGCGGCAAATAGATGAAATTAATGAAGGAAAAGAATATCGGTCGCCTTACGACAAACCGCATAATATCTCTATTGTTGCCAATTATGAGTTAAGTAAAAAATGGAGCCTGGCGGCGAATTGGGTATACGCAACAGGAATGCCGGTTACTTATCCGACGGGGCGTTTTCAGGTAGAAGATACTTACGTGCCGATATATTCCGGGCGAAACGAGTATCGCTATCCGGCTTATCACCGACTGGATCTGTCTGCCACCTGTCAACTTTCCAAGCCGAACAGTCGCATTAAGCAAGAGTTGAATTTCTCCATATATAACGCTTACGGCAAAAAGAATCCTTGGACAATTATGTTTTTGCAAGAGGATGATCAACCGGATGTTTCTTATGCAGAAATGCTTTATTTGTTTAGTTTTATTCCGTCGATTACCTGGAATTTTACTTTTTAATGGAGGATAGTAATGGGAAAAAACAGATTTAATTTCAGCAAGATCTATATAAGAGGAAACGTATTTTTCGCCCTTTTCACCGTATTATTCGCAGGTTTTTCCTGCACCGAGCGAATTCATATAGAAACAGATCCGGGCGATGAACGTTTAGTCGTTTATGGTTATATTACGAGTGACACGTTGCGGCATGCTATCCGGATTACCCGTTCGAGTGGTTACTTTGCCACCACGCCGCCGGAAGGCGTCTCTGATGCTTTTGTAACCATTGCAACAGATGATGAGACCTATCTCTTAACAGAGAATAAAAGTGTATCCGGACTTTATGAAACGACGGCGGATGTTTATGGAATAGAGGGGAAAGAACATACGCTATATATTGCGCTTGACTTTGATAATGACGGTGAAATCGAGGAATTTGAATCTTCTGCCTATATGCCTTTTTCATCAGAATTAGATCGTATAACACTCGTCCCTTCCACATTGTTTGATGATGTGATCGAAATAAAATTATATGGAAAGTTACCTCCTAATGACCCGAATTGTTTCAGTTTTCATGCCTATCGCAATAATAAAATCCTAAATGACTCTTTAGGCGGTTTTTTCGTTATCAGCGATGAGTATTTTGATAAAACCACTTTTGGTGGAGTCACCTGTTTTTATCTGGATCAAGAGGAAGAAGACACCCAATTAACCCCTGGAGACGTTGTGCGGGTTCGGGTCGATTTTTTAACAGAAGAATATAAGGATTTTCTGGATCACGCACAAAAGGAACTTGGAGGCACAAATCCTATCTTCGGAGGGCCTCCGGCAAATGTCCAGACAAATATCCGTCCACTGAACGATTCTTATAGGTATAAAGTCTCCGGATTTTTTGCCGCCTATTCGGGCAGTGAAGCGTATACGACCTATAAGGAATAATCATCATGTAAATGACGATTATTTTATTCGATCTCTCCCAATTTTATCCTGTATGATTTCTGTTGCTGATAATTGTCGACAGAATTGCCGATAGTTGTCAACAAGCTTGCCGATAATTATCGACAATATTGCCGACAATTGTCGGCAACAAAGATCAAGTCGACACAAAGCCGGCGGGATTGGCATGAAAAAGAGGAAATAATGCGATGAATAGGGTAATTTTATTGCTCGATTGGTTTTGAAACCAACCAGCGTTTGCCTAAAAAACGAACGGAGTACCAGGCAGCCAGAAAACCCATCAGGGCGACGGTAAGGAATACCATGACTAGATCAGCTATTTCAACCCGGACCGGATAAGCATCAATAATAAATGCTTCGGCGGAACTTCCCAATCGGATAAGACCAAATTCTTGCTGCAACAACGAGAGAATAACACCTACAACAATACCAATGATCGTGCCGACACCTGAGATCATCCAGCCTTCAAAAAGAAAAATCCGACTGATGAGCTTATCATTCGCCCCCATGTTTCGTAATGTCTGTATATCTTTTTGCTTTTCAATCATCAGCATAGAGAGTGAACCGACAATATTGAATAAAGCAATGGCCAAAATGAAGCAAAGAATGAGGAAGGTCATGAATTTCTCGATTTGCATCATTTTAAAGGAATCTGCTTGTTGTTCGTAGCGGTCTTGCACTAAAAAATCATTCCCGACAAGCTCTTTTATCTTTCGCTTCACGGAAGAGAGATCAGCATTTTCGGCTAGCTTCAACTCCAAAGCCGACACTTCATTCTCGTATCGGAAAAGCGATCGGGCCAGTTCGAGGGGAACGATCATATAGTTTTCGTCGTATACTGTCTGGTTTGTGCTGAATACACCGCCGATATACGCATATTCAACTTCGAAAGAAGCTGCCGGATTGACCATATTAACCGGCTCATTGCGCTTGGGGACATACAGTTCAATCGGAGAAACAAAGCCGGCATTCACACCAAGCATTGCCGCCAAACCGATACCTAATGTGGCATAATCAACCACATCTTCCCGCAACACATAACGTCCGTCGATTAAAATTTGCTCGATTCCTGTAATTTCACTGTATTGCGCATCAACACCTTTGATTATGGTAAAAGCCTGCCGGTCACGATAACGTATTAAAGCATTATCCTCCAGCACTTCACTATAATTTATGATTTCCGGTATCTCTTTCAGTTTGGTGAAAGTGGTGGTGTTCGGATTAAATACTTTTCCGGATGCCGGTGTTATTTTTAACTCGGGATCAAAATGACCAAATAAGGAAGAAACCAGGTCGGAAAAGCCGTTAAATACAGAGAGGGCGCATACCATGGCTATGGTGGCAACAATCACACCACAAACCGATACCATTGAAATAACATTAATGGCATTATGCGATTTCTTAGAGAAAAGATATCTCCGGGCAATATAAAACGGGAGATTCAACGGCTTTATTTTTGCAAAAGTTTATCTATATTCTCAATATAATCAAGTGAGTCGTCAATAAAGAAACTCAATTCAGGGATTATGCGGAGTTGTTTGCCTACCCGCTTTCCGAGGTCGTAACGAATAGCTTTTGTGTTTGCGCGAATAGCCTCTAACAGTTCCTGTGATTTTTCAGACGGGAATATGCTTAAATAAGCTTTGGCCGTTCCTAAATCAGGACTTACGCGGACTATGCTGACAGAGACCAATGTTCCTGGTACTCCTTGTGTTTGTTTCTGAAAGATATCGCTTAGTTCCTTTTGCAACAAGCGACCTATTTTTTTTAATCGTGTATTTTCCATGTCAATCTATTTTTACTTTTTCCACATCATTGTCAGACCGTCACGCATAGGAAGAATGATCTTTTCAATGCGATCGTCTGCTTTAATTTTCTCATTAAATGCAAGAATGCCTTGCGACTGTTTATCCGAAGGATGTATCTCCTCTACCACCTTTCCGTCCCATAAAGTGTTATCCGCAAGTATTAATCCACCGGGGCGAACAATAGGGAAAACAAGATCATAGTATTCGGCATACAAACGTTTATCGGCATCAATAAATACCATATCAAACATTTCGTCTAATGTAGGAATTATTCGCATGGCATCACCGATATGTAAGGTGATTTTTCTTCGATGAGGTGATTTTGAGAAATAATTTAAGATAAAATCCTCCATTTCATCGTTGATTTCGATTGTATGAACCATTGCTCCCTCGCTTAAACCTTCCGCCATGCACAACGTGGCATAGCCCGTGTAAGTGCCAATCTCCAAAACACGTTGCGGACGCATCATCCGGCAAAACAGCTTTAAAAGACGCCCTTGTAAATGTCCGGAAAGCATACGTGGACGCAACAGATTTACATTTGCATCCCGCCATAATTCCTTTAATAAAGGATCTTCTTCATCTATATGTGCTAATATGTATTCTTCAATAGTCATACGTCTTTATCACTTATTCCTCAAGAAAAGTTGGGAGTGAATAGTTTTTCCCGGCGTCTAACACTTTGCTTACATTATTAATTTCCAGAAATGTAGTGCCGCCACCTTCTCCGAAACTGCCACTCAAATAAGCAACCATATTATTTCGGGTGATTTGTTCGCTTTTTATCAGTTGATTCAAGGCGTCATAAAAATAACCACGTCGACTGTCATTCCAGGGCTGATAAACCGCCCAGACACCATACGACAAGGAAAGCATACGCATTACCTGCTGATTATAGCAAATGGCAAAAACGGTCGCCGTTCCCCTGAACGCGGCCAAATAACGTGCCGTACGTCCGGAATGGCTATCCGTAATAATTGCTTTCACATGTAACTTATTTGACGATTTCACCGCTTGTTTTGCCAGAAACGAGGTCACATCCAGATCGCTGGAGATAGGGACACGGATATCGTTTGCCGCCAGTTTCGTTTTTTCTGCCTCCCGGGCTACTTTAGTCATGGTTTGAACGGCCTCCAGCGGATATTTGCCATAGGCTGTTTCGCCGCTGAGCATCAAGGCATCCGTTCTATAATAGATCGCATTTGCGATGTCGGTTACCTCTGCACGCGTAGGACGGGGATTTTGTATCATAAAGTGAAGCATTTGCGTGGCAACAATAACCGGTTTTTTAGCTTCAACACATTTGCGTATCAATACACGTTGGATTCCCGGAATTTTTTCCGCCGGAATTTCAATTCCCAGATCACCCCGGGCAATCATGATGCCATATGTCACATCCAGAATCTCATCAATATTATCAACCCCTTCCTGATTTTCTATTTTGGCAATTATCTTTATCGGACTATTTTGTTCATCCAATATTCGCTGAATATCCAATACATCCTGCTTGGTACGCACAAAAGAATGTGCGATGAAATCGAGGTTATTTTCAATTGCCCATTGTATATTCAGGCGATCGCGTTCCGTCAGCGAAGGTAGTTTGATGCGCACTCCCGGCACATTCACACTTTTACGACTGCCTAAGCTTGCGTCATTCAATATTTCACAAACCAGATAATCCGGCTGCTTTTCTACAACTTTCAATTCCAATTCACCGTCATCAATCAATACATCATCACCGATATGGAGGTCATTAACGAAGTTTTTGTAAGACACATAGATACATTCACGTGTCGTTTCGGCATCCGGATTGCCAATCATCTTAATGGTGTCTCCCATATGAAAGGCAATGGGTTCTTTCAGTATGGTAGTGCGAATCTCAGGACCTTTTGTATCCATCAAAATACCGATTCTATCGGAAACAGCACGGACATTGTTTACGACTTTAGCCAGTCCCTCTTCCATCATATGGGCTGTATTCAGGCGAACAACATTCATTCCTGCCTTGTATAGTGAGTCAAGGAATTCTACTTCACAACGTTTGTCAGAAATAGTTGCAACAATCTTTGTATGCTTCAACATAATAAATAATGATTTACAATTGGCTTTAGAAACAAATGGCCAATTTTCTTTTAATACTAAAACCTATTTGTGATTACGCTAAGTTATCTAATTTATCTGAAGCTATGAAAGCTTCCAAAGCCAACCGATACGAATCCATTCCAAAGCCTACGATCACTCCTTTGCATGCAGCCGAAAGCATGGAATGATGGCGAAATGACTCACGGGCATGTACATTTGAAATATGCACCTCTATGACTGGCGTTTCAACAGATTTAATGGCATCATGCAGAGCAATTGACGTGTGCGTATAGGCACCGGCATTCAGAATAATACCCGCATAGTTAAAACCTACTTCATGGATTTTATTAATCAGTTCCCCTTCAATATTGCTTTGATAATAGCTTATCTCACAATCCGGATACGCTTTACGCAATTTTTCAAGGTAGCTTTCAAATGTAGCGCTGCCGTATACCGCTGGTTCCCGTTTGCCAAGCAGATTTAAATTGGGTCCGTTGATAATCTGAATCTTCTTCATTTTGTGATAAGTTTATTACCTTTGCAATTCCTGAACTTGCTCTGTATGTGCGGCAAAGGTAATGATTTTATTTTATACATATGACTTATCCGATTATATAACTATGTCGTTACCTGCTAATATAGTAGACCGTTATCAGATTTATCTGCGTCTGGAGAAATCACTTTCTCCTAATTCGGTGGATGCCTATTTGCATGATTTGGATAAACTGATGGATTTTGCAGAGGCAGAGCAAACCGACCCTGCCAATCTTACCTATGAAGTTTTGCAACAATTCATGGCTCAGCTCCATGACTTAGGTATTCATCCCCGCTCACAGGCGCGTATTATCTCAGGCGTAAAATCCTTTTATCGATTCTTACAGCTTGAAAGGTTAATAGAGAATGATCCTACGGAATTGCTTGAAATGCCTAAAATAGGCATGAAAATCCCCGAGGTGTTGAGCGTAAACGAAATCAATTCCCTTATTGAAACCATCGACCTTTCCCAACCGGAAGGGCAGCGCAATCGTGCGATGCTGGAAGTGCTTTATAGTTGCGGGTTGCGGGTATCCGAATTAATCAACCTACGCTATTCGGATGTCTATTTTGAAGAAGAATTCATTAAGGTGGAAGGCAAAGGTAGCAAACAGCGTCTGGTTCCTATTTCCCCGATTGCTTTGAAAGAGATAAAAAACTACCTGTTTGACAGAAATCGTATTCCGGTTAAGAAAGGATTTGAAGATTTTCTGTTTCTAAACCGCCGCGGGACGGCTATCTCCCGTGTGATGATATTTTACATCATCAAACAACAAGCCGAACTGGCCGGAATAAAAAAGAACGTCAGTCCGCATACTTTCCGGCATTCTTTTGCCACCCATTTATTGGAAGGCGGAGCGCATCTGATCGCCATTCAGAAAATGTTAGGACATGAAAATATCCGGACAACAGAGATTTATGCCCATATTGACCGCGAATTCCTCCGTAAAGAGATATTGGAACATCATCCGAGAAGTAAATAATAGCCTATAAGAAATAAAAAAGGACTGTTCTTTTCCGAAAACAGTCCTTTCTCATTTGATATAAATAGTTTATCCTTTTACTTCCCAGATTTCACCACTCATCAGGTATTCATTGAGTGTGCGAACCGGATTTTTAGCCTGTACTTCTTTGATTTGATTTTCAACCGCCTGATCATAGCTTTCTGCTTCTACATCGCGGATAACGCCAAGCGCTACCGGCATATCACCACCCATAAGACCAAGCATCATGTGAAGGGTCATATCTTTTTCATGCGCATCGTGAACAAGGATATCATCCAATGTATACCCATCTTCTCCGATAGTGACAGCTTTTAATTTCAAACCATCCAGAACAATGCCTTTCTCATTGTTATTGCCGAAAAGCATTTTTTCGCCGTGACGCAGGAAGATCGTCCTTTCCGCACGGTTCGCTTTATCAGAAAGATACTTATGGATTCCATCATTGAAGATTACACAATTCACCAACACCTCAACCACAGAAGCCCCTTTATGTTTGGCTGCAAGCGTAAGAACTTCCGCCGTGTTTTTCAAATCAACATCAATCAGGCGGGCGAAGAAGTTTCCGCGCGCTCCCATTGTTAATTCCGCCGGAATAAAAGGTTCTTCTACCGTACCGTAAGGAGAACTTTTCGTAACAACGCCACGGTCGGATGTCGGTGAGTATTGTCCTTTCGTCAGACCATATATCTTATTATTAAAAAGTACGATATTCAGGTCCACATTCCTGCGTATGGCATGAATAAAATGGTTTCCTCCGATAGCCAGACAGTCGCCATCACCAGTCATCACCCAGACATTCAAATCCGGACGGGCCGTTTTAACGCCGGTAGCAATAGCCGCAGCACGACCATGAATAGTATGGAAACCATACGAATTCATATAATAAGGCAAACGTGAAGAACAACCGATCCCGGAAATAACAGCAATATCATGAGGGCAAACGCCTAACTCCGCCATTGCTTTATGAATACTGTTTAATACGGCATGGTCACCACATCCCGGACACCAGCGTACGCTCTGATCGTTTTTATAATCTTTCGCTACATATTTGATTGCTTCTTCCATAATTTACGCCTCCAACAGTTTTGTGAATTCTTCAACTAAACGGCCAACCACAAATGGCTGTCCTTTTACACGATTAAACTGATACGGATTTAATCCCGTTACTTTGCTTCGTAGATAAGTTGCAAATTGTCCTTTGTTTTGCTCTGCAACAACAACCTTCTTATAGCGCTTCAATACTTCTGCCGTATTTTTCGGTAGCGGATTGATGAATTTGAAATGTGCAAATGCCACTTTCTTTCCATTTTCCTGCATCATCTCCATCGCTTCGTAAAGGTGTCCGTAAGTTCCACCCCATCCCACAATAAGCAGTTCCGCATCTTGGTCGCCCAGAACTTCCAGATCAGGAATATAATTGGCAATTTTATCAATCTTAGCCTGCCGTGTATCCACCATTTTCTGATGATTCAACGGTTCGGTTGATATCGCACTAGTCTCATAATCTTTCTCCAATCCTCCGATACGATGCGCAAACCCTTCCATTCCCGGAACGGCCCAATAGCGCGAAAGCGTTTCAGCATCACGACGGTAAGCCTTCCAGGGCTTATCACCAGCATATTGATCTGCATAAGGAGGTTTAATCTCCGGATATTTATCCAGATCCGGAATTCTCCATGCCGACGACCCATTCGCAATATATGAGTCAGTAAGCAAAATCACCGGCGTCATATGTTCAACAGCCAATTTACCGGCCCAGAACGCAGCATCAAAACAGTCAGTCGGCGTAGAGGCAGCAATTACGACAACAGGACTCTCCCCGTTTCTCCCGTAAAGCGCCTGAAGCAAATCCGTCTGCTCACTTTTGGTTGGAAGTCCGGTAGAAGGACCACCCCGTTGCACATCAACCACCACCAACGGCAGCTCCGCAATGACCGCCAGTCCGATAGCTTCACTTTTCAAAGCCAATCCCGGACCCGAAGTGGAAGTCGCTCCCAACGCACCGGCGAAACTGGCACCAATAGCCGTACATATCCCGGCAATTTCATCCTCGAACTGAAGCCCTTTTACGCCCAATTCTTTCCGAGCAGAAAGCTCTTGCAGGATATCTGTCGCAGGCGTAATCGGATAACTTCCCAGGAATAATTTAAGCCCCGCTTTCTCTGCCGCAGCAATTAATCCGTACGAAGTTGCCTTATTCCCGTTGACATCCGTATAGAATCCCGGTTCACATTTCATACATTCAATACGATAAGTGGATACCTGGGCATGTATATTGTTTCCGTAATTATAACCGTCGGTCAATGCTTTAATATTAGCCTTGGCGATGGTCGGTTTTTTAGAGAACTTATTCTCGAGCATATGAATCGCGCCTTCCATAGGACGTTCAAACAACCAGCAAACCAATCCTAACGCAAACATATTTTTGCTTCGAACGGCAGATTTATTGTCCAGTCCGAACTCCGCCAGCCCCTCCTTCACCATAGAAGTAATAGGCGCAGCCACCACTTGTACGTTGGTCAGTCCTAATTCGGCAAAAGGATCATCGGTTTGAAACAGCGCCTTGTCCAGATCACTTTTCTGGAAAGAATCCGTATCAATGATCACGATTGTACCGGGTTTCAGAAATTTCACGTTCACTTTAAGCGCGGCGGGGTTCATAGCAACCAATACATCCGCTTTATCTCCCGGCGTAAGCACTTTACGGGAACCTAAATGCACCTGGAATCCCGAAACACCACTCAATGTCCCTTGCGGAGCACGAATCTCAGCCGGGAAATCAGGGAAAGTAGAAATTTCATTTCCTAAAATAGCCGACAAATTAGAAAAAATAGTACCGGATAACTGCATCCCATCCCCGGAATCCCCGGAGAAACGGACAACTACTTTGTCTAAAGTCGTAATTTTCGTTTTTTCTGCCATAATATACAAGCTTAAGCTGTTATAACTCAAAAATCGGAGACGAAGGTAAGGATTTAATCTTACATATTTACACTTATTCCGTCAGAATGCTGCCAAAAATATATCAATATTGCTGGAATGCATGTTAAAATGCGCGGAAACGTATTCATTTACTGGCTTTCCGGCATACATATATACGCCCCTCTTAAACCCTTCGTTATTCTTAATCATCATCTGAATATTCCCTAAGTCTCCTATGCGCGTGAGGAGAGGAACAAATATATTACTTAGCGCCATCGAGGTAGTCCGGGCCACCCGGTTGCTCAAGTGAGGCTTACAATAATGCAACACACCATACTGCTCAAACACCGGCGGATCCGAAGGAGAAAGACAGCAGGTCGTTTCAAAGCAACCTCCCTGACTCATGCGAAGATCAATAATCGTAGCCCCTTTCTTCATAATCCGTATCAAATCTTCGGCAATCACATACCGGCTGTGCGTATTAAGATAACGCATGGCGCCGATAATAACATCTGCCGTCAGAAACGCGTTCTGTAAAACATTCGGATGAAAAGTAGAAGTAAACAACCCTTGCCCCAGATCCAGTTGAATATCCCGCAGCTTATTAATATCATCATCGAAGACCTTCACACAAGCGCCCAACGCCAATGCCGCACGAGCAGCCACCGTCCCCGCATTTCCCGCACCTATAATCACTACTTCGGTAGGAGAAACACCCGGTATGCCACCCAGCAAGATCCCTTTACCCCCTTGCGTATTCCCCAGCAACTCCGCCGCGATGGTTACCGCCACCGTCCCTTCGATTTCTGAAATCACAGTCATTACCGGCAATGAATTTCTTTCGTCGGCAATCAGCTCGTAAGCAATCGCATTGATACGCTTCGTTATCATCATCGCGTATGCCTCAGGCGAGATCGCATTCAGCTCCAACATCGAGAAAAGGGTAGTACGCGGACGCATCAGGCTCACCTCCTCCACAATCGGAGGCTGTATCTTCAGAATCATATCCGCCTGGTACACCTCCGCCGCCGTCTGCACAATCTCAGCACCCGATTCCGAATAATGATTATCCGAATAGTTGATGCCCAAACCCGCTCCCGTCTCGATCAGGATACGATGCCCGTACCCCGTAAGAATATCCACCGCCTCAGGAGTCAGTGCCACGCGTCGCTCATGCTCGTCATGCTCACGGGGAATACCTATTAACAGCTGATGGCCCGCTTTACTCAGCTCCTTTAGCAATTCGTGCGGGATATAGGCACTTTGCCGTTGTTTTTCTTCATTAGTCTTCATGACAGTATTATTTTTTGCAAAGCAATAGTAATGGTTTCCACATCCGTATCCGTCAGCATAACCTCCGCGTCCAAGACCACAGAAGCCTGACGGTAATAAGGCTCGCGCTTAGCCAGACTTTCGGCAACAAACGCCTCCAACTCCGCCCCCGTACGCCCTTTCAACACCGGCCGCGTCCCTTTGCAGACCTCCAGCCTTTTGGTCAACTCCGCCACCGAAACCGACAGATAAACCGTCCGCCCCGCCTCATTCATCAGCGCCATGTTGTCCGAGAAACAGGGAGCGCCACCGCCTGTCGAGATAATCACATCCTCAAACTGCGCCACCTCCCGCAGCATCTTCTGTTCAATCTGCCGGAATCTCGCCTCGCCCTCTTCCTGAAAAAGCTGGGGAACACTCCGGAGATAACGGCTCTCGATATAATGATCCAGATCGATAAACGCCAATCCCGTACGTTTCGCCAACGCCCGTCCGACAGTCGTCTTCCCCGCTCCCATATAACCAATTAGGAATATACGTCTCATCAGCTATCTATTGTCTGACAAATATACGTTTTTTCCCTTTCCGTTATAGCCCGCAGAGACAGATAATTATTTTTTCATCTTGGCCGTCAGCTCCGTCACCCGCAGACGCAACATAGTCGTCCTCGACAACGAACCCTCCGGATACTCCTCCGGCGCCGAATGCCCGTGATGTTCCATCAACAGATTCAGCCCACGGATACGCTCCTCATTGTCGCCGACAATCTCCAACCGTCCCATCCCGACAACCGAAGCATAATCCATCGTGCAATACACCTTCTCCGGAATATACCTCAACACATGATCCGTATCCAACTGAAAACAAACCCGGCTATTCCTCTTCAGCAAATCAATCTTCTTCCCTTCATGCGCACAATGAAAATAAAACACCGGCAGCTCATCCTCCCACGCATACCCATAATTCATACACACAATATAAGGCACATCCTCCACCGCAAACCCTATCCGACAAGCATCCGCCCGATCCAAAATAGCCTGTATCGTCTCCCGATCCGTAACCTGCCTATCACTTCTTCTCATAATTGTTCTCCTTTAAGTTTGAAAGTACAAAAATAAATAGAATTATGGATTATGAGTTATGAATTATGAATTGAAGATCGCTTAGCGAAGCGTAAATAAAGGAAATAGGAAATAGGAGATAGGAGATAGGATTTCTTCCCCTCTCGAGAGGGGTTAGGGATGTGTGATGTGTAGGGGCGAACCCATGTGTTCGCCCGCTTGTTTTGTTGGGATAAACCCACATTCCCAGAGTGCCTGCGGCACTCTAAGAATGTATATTCACACCAATAGATAAACGGGCGAACACACGGGTTCGCCCCTACAGAAATCCTATCTCCTATCTCCTATCTCCTGGCGCGTGAATCTCCGATTCACGCTAGCCCCTCCGGCTCATTCACCTCATCAATCGTGAGGACAACTACGCCATCCTTCACAACCTCCACCGTGTACTTTTCATTGGATAAGGTCCCGAGGAGGTCTTGATCATCCGTCGGTATGAAGCGCAGGCTCATTGGAGAGCTGCCCGTCTCATCATAAGAGATTTCGTTTAATGTGAAGCGGTTCGACTTTCCATCCGGGTGGAAGTCCATAATGCCGCCAACCATCCGTACGTCTATTAAGTCGGCAAACTCCTCAAAATTAGTAGGCGAGACAGCTAATATCCTGCCATTGATCAATAATACATTACTCGCCCTAAAGTGGTAAGGCACGATCGGATCGGGATCCGGATCAGGGTCGGGATCAGGGTCGGGATCCGAGCCACCGCCCGGCTGACGGTAAGCGATGGTGCGCGCCATATTATCCAGTTGTCCGTTCACCTCGTTGATGATGGCGGTTAGCTTCGTGCGCTTTTCCGCATCCTTATCATCAACTTCATTCGTGGCATAGATGGAATTAATGAGATAGCTCAGTGCCTCGAATGCCTCATCCACCGGCGGACGCGCCGCCAGCATATTCCCTTGCAATCGCTGCGCTGTCCACCAGCTCGTACGTCGGCCATAGATCGCTTTAAAGGCCAGATTCGCCGCTTCCAATAGATCAACGGCAGGCCCCAGTCCCAGTTTCGTAACCGACGGCTGATTGGCGGCTGCCTTAAGATCCTGAATAAGATTCGTGATATAGGCTGTCGACTCATTGTAACTTTTTCTCGGAATCCACTTGTAGTTATCCACTATAGGTAGCAGCACTTCTGCCGCGCTCCGAATTTCCGGATCAATGCTGCGCAGACCCGATTTAACCCCCATGCGTAGGGATATATATTCATCATTGCGTTTTTTGTCTGCCGCGGTTACCGCTTGCGTTCCCTCCATTCTACTTTGATGCTTAAAGACAACGTCTTCATGGTCAAACAGTTGTTTGTAGGTAGTAAAAGCGGTAGAGAGTACCGTGAAATCGCCAATAGGCTCTTCCAGATAAACGATCAAATCCGAATGAATCTGAAAGTGTTCACCATTGCGTAGCTTACGCAAGATGGTGGGTTTTTGAATACTTTTCATGTTTTGTTAATTTAGATTATTAGTTCTGTTTAAGGGAGAATATAATTGTATAATGTTAAGATTGTATTTTATAAGCTAAGAGTATCTTGGCTCCCCTTCTTAGCAAAGAAGGGGGTGGACCGCCGCTTGCGGTGGTGGGGTAGTTTGAATTCTTTATAATGCATTTCCTGTTTTTCTATATATATTCTTTTCATATTATCTTCGCATACTATTTTTAAATAGACCAAACTATTCTTTTTAAATAGACCAAACTACCCCACCATCGCTGCGGCGATGGTCCACCCCCTTCTTTGCTAAGAAGGGGAGCCGGGAT
>JAJDIA010000109.1 GCA_030266465.1 Parabacteroides sp. OttesenSCG-928-G21 | reverse complement strand
GTATGATAAAGTTGTCTTTGTCGGATTTAATGCGCTGTCGACGGCAGAAGAACAACTGCTCTTATTACTACGTGATAAAGGCTTAGCCGATTTTTATTGGGATTATACCTCTTCTTTTGTAACAGATCCGCAAAATCGGGCCTCCTATTTTTCTACACACAACCTGAAGCTTTTTCCATCCTCTTTCTCTCTTCCAAAAGAAGAGGATAGGGCTGACAAGAAAATCACCATTACGGGTGTCTCTTCTGGTACGGGACAAGCTAAACATGTGCATGAACTATTAAAGGAATTGCTGCAAAACGGAGAAATAAATGAGGAGGATTCATTGCGTACCGCCATTGTCCTGCCTGATGAACATTTGCTGATTCCTTTGCTTCATTCTATTCCGGAAGAAATAGGGCACGTCAATGTAACGATGGGTTATCCCTTGTCTAATACGCCGATTGCCGCCCTTATGGATTATGTGTTGGCTTTACAGAAAAACACACGGATGGCAGAAGGTAAGCAGACATTCTATTTCCGTGATGTCCTCCCCATCCTTAATCATCCTTATATCTCTTCAGAATCTCCGGAGGTCATCGCGAAGTTGGTGAAGGAGATAACAAGCCGGAATAAAATTTATGTGAATGAAGACTTTCTGCATGTTACTCCGCTATTGAAAACTGTTTTTAAAATGGTTAACTCTGTGGATGATTGTATGTCTTATCTGGTCAGTATACTGGAGAATTTTAATAGACTGATTGCTGCCGGTAATACGGATGTAGACTCAGAAACAGAATTACCGGCAAGTTCACAAGACATTCAGCAGGAGTTTATTTTCTACTATTATACAACGGTCAACCGTATAAAAGAGCTGATTCAGGAAGCTGAAATTGAGATGAAAATCGATACCTGCTTCCGGTTGATAAAGCGTGCGACGGATTTGATCACTATCCCGTTTGAAGGTGAACCTCTTTCCGGCTTGCAGATAATGGGTGTGTTAGAGACGCGAACGCTTGATTTCGACAGGGTTATTATACTGTCTGTCAATGAAGGTGTTTTCCCATCCGGACGCTCGTCTGCCTCTTTTATCCCTTATAACTTACGCCGTGGATTCGGTCTTCCTACTTATGAACATCAGGATAGCGTCTGGGCGTATCATTTTTACCGGCTGATCCATAGGGCTAAAGATGTTAATCTTTTGTATGATACAAGGAGTGGTGGACTGCTTTCCGGTGAAATGAGCCGTTATATTTATCAATTACAATATCATTACGAACTGCCTGTTCAGAATAAATTGGCTGTTTATAATGTCTCTTCCTCGAAAATAAATACATATGAAGTTGCTAAGACAGAGGATATTATGCAGAAGCTTTCTGCCTATTGTACCGGAGGAAGCAAAGCTTTGTCAGCGAGTGTATTGAATGTTTATTTAGACTGCCCGTTGATGTTTTATTTTTCAGCGATTGAGGGGGTTAAAGAGGTTGATGAGGTTAGTGAAACTATTGAGAATGATGTCTTTGGAAGCATCTTGCATAAAGTAATGGAGGATTTGTACCGGCCTTTACAAGGGCAGTTATTGACCGCCGATATCCTTAAAATTCTTCAGAAAGATAAAAAAGCGATGACCGAGATCATACGAAATGCTTTTGCGGAAGAATTTTATAAGGATATGAAAGGCCCGCTTATCGGACAAAACTATCTGGTGAGTGAAATGATCCGGAAGTATGCCTTGAAAATAATTGAGCAGGATGCCAAACTTACACCGTTTCGCTACCTGGAGTCAGAGAGAAAGGTTTTTACGGATTTCACGCTTACGAATGGGACGAATATTCAATTGAAAGGTTTTATAGACCGCATGGATGAAGTGAATGATTCTCTGCGTATTATTGATTATAAAAGCGGAAGTGGAACGGCTGCTTTTCAAACCATTCCCGGGTTGTTTGACAAAGCGGATAAAGACCGACCGAAGGCGGTTATGCAGGTGTTTCTGTATGCCTGGATGGTCATGCAACAGGAGGATTTCAAACAAATCAACCAATTGGTATATCCGGGGATTTATTATTTGCGCTCGTTGTTTTCCGCTGATTTCAGTGCGCATATAAAACAGAAAATCGAACGTAATTATCATATCATAGTCGATGATTTCAGTCGGTATACAGAGGAATTTGAATCGCATCTGCGTACCGATTGTCTGGATGAATTATTTAATCCGGAAGTTCCTTTCTTTCAAACACCTACGGGCAAGGCCTGTACCTATTGCCAGTTTAAGTCTATTTGTGGGAAGTAAAATCCTTTAGATACGGCTTGACTGATTGTGATTAAGTGTCTCTTTCATTGCATTCTTTTTGTCAAAACATCCTTATGTTTTTTCTTTTTTATTGGCTTTAGTTTTGTTGCCGATAATTATCGGCAATTCTGTCGACAATTGTCAGCAAGCCTGCCGATAATTATCAGCAATATTGCCGACAATTGTCGGCAACAGAATTCATACGCAAAATTTCACGGATTCATGGCATAGAAATTGACGTTTCATGCAGAAGAAAATGACTTTGTACGACAACGAAAAAGGGCTGACACAGCAGGGGATACGTCGTCAGAATAGGAAACCTATGGAAAAACTAAGCACATTTATACGCTTGTCTATCGTGATATTTGCCTCAGGCAAAGGGAGGTGTGTTTGTTTGTCTTTGAAGTCCGATTCTACCTGATTAAGCCCGAATTCATAGACAAAATTAAAAAACAATCGCCAGATACTGACACCGACACCTGCTGCAATACTTATATCATAGGGTGAACTGTCATTAATAAAATCGTGTGTCGTATTTGACATTTTTGGCGCATAAGAAACATGATAATTGTACTTGAACTTAGGTCCGGCCGTGATACTCAGTGCGTATTCCTCCTCCTTAATGACATTCCATCCGATGAGAACGGGTACTTCCAGCGATTTTATTTTTATATCCATCTCTTGCCGGCTGATGTCTCCGCTTGGTTCTTCGGAAATTTGTGGTAAACTGAAGGCAATGTTGGCATACGAATGTGTCCAGGAAAAGCTTGGTTGGATGAAGAAATTGGAAATATTTATGCGTCCGAATACGGAAGCGGTGTAGCCTACTTTATTCAGCACTTCAATATCTTCCATTTTAATGTCATTGATTGTGATGGAGTTGATAATAGGAAGCGCTGAACTGAAACCTGCTGTTGCCCCAAAATTGAAAACCTTATTATGCACTTGTGGCAATTCCTGTGCTGTAACCGAAGAAACAACAAGAAGCAGTAAACAGATATGTAGCCATCTTACCATTTTGATCTTATTTCTTCTTTTGTACCGACCAACCAAATTTACCGATAAATTCTCCTAATCCGTAATATTTGCCGTGAACATAAGCTAACAGGCCGGCTTTTTCCATATCGAATGCTCCGGTTTCAGGATTCAAATAGCGATCGTCTGCCTGAACATTCAATACGTCAGCAATAAACATATCATGTGATCCAAGGCTTAATACCTCTTTCACACGACATTCGATGCACAACGGGGATTCTTCGATAGTCGGCGCATTTACCATTGCAGATTTTCCGGGAGTCAATCCCATCTCCTCGAATTTATGGTGCTCTTTTCCTGAATTTACGCCACACCAGTCGGTTGCATAAGCTAACTGCTCAGTCGTCAGGTTGATAACAAATTCCATATTTTTCTTCAGGATAGGATAGGAGTGGCGTTCCGGGCGTACAGAGATATAGCACATGGGCGGATTGGTACAAATGGTTCCAACCCAGGCAACCGTTATCAGATTGTATTCGGCAGGTTCACTACCACAGCTGACCATGACGGCCGGAAGTGGATAGATCATCGTACCCGGCTTCCAATTGTGCTTCATTTTACGACGATATCTTCTTTGTTTATTTTACGTTCACAATAATGGCATTTGATGGTTACCGATTCTTTGTCGATTACTGCAAAGCGGGTAGGCATAGGCTCATTATTGGTGATGCATTTAGGATTATTGCATTTGACCACTTCAATTACTTCGTCCGGCAGTGTAATGGCTTTTTTCTCTACCACTTCGAAGTCGCGTATAACGTTCAGTATCGCATTCGGAGTGATTAGTGCGATCCGGTTGATTTCGTTTTCTTTAAAAAACTTATCCGCAATTTTAATCACTCCTTTGCTGCCCATTTTATTGCTTCGGAAATTATTACCGATGGTAATGGTATTACTTAGCTTTTCCAGGCAGAGTAATGAGGCTACTTTGAATAAATGCTGCGGTGGGATATGATCGATGGCAGTCCCGTTTTCGAGCGCTGCAACTTGTAATTCTCTTTTCTTTTGTGCTGACATGTTGTTTCTGTTTTAAACTTCGATACCAAATAATTCACAAATAATGGCTTCACGGGCATACAATCCGTTTTGCGCCTGTTGGATGTAGTAAGCTTTAGGACTATCGTCTACATCATAGGCAATTTCGTTGATGCGTGGTAGCGGATGAAGAACTCTAAGGTTATCCTTGCTGTTTTGTAGCATTTCATTTCGTAAGATATAAACATTCTTAACCCGTTCGTACTCTACTAGATCTGTAAATCGTTCACGCTGAACACGTGTCATATACAGAATATCCGTCTGATTGATGATTTCTTCTGTAAAATCAGAATGTTCACTGTATTTTATGCCCAGCTTATCGCAGAAGGTTTTTTGTTCTTCCGGCATACGCAGTTCGTCAGGCGCAACAAAGTGGAAAGTTGGGTTAAAATGCGACATACCCACGATCAGTGAATGTACGGTTCGTCCGTATTTCAGGTCGCCTACCATAGTAATGGTAAGATTGTCGAGTGTCCCCTGTGTTTTCTGGATAGAATAAAGATCCAGTAACGTTTGCGAGGGATGCTGATTGGCGCCGTCGCCGGCATTGATGATCGGAACATTCGTTATTTCTGAGGCGTAGCGTGCGGCTCCTTCCAGGTGATGACGCATAATGATCAGATCAGCATAATTACTTACCATAAGAATGGTGTCTTTCAGTGTTTCTCCTTTAGTGGAGCTGGTCGTCGAAGCGTCCTGAAAACCAATAACACGTCCTCCCAGGCGATTTACTGCCGTTTCAAAGCTAAGGCGTGTTCTTGTGGAAGGTTCAAAAAAAAGGGTGGCTGCAACCTTACCCTCTAACAAGTTCCGATTCGGATTTTCTTCAAATTTTGATGCGTTAGACAGAATTCGCAGAATATCCTCTTTCGAGCATTGATCGATTGATACTAAACTGTTGCTTTTCATAAATGTGTTCTTATATCTGCAAAAATAAAAAAATATAAGAGGGGATTGGTATGTTTTGCTGTTTTTGTATGAAAAAAAGGTATTTCATCCGGTATTGTTATTTGTATGAAGAAATAAAGAATAATTTTTTTTCTTTTTTGTTGTTTAATTAAATTCTATTCGTATTTTTGCGAACAATAGATATGGTTATGTCAAA
>JAJDIA010000108.1 GCA_030266465.1 Parabacteroides sp. OttesenSCG-928-G21 | reverse complement strand
ACCGTATTTAACTACTCATTGGATCAAAATCCCGGATGAAATGGATTTGACGTTTTGTCGGATTCTGTTTCAGATATTTGACAACTTTTGAAAATCATTGTAATGATTTTTGTTTGACCTTTCATTTTGTCAGTGGATCGACTTCTTACCTGACATCCTGATTTTTCTTAACCCTCATTTTAGCGATTATAACTGAACAGGCTCGTATATAGACCCGAATATGCGATTCTACAAGGGGTAAAATTGACAAATTGCTATTTCTTGAAAGATTCTGACGTTTTGTAACTCTGAAAACCATATTTTTGTTCATTCAATGAACAAATGCGTATCGATCATGAAAAAGACAGGTTTTTTTATATGCCTTTTCTCTTTGCTACTTATAATATATTTACAAGGGCAGAAATCATCACAAACCACTGCGAATAGTGAATTACCGCTGGAATCTTATGAATATGTATATATCGATACCATTGTAAAAGGAGGCTCAGGAGACAATCTGGTAACCCGTATTTATTTGCCGAAAGGCGAAGGTCCATGGCCGGTAGTTATTACGCGGACTCCCTATTTCAGGGAGGGACAAACAACAGGCGATAACGTAGCACAAGGTCAGCAGTATGCACAACGGGGCTTAGGATATATTCAGCAATATTGCCGGGGAAAGGGTGGCTCGGAAGGTATCTACGAACCTAATATCTATGAAAGAGAAGACGGACTGGCACTTGTGAATTGGGTAGCCGATCAATCCTGGTGTCGTAGTATAGGGCTTTTCGGTGCTTCCTATATGGCGCTTACCAGTTGGATTATTGCAGACTCCCTGCCGGACAAAGTAAAAGGAATATACCTCCATCACTATGGCGTTGATCGCCATCTTTCTGCATATAAAGACGGACTTTTCCGGCAGGATATCCTTACCGGCTGGGCCATCGATAATGCAACGGAAATAACCACCAAGCCCCCGCGCGACAGAAACGAGCCTTATTATAACGAGGCCCGCTATATGCCTCAAAAGGAAATGGACGTTGACTTGCTGGGAGCAGAACTCCCCTGGTACCGCGATTGGATAACACATACGGATTATTACGATCCTTACTGGCAAAGCGGTGTTTGGGCGCAGTTGAGAAATATCCCCTCACAGATTAAAGTACCTATGACAATCGTCGCCGGACTATTTGATCATCATCTGGAAGGAACACTAAAAGGCTATGAATTGCTCCCTCCCGAAACAAAGAAAAATAGCCGCCTGATCCTGGGCTCATGGAATCATTCCTATCAAATCACACCGGAGGAAATACATGATACGCAACATGCCAAAGATATTGAGGTCTCTACAGATCAATTCGAATGGCTTTACAGAGTCGTCGCCCAGGAAACGATTCCGCGGGGAGAAGTACAGGCCTATTTCGTAGGTGCCGATAAATGGGAGACATTCGATACCTGGCCTATTCCATCTCAAAAAGAGATGACCTACTTTCTAACCAATACGATAAATGCTGCAAATGCAAAAGCATATACTGTTTCTACAAATAAACCCACCTCATCCGCTGAACTCAAATTTATATATGATCCGCAAAACCCGGTCATGTCTGTCGGCGGAGAAACGCTTTTCAACTCTTCAGCACGCCGGGGAAGCCGACAGCAACCGGAAATAGGTTACCGCGAAGATATCCTCTTCTTCCTTTCTGAAGCCGTGGATAAACCGCTGACCATTTCGGGACCGATAAAAGCAACCATTTATATGAGTAGCGACTGTGAAGATACGAGCATAACATACAAAGTCAGCGAAGTAATGCCTGATGGCGCCGCTTATAATATCCGTTCAGGCATTACGACATTAGGATACCGGAATAACCGGTTTGGTAATCGTCAGCTCTATACCCCTGGCGAAATTGTTGCGTTAAATATAGAAACCCTCCCGGTTACCTGGCAGATCAAACCCGGCAATCGTCTGCGGATAGATATTACCTCCTCCAATTTCCCGGAGTATAGCATCCACTCCAACTATGCAGGCGTTTGGTCCGAACAAACCCAAACACGAAAAGCAAATCAAACAATCTATGCAGGCAATGAATATCCAAGCCATATCTCCATCCCTACAATTACTAGGCAATAAATCCTAACATCACAAAAAAAGCTGCCTTACAAGACAGCTTTTTTTAATTCTTAGATCAAATTATTTTCTCAATAATTCTGTTTCATTGGCTCAAAATAGGCCTGCGGATGTTCACAAGCCGGGCACTTTTGCGGGGCATTCTTGCCTTTAATAACGAAACCGCAATTGCGACATTGCCACGTAATAGCTTCTTCTTTTTCGAAAACCTGTTGATTTTCCATATTAGCCAACAGCTTGCGATAACGTTTTTCGTGCTCAACTTCAACTTTTGCTATCATACGAAAAGCTGTAGCTATTTCCTTAAAGCCTTCTTCATCTGCGATGTCTGCAAACTCAGGATAGAGAGTCCCCCACTCTTCCAATTCCCCTTCAGCGGCAGCCGCCAGATTTTCCATTGTATTTCCTATAACGCCAGCCGGAAAAGATGCTGTAATTTCAACCATTCCGCCTTCTAAAAACTTGAAGAAACGTTCTGCATGTTCTTTTTCTTGCTCGGCTGTTTCCAAAAATACACCGGAAATTTGTTCATACCCTTCTTTTTTTGCTTTACTAGCAAAGAATGTGTAACGCGTTCTTGCCTGAGATTCCCCGGCAAATGCTTTTAATAAGTTCTGCTCTGTACGAGTCCCTTTAATACTTTTTCCCATAAACTATTACTATTAATATAATTACTATAAATATAAGCTAAGTTTCCCACCGTTTCCGCAAAAGTAAAAAACTTCAACTTGAAGACAGAAGATTTCCTTTCAATAATATTTATCGCACTATAAACACTATTTATTCCGTTCGAAAAGGCTTGTTCAGATTTTCTGTAAAAAATCTTCTGAACAGCCTCTAAATAAAGAACTCTTTTTTATAGGGATTTGTTCTCTTTTGATAAAAAAAAATGCTGTATACTTCGAGAAAAAATGCTTTAGAGCTGGTCTATCCTGAATATTAACATTTAGATATAAAAATAAACACATTTATTAAATACATTTCTATACCTTTGCTGGGTGTTTTTAATATATCATGAATTGACAAGAACCGTAGGATGTTAGGTTTTAAGGAAACAAATGTACTCTAATTGTGTCTAGTTATCAAAAAAGTAAAAGAAACTAAACCTCAGCTAAACCTTATGTGCAGACAACATCCGAAAGTCTTTGATTTTTAAAATAAGTGATGATTATGAAAAAGATCAATGTTGGGATTATAGGTTGTGGCCGAATGGGAGGTTTCTATATCGAAGAAATGCTTAAAAGCGGGAAATGGAATATTAGCCATCTCTGCGATAAAAGCCCGGTATCACTGGAATATGCGAAAAAGCTGTCTCCTACATCTAAAATCACTTCAAATGAAGATGAGGTATTCAATGACCCTACTGTACAGGTTGTTGTTCTTTCTGCATTGGCAGACTCCCGAAAAGAACAAATAGCAAAAGCCATTGCCTCAGGAAAGCACGTTATTTCTGAAAAACCTATTGCTGATTCTATTCAAAATGAATGGGATGCGGTTAATACGGTTGAAAACTCCGATAAATATGGTACTGTAAACCTTTATTTACGCAACTCCTGGTATCATCACGCGATAAAAAACTTTATTGATCAAGGAGAGATCGGGGAATTGGCGATTATTCGTATTTGTCATTTAACACCGGGATTAGCTCCGGGAGAAGGGCATGAATATGAAGGTCCTTCTTTCCATGATTGCGGTATGCATTATGTAGACATTACCCGCTGGTATGCCGGTTGTGAATATAAAACATGGAATGCTCAGGCTCTGCGTATGTGGAGTTATAAAGATCCCTGGTGGCTGCAATGTCACGGCACATTCGAAAATGGTGTTGTATTTGATATCACCCAAGGACATGTATACGGACAATTATCTAAAGACCAGACACACAATTCTTACATCGATATTATAGGAACAAAAGGGATTGCACGCATGACGCATGATTTCAAAACGGCTGTTGTCGAATTGCGCGGAGTAAACAAAACACTGACATTAGAAAAACCTTTCGGTGGCAAAAACATCGATATATTATGTGATCTGTTTGCCGACTCTATCAATTCCGGCGTATTTCATCCCAATTTACCAACCATGAGAGATTCGGCCATTGCTTCCGAATATGCTTGGAAGTTCCTTGATAACGCAGGCAACCACGAACTTCCTGCGTTAGGTGATTTACGTACTTTAGAAGCCATACGGGAAAGAAGAAGAACGCTGAAAAACGGATACGGTTTGCTGAATCAGCATCAAAACGTTTAATCCACGAAAATTATTCATACCTTTGCGGCCTTAAATGCTTAAGGTATAAAAGTCTGATGAGAAAATTTGATTTTCAGCCCAAATTTTTCACCGCACTAAAAAGTTACAATCGGGAAAAATTCATGGCCGACCTCATGGCCGGTATTATTGTGGGAATCGTTGCATTGCCACTTGCTATTGCTTTCGGTATTGCATCCGGCGTGAGTCCTGAAAAGGGTTTGATCACAGCTATTATAGGCGGTTTTATTGTCTCTTTCCTTGGGGGAAGTTCCGTGCAAATTGGTGGACCAACCGGCGCTTTTATCGTTATTGTATACGGCATCATTCAAAACTTCGGCATTGAAGGACTGGCTATTGCCACCTTTGTTTCCGGTATTATGTTGGTTTTGATGGGCGTATTAAAACTGGGTACCGTCATTAAATTTATCCCCTATCCTATCGTTGTTGGCTTTACAAGTGGTATCGCTTTAACCATTTTCACTACCCAGATAAAGGATCTATTTGGTCTGACAATGGATAAGGTCCCAGCCGATTTTCTTACAAAATGGGTTGCCTATAGTCATAGTTTTCACACGATCAACTGGTGGGCATTAGTCATTGGCTTGATCAGTATTGCTATTATTGTTTACACTCCACGTATTTCACGTAAGATCCCAGGATCACTGATTGCGATTATAGTTATGACCATAATCGTTTTTATTATGCGGAATTATTGCGGAATAACGACCATAGAAACTATTGGCGACCGATTTACCATCAACGCTTCTCTTCCAGAACCGGAAACACTTTCTTTCAGCATAGAAACTATCAATTTATTATTGCCTTCCGCTTTTACAATTGCGATGTTAGGTGCTATTGAGTCACTTTTATCAGCCACAGTAGCTGACGGTGTCACCGGCGATAAACATAATTCAAATGCAGAATTAATTGCTCAGGGAGCGGCCAATTTAGTAGTGCCTTTCTTTGGAGGTATTCCGGTAACCGGTGCTATTGCCCGGACGATGACCAATATCAATAACGGTGGACGTACCCCTGTTGCCGGTATTATCCATGCCATTGTATTACTGTTTATCCTTTTATTCCTCGGACCATTAACAAAGCATATTCCTATGGCATGCCTGGCTGGAGTACTGGTTATTGTTTCTTATAACATGAGTGAAT
>JAJDIA010000107.1 GCA_030266465.1 Parabacteroides sp. OttesenSCG-928-G21 | reverse complement strand
TCATCCGTATATCCTTCTAGCATATTATATCCTTTGCCGGTTTTTGTGTCGTAGCAAAAATAAGATGTTTTCGGAAATTCTCTGTACCTATCTCTATATCTGTTATTCGGATTATATTTATAGTTTGCAAAAATATAGCGGGAACTTCGGTAAAAGTTAAATAAGTTTATAATTTTATCGCCGTGACGATCAAACCCGTCATTAGCAAATTTCAATTTCACTTCCGGAATAAGTTGATTCTCCTCTAAACGATACAGGGTGTCTCGCAAAATTTTTACGGTTGGGGGGTCCCATTTTGAATACAACTCTTTAGGATAAAAATATATGGATGTGCCGTTTTTTATTATATAATCAGGAAAACGATATTCTCCATTCACGCTATCTTCAAAGTAACTTTCAAAACAGATGATACTGTCTTTAACCTGAAAATCGTCATTCATACGATACACTATTTTTTTTAGGTTTTTCCCATCTATAAACAAGATGTATTCAAGAATTAATCCATCTTTGTCATAAAATATATCATAATCTGAACCATCTTGATCGAGCCGTGTTTCTTTTAAAAAATTTCCATCCAAATGATAACAAATGATTTTATTAGGGTTATATGTGAGAATAAACAAACGACTGTTCTTCTCATCGAAAGCCACATTGTAAATATAGTTATATTCTCCCGGTCCCTGTCCCCTGGAGCCAACTGATCGAACAAATTTTCCGTCTTTATTAAAAACAAGTACTGGTGCTGTCACGGTAAAACCTCCCGCTTCCGCCACAATAATGTTATTTTCTGTAATAAAAATACGTATATAATTGTCAGAGTTTATTATACTTTCATCAGTAAGTTCGAGTTCTACTGATGTGATTTCCTCTGCAATCTCGGATAACGACAAAGAGATATCCTGATTTATATCAACCGGAAATTCAGGCAATTCACTCTGTTTCTCCTGACTGCATGATATAAGTAGCAATCCGATGATTATTAAGCTGTAATAGATTCTCATACCGAACTGTTTTTACTCTAACGAAAAATATTGCTGTTGCGCAAAATGGATCAGATTATTATATCCTTACATGGCAACAAGAAAGCAAGTTATATAATTTTGAAATTATATCCCGTACGCAAGCAAATATAAAGTAAAAACGAGATTAATCCCCAAAAGAGTTATCAAAAAATGTCAATCTTTAAATAATAACTTTTCTTTTTTTAACTCATTTACAATAGAGTCCAATATCCCATTGATGAATAGGCCGCTTTTGGGAGTGCTGTAATATTTGGCGGCGTCAATGTATTCGTTGAGCGTGACGCTGGTAGGGATAGAAGGGAAATTCATGATTTCGGCAAGAGCTATTTGCATAATTATTAAATCCATCTGAGCAATTCGCTCTGTCTCCCAGTTCTTCATATGGCGGTTTATCCGTTCACGATATTCGTCTCCTTTCAGCAGGGATTGTCGAAATAGGGTTATCGCAAAATCCCGGTCTTCATCATCTTTAAACATCGGGAGCATCGGTTGGTTAGCTTCATTTGATTCGCTAAAGCGTTTGATGGTTTTCAGTGTAAAGGTTTCAATGATCTCTATATCATCGTTCCAGTAAATGCTTTTATCCTCTAAATATTCTTCGATCATATCATTTCCGCAAATTTGCTTTTTGAAAAAAGCGCGCCAGAATTCCTGGTCTGTTTCGTATGAATCATCCGGATTATTCAGATAGGATGTATATTGTTCTGATGCAAGCAGTATGTCATGGACGGATTTTATAAAACCCTGATCATTACTCCAAGATAATCCATGCTCATTGCAATATTGTTTTAATGCCTTATTCTCTGCCAGTTGCTTTACAAAGCGATTGTTAATAAGGCGCATGTTGGGATTCATATCCTCTTCAGTAGGGCGAAGTTTATGCTTCCTGTTATCAACAATACGTTCGTGCAGATTAGTTACATCAATAATTAGAAGGAGAAAATAATGATATAAATCATAAGATTTCTGGAGACTGAAAAGTAATTCTTTTTCTGCTGTTTTAAGGTTTCCGTTACCGTTTTGGTAAAAAGCATACACGATCTGTAATACTTTAATACGAATTAAAACTCTGTTTATCATACTTATGAAGGAACTTCTTTATCTGTTTTCAGGGCAAAGGTACGGATTCTTTTGATATTTTTGAATTTGTAGGCTAACTTTCTTGTTTGGGCGGCATCGTGTTTCGTTTGTATATGACCGAAGTTGTATGGGATTCATGCTGATGATCTTTCCATTTCTTCAGCAAAACGAATCGGTTTGATTTGCATGAAGTTATAATACACCAACTGGTGTACTAATGTTTACCAACTGGTAGATATATATACACCAATTGGTGTATTAATATTCACCAGCTGGTGTATTATAAGATGATCGCAAAGAAAACCCTTTATCATCACCATCAAAAGCCTACTTCATGCTGATGATTTGTCTATATTTCGGCATGCCTTCGCTTGGGTAGCGCTTCTTTTAAGTGAATTATTTATAAATGTATAAATAGGAGGGAGCTTTTTTTGATGAATTAACGATTTATGCTCAATAAGTGTTAAATTATAGTTGTTTTTAAAAAAAAATTCCCATATTTGATGCAAGTTATGAAAAAACGGGTGGGAATTAACAAATGTTTGCTATCATGGAAGAAATGAATAAAAAACCGCATGTTGAGGGTGGCGACAAAGAGATCTTGTATTCAAAAGCCATAAAAGCTGGAAAACGTATTTACTATCTGGATGTGAAAAAAAATCTGAAAGAAGATTTGTTTTTAGCCATTACGGAAAGCAAGAAGGTTCAGCCGAGAGATGGAACGCAAATCTCTTTCGAGAAGCATAAGATTTTCTTGTATAAAGAAGATTTTGAAAAATTTATGGACGGTATGAATGATGTGATCAACTACATCAAGCAGCAAAAGGCTGATACTAAAAAGTTGACCTCCGAGCCGGAAGAAGAAGAAAATGCCGGAGACATTAAACTCGACATAGAATTTTAATGAAACCCTTTAAAGCATAAAAGGCTGACTTCAGAAAGTCAGCCTTTTATTTTATAGGTTTTCCCATGAAAGGTTGCCTATTTTTTTCTTGCTGGATTGTTACGCCGGATGAATAGCTTCTGTTGGGCATACATCAGCGCATGTGCCACAGTCAGTGCAAAGTCCTGGATCGATAGAATATTTGTCACCTTCCGAAATTGCGCCAACCGGACATTCGTCAATACAACTACCGCAAGCGATACAATCGTCATTAATTACGTAAGCCATTTTTTTAACCTTTAAATTGATAACTATTAGTCCGACAAAAATAAAACATTCTCTTTATTTAAAAAACATAAGTGAAGTTATTTTGTTCAAATAACCTTTATTTTGCAATAACTGCCGTACTTTTACGTTATATTTCAAAATTAGTTTTGTGTTGAAAAGAGTATCCTTACTGGTTCTTATACTTGTGCTGGCTCCTTCTGTCTTGTTTGCACAGCGGGAGATTGTGAAAAATCAGCCTTATGCCGATATGAAGCTTTATCATTTAGGGTTTCATGTGGGTGTGCATGCGCAGGATATGGTTATTACGCATTCCGGCAATATGACGGAAAACGGTGAGGTTTGGTTTGCCGAAATACCCTCTTATTCTCCGGGGTTTAGCGTTGGTGTAATAGGGGAGATGTACCTGAATCCTTATTTTAGCCTGCGGGCAACGCCTACGTTGCATTTTGGTGATAAGTCATTTACGTTTCGCGAGAAAGCGACAGGAGAGGAGTTTATAACAACTGTCCGTTCTAATTATGTAACGCTGCCTCTAAGCGTTAAGTACAGTGCGCTGCGACTAAACAATTATCGTCCTTATCTGATTGGGGGGATATACGGATCGATGGATATCGGGCGTAAAAAGGGGAATCCTCTTTTGATGAAAGGTGTTGATTTCGGTTTTGAAATAGGGATTGGATGTGATATTTATTTGTCTTATTTCAAACTTTGTCCGGAGTTGAAGTTTTCTTTCGGTATGCTGGATATGTTAGAGAAAGACAGATCAGACCTTGTTGATGTCGGAATGTTGAAATATACAGATGCAATAAAGAAGCTGACTTCTCGTATGGTGGTTCTGACCTTTAATTTCGAATAATCATCTCGATATAGATATAAGCGACCGGAATAGCTGTAATAATGCTGTCGAACCGGTCGAGCATTCCCCCGTGTCCGGGGAAACAATTTCCGGAGTCTTTAAGGTTGAGTGTGCGTTTTAATAGTGATTCTGCTAAATCTCCCCATGTCCCGAATACGACAACCGTTGCTGCTAATCCAGCCCAAACAAAACGACTGATTTCCGGTACCAGATAATAGAATAACTGCGATGTGAGAAGGGCTACAATGAATCCTCCCCAGAAACCTTCCCATGATTTTTTGGGAGAGATGCGCTCGAATAAACGGTGTTTCCCGAAAAGCGTTCCAATCAGATAGGCTCCGGTGTCATTTAGCCAGATAAAGATGAACACAGCAAGGACAAATATTGGCGCTTGTGGTAGTATTTCGATATCTCTTGTCTCGGTGAAAATAAAATTGAGAAGAGAGAAAGAACCGGCGCAATAAACTTGTGCGAAAAAGGTGGAAGACCAGTTGTTGATTGGGTTTGATTTTTTATTATAAAGCTCTATAATCAGGCAATAGAGTAAGAATAGGATATATGGGAAAAAGATGGCTTTACCGGTGAACCCTTGTGTGTAAAAAAAAGTGGCGGCAAAAAGGTAGACTCCTCCCAGGCAGCGAATGAGACGTTTAACCGGCTCGTTTTCGTAGAGCTTCACCAATCCGTGAAACTCCCATAATATCATTCCGGTAATAATACTGAATAATGTAAGAAAAGAGAAAGGATGCCAGCATATTGCTCCTATAATGACCGCTACAAATACAATACCGGTTAATGCGCGCTTTATCAGGTTGTTTAAGGACACGGATTTTGTGGATTAATCATTTTGAATACAAATGTAGGAAAAAAGGAATGAGTTTAAGATTTTTAAAGAATAAAAAAGAGGTATAGTCCCTTTATCTTCTTACTATACCTCTCTTTGTAAAATATCTTACTATGAATAATGTCAGTTAACCGAAAAGATCCAATGTGTTGTCCGGTTTATTATCCTCTGTATTTTGTTTCTTTTCAGCCTGTGCAGGCTTTTTATCGTCTTCAGCCGGTTGATCTGCTTCTGTTACGGTGAGTTCGATATTTATGACAGTTGTTTCTTCTTCAGCGACAGGAGTTATCTCTTCTTTGACAGGCTTAGCCTTTTTCTCTTTCATCTCTTTTTTTCGTTCTTCTTCTTTCTCTTTTTCCTGTTCGCCAAGTAGCTCTTCTGTTCTGGAAATCCATACCCGTTTACCAAAAATATGTTCAACATCTTCTGTGTAAATAACTTCTCTTTCAAGCAATACTTCTGCCAGCTTATTATGACCTTCGGCATTGTCGTTCAACATCTTTTTAGCACGTATGTATTGTTCATCAACAATTTTTTGTACCTCTTTGTCTATATGTTTAGCTGTTT
>JAJDIA010000106.1 GCA_030266465.1 Parabacteroides sp. OttesenSCG-928-G21 | reverse complement strand
TGATAATATATTACAATTCAAAAACTTATATCCGAATTGTCGGATTTTTAAACTGGAGCGTAATTATCGTTCTACACAAAACATAGTCAACGCGGCCAATAGCCTGATACACAAAAATGAAAAGCAAATTCATAAAACTGTTTACTCCGAAAAAGAAGCGGGAGATAAGGTAACCGTTTTTTCGACTTATTCTGACTATGAAGAGGGGTATGCCGTAGCTTCGAAAATTAAAGAGCTATTGAAGAACGGAGCCTATACCTATGCTGATTTTGCTATACTTTACCGAACAAACGCCCAATCCCGTACATTAGAGGAGGCTTTAAGAAAACGAAATATTCCCTATAAGATCTATGGAGGATTGTCTTTCTATCAACGAAAAGAGATAAAGGATATCATCTCATATTTCCGTTTGATCGTGAATCCGCATGATGAAGAGGCGTTTAAACGTGTAATCAATTATCCGTCGCGCGGAATAGGAGATACAACTGTCGGGAAACTGACTGCTGCCGCAAACAGGCATAATGTAAGCCTTTGGACAATACTTCAAGCCCCGCTTGAATATAACCTGCCAATTAACAATGGCACAGCCAAAAAGCTTCAAGATTTCCAGCAAATGATGGGGGAGTTTATGGATAGAAACAAATCTCTTCCGGCAGAAGAAATAGCTACTGTCGTCGTAAAAGAATCAGGTATTTTGAGGGAGTTGATGAGTGATAATTCCGTAGAAGGTATCAGTAAAAAAGAAAATCTGGAAGAATTACTGAAAGGTATAGTTGAATTTAGTGAAATACGCAGGGAAGAGGGAATTGAACGTGTGATGTTAGCAGATTTCCTTTCGGAGATAGCTCTATTAACAGACCAGGACAATGACAAGGAAGAGCAGACCGATAAAGTGACCATGATGACTGTTCATGCGGCTAAAGGTCTGGAATTTCCCAATGTTTTTGTTGTTGGTTTGGAGGAAGATTTGTTCCCTTCACAAATGTCTAAAGGTAGCCAACGGGAAATAGAGGAGGAGAGACGTTTGTTTTATGTCGCCTTAACACGTGCGGAGCAGAATTGTATTTTGACCTATTCCAAAAGTCGCTTTCGTAACGGACAAACAACGATGGCAGGTCCCAGCCGGTTTTTGAAGGATATTGATGCTCAATATTTAGATTTGCCAACAGAATCTTCCGCATCCGATGTATTTACTTCGGCACGTAAGCAATACGGAGAACCGGCATTTAAGTCTCCTTTCCAACAACCTCAGCCTATAAAGGAAAACTTCACTTCACCTGTTGCATCTCATTCTAAATCAAGATTAAAACGAATACCCAATACAGATAAACCGAATATCGCTGATAATACGTCAACAACATCTCCTATAAATTTATCCGGTTTAGAAACAGGAACCAAAGTTAGGCATGAACGTTTTGGAGATGGAATTGTTGTATTGATAGAAGGAGAAGGAAGTAATGCCAAAGCTACTGTCAATTTTACTCATTTCGGACAAAAAAACCTGCTACTCAAATATGCGAAACTGACCATAGTTTCGTAATTGGGTAAAAGATAAAAGAGGTCCAAAAATCTATCTTCAGTTCCTCTCCTTTACAAACTTAGATAGACTTTTCAGACCCTCTTTCACATTTAAATAGAAGAGTAATTATTTAATACCTAAACTGCTTATCCATTCACTAATTTGTGATTTAGATTCATTTACTTCCGTGCCTTTTACACTCAATCCTTTCAATGTTTTGGAATTAGGGAATAAGTTCGTCAAATCTTCCAGACTGTTTCCGGCATTCCCATTATAGGTAACAAATGGAATAACGGTTTTTCCGGCTAAATTATGTTCTGCAACAAATGAGGAGATAGGCACGGAGTAGCTACCCATCCAAACAGGTGTTCCTATAAATATCACATCATACGTATTGATATTTTGCACTTTAGCTTTTAGTGAAGGAAAATTAGAGGCTTCTTTCTCTGCGTTAGCCCGTCCACGTATATCAGCAAGTTCCGATGGGTATGGAGTTACTGGTTCAATTTCAAAAACATCCCCTCCAACAATGCTTTGAATTTGCTGTCCTAAAGCTTTTGTGTTTCCGGTATGGGAAAAATAAACCACCAGAATTTTAGAGGAAGATTGCATTTCCTTTCCGAACATAACCTGAGGAACCACAGCTAGTGCAGTTGCCGCCGCCATTGTTTTAATAAAATCTCTTCTTGAATTTACTTTGTTGTTCATGATATAAACTATTTTAATAATTACAACTAAATACCTTTCTAATAAAAAGACCGTAAAAGCCAAACGCAGGTAGCACCTGCTTAAATTATGCTGGAACACATCCTATTGTCTGCAAAGATGTTAGAAATATTTTCGATTAATTTGCCCGATCCGCTTATAACGAAAAAAACGACGCTTATAACGAAAAAACAAAGGATTATAAATCAGAACTTTTCTTTAAAAATCAACAAACTCCTTTTATCTTTGCTCCATGAAAATCGTACAAAGTTTAGATTCGAAGAAGACGATATTAAGTGCAGCTATTGTGTTGGCTACATTCATTATCTATCCAAACATTGTCAATACTTTTCGGACCTACTTCGGGCATGGAGTAGAAGATACTGTTGAATTTTTCTCTTTCTTTTTCTTCCGGTATATATTTTTTGGTGTACTGATCTGGGGATTGCTTACCCTGAATATCAAAAAGATTCGTTCAAGTCAACTTAGCAAGCGTTTATTGGTTACGTTTGCCATAACGGTCGTGGCTTATGGTGTCTATATTCTGATTTCTCTTTTATCGAAGGCATATGGAGATTGTTTCACCGGTGTGCTTTTGTTTCAATTTGTTGTTTCCTGCCTGCTTTGTGCCTTTGTTGGCCATGTGTATGTAATGTATTTGGAACAACGGAACCGGGATCTTGAAATAGAACAGCTAAAACTGGAAAATCTGCAAAGTCGTTATGATGCCCTGACAAACCAGATTAATCCTCATTTCCTATTCAATACGATCAACGGTCTGACTGCATTAGTCCGGAATGATGAAAAGCAGAAAACACTACAATATACATCTAAGATGTCTGCTCTGTTCCGGTATATCCTGCAAAGTGAAAAAAAAGGCTTGGTGCCTTTAAAAGAGGAGTTGGATTTTTTAGAATCTTACCGGTATTTGCTTGAGGTCAGATATGCCGAAAAATTATCTTTTCAGATCGATATTCCGGACGACAAGCTTGCGTTTGAAATACCTGTATTATCACTGTTGCCGGTTATTGAAAATGTAGTCAAGCACAATGTGATAGACTGTGAACATCCTATGCTGATATCGGTTTCTGTTGGAGATAGTAATGAACTGATTATCACTAATCCGATACAGGAAAAGATTGATAAACCTATTCAAAATGGAGTAGGGCTACCTAACCTCTCTGCCCGATTCAGGTTATTGTTAGATCGGGAGGTAAAGGTTGAAAATGACGGGCAGATTTTTAAAGTTTGTTTACCGCTAAAATATCCGGAAAAATGAAAGTGTTGATTGTTGAGGATGAAACAGTGGCGTATAACAGCCTGAAAAAGATACTGACAGAAATAGATGCGGAAATAGAGGTGGTAGGTATTACGGAAAGCATAGAACAAACAGTTCGGTTTCTACTGAAAAATCCTCCGATAGACCTTATTTTCATGGATATTCACCTGTCTGACGGTTCTGCATTTACTATTTTCTCCACGATAAATGTAGACATTCCTGTTATTTTTACTACCGCCTATGATGAGTATGCCATAAATGCATTTAAGGTGAATAGCATTGATTATCTGCTGAAACCAATAGAAGAGGAGGCGATCATACAAGCTTTAAGTAAATTTCGGAAATTTAATCAGCAGGACACATTGCAATATACATCCCGGATACCTCAGCTTATTGCGTCAAACAAGTACCCTGAAAAATTTCTAATTCCACATAAGGATAAACTAATACCTGTGCCCATCAATGATATCGCCTGTTTTTATACAAGCAATGAACAGACCCGGTTGATAGTCAAAAACGGCAAGAAGCATACCTACAACAAACCTTTAGACAATATTATTCAAATCCTTGATCCTCAAATATTTTTTCGAGCCAACAAACAGTTTATAATTGCCAAGAATAGTATTCAGGATATTACCATCTGGTTTGACAGCCGGCTTCTCATAAAATTGCATGTAGAGACTCCTGAGAAGATATTTATCAGCAAAAACAAAGCGGCTGATTTTAAGAAGTGGGTGGTGGAATAAGTAATTGAAAATTGAGAATTGAAAATGGAAAATGAAAGATATGCTTTGACAAAAAGCAAACAAGGAAATCATTTATGAACGAAATAATTTTCCATTTTCAATTCTCAATTTTCAATTATCTCCTATTGTAGTCTGTAAACGATAGGTAATGTATATCTTACACGTACCGCTTGTCCTCTTTGTTTTCCCGGAGTCCACTTCGGCATAGCCTTTATTACGCGTATAGCTTCTTCGTCTAAGGCAGGATCCAGAGCTCTTACAATGTTGATGTCAGAAATGCTACCGTCCTTTTCTACGATAAAACTGGCAGTAACACGTCCTTGTATCCCTTTATCCTGGGCTGATTGCGGATAGGACATCGTTGTATTTATAAATTTCAATAATTCAACTTCTCCGCCCGGAAATTCGGGATTGACTTCCACAATAGTGAAAACCGGATCATCCTGAGGTGGTAACGCTGTCGAAGCATCCTCCCATGAAGCAGGAATTGGTTTTGCTTCCGGAATCTGAACATTCGTTTCAGGCAGGACAACCTCACTCGCAGGGTTCAATCGTTCAGTAACAACACGGGCCATGGCATCAATATTATTGATAAACAGAAGCCCTATCGCAAATGGTATAATGGCCAGATACTTTACTTTTCCGACACAATTTGTTCTTTTCTTATTCAACATGGTAATTCTTTTTTTTAATGGTAATACACTAAAGTTATTATATAATTTTGCTGCAGCTACATTAATACGTTCCTCTCCAATTAAGTGGTATTGATAGGCCTTCTTATCATTTCCGGCATATATAACCGCCTGATCGGCAATAAATTCATGATTCAACACAACCTCCTTTTTTAATAGTCTGGCAAATGGATTAATCCAACAGAAAATACAAACTATTTCACTGATAATGACGTCGAAGGAATGCTTTTGCCTGGCATGGGTTACTTCATGGTGTAAGATTTCATTCAATACACGCTGATCATACATCTCCGGATAAATAAATATCCAATTGAAAAAAGAGTGAGCCTCATCTTTTGCAGGCAAGGATGCTATTTTGATGCCATTGATATGAGTTTTAGTACTTTCCCTCCATATTTTCCAGATGGATACAAGTTCCTTGAAAAATCGGCCTGTTAACAGGACAATTCCTATCAGATAAATACAAAGCGCACTGACATACACGATCTCGCTCCATGACCAGGAGATCGCTTTTTCAGCATTAGAAGTAATCGCTATTTCGGGATAAAAGGCTGAATAATAGACAACCATATCTGTTATATTGTCAACTTTCACAGACAACCACTCAGTAATGTCCGGCAAAGGATATAAAAAGATTATCAGGTATCCCCCTAATAACGTGAAACGGCGTAATTGGAAAAAGGTATCGTTTTGAAACAACAAACGATAGAGCAAGTAAAACAGAGCCAACGCCAGGTTC
>JAJDIA010000105.1 GCA_030266465.1 Parabacteroides sp. OttesenSCG-928-G21 | reverse complement strand
ATGTGATGTTATTTAAATGAATATGAACTTTTTTCTTTATAAAAGAGACGATTTATTATAACTCTTTGTATCTTTGTGGTTAGAATTGATGTGGATAGATTTGTATTGCTTGCAACCACGGAAAAAAATGCTAAAATGTTTACTCCGCCAAATTCGGCAATACTTTCCTCCCTCATTCAATTCATCACTAAATTAATATAGTTAAGAGATGAGTTATTATTTTACCTCCGAATCGGTGTCGGAAGGACACCCTGATAAAGTGGCCGATCAAATTTCGGACGCTTTGCTGGATGAGTTTTTAGCCTATGATAAAAACTCGAAAGTTGCATGCGAAACGCTAGTTACAACTGGTCAGGTTGTACTGGCAGGAGAAGTTAAATCAAGTGCATATGTTGACGTACAGGAAGTGGCACGCAATGTCATTGAACAAATTGGTTACACAAAAAGTGAGTATCAGTTTGAAGCCAAATCCTGTGGCGTATTATCAGCTATACACGAACAGAGTGGTGATATCAATCGCGGCGTGGAGCGCGAAAATCCTTATGACCAGGGAGCCGGCGACCAGGGAATGATGTTTGGTTATGCCACCAATGAAACGGAAAACTATATGCCTTTAGCCCTGGATTTGGCACATAGCCTATTGTGTGAATTAGCTTATATACGGAAGAACGAACCGGGCTTAATGCCTTATCTGCGGCCGGATGCTAAAAGTCAGGTTACTATCAAATATGATGACAATGGGATTCCTTTGGCGATAGATACTATTGTTGTTTCTACACAGCATGATGAATTTATACCTGCCAATGGGATTACACAGGAGGAGGCGGATAGCGCGATGCAACAAAAGATTGCCATTGATGTTGAGAATATCCTGATCCCACGGATGAAAGCTAAATATCCGGATTATATACAACAGTTATTCAATGATGAAATAACCTATCATGTAAATCCTACCGGTAAATTTGTGATTGGTGGACCACATGGAGATACGGGGTTGACCGGACGGAAAATTATAGTAGACACATATGGCGGTAAAGGTGCTCACGGTGGTGGTGCATTTTCAGGAAAAGATCCTTCGAAGGTGGATCGTTCGGCGGCTTATGCCACCCGGCATATTGCAAAAAACATGGTAGCAGCCGGAGTTGCTGATGAAATGCTGGTACAGGTTTCTTATGCTATTGGAGTAGCACAACCGATGAATATTTTCGTGAATACTTTTGGACGTTCCAAGGTCAATATTACAGATGGTGAAATCGCAACTAAAATAACAGAGTTATTCGATATGCGTCCGAAAGCAATAGAAGATCGTTTGCAATTGCGTAATCCGATTTACCTGGAAACAGCTTCCTATGGACATTTCGGCCGTAAACCTGAAAAAGTGAAAAAAACATATGCTTCCCGTTACAATCCGAAGCCGATTATATGTGATGTGGAGTTGTTTACTTGGGAAAAACTGGATTATGTAGATACAATTAAAAAGGCTTTTGGTTTGAAGTGATCTGTTTCATTGATATACCATTAGAGAGATATTCTAAAAGTAGTTAGATATGAGGCGCCTGAGTTTCGGGTATGAAGGAGCATACTAAAGTATGTGACTGAATGCGTGAAAGGAAGAAACAAAATAGATGGCTGCTTTTAGGATATCTTCTTTTATCCTTCTTCCTGATTCATTTCAATCTCCTTAACCTTTTTGAAAAGATCCGAAGCAAAAATAAAGTCGTTGAGGGCTTTGTTTTTGGAATTGATTACTTCGTCTTTATTTCCTTGCCATTCTTTTACACCTTCTTTGATAAAGATAATGTTATCACCAATATTAATAACAGAGTTCATATCGTGTGTATTAATAACGGTAGTCATCTTATATTCGGTGGTAATGTCATGGATAAGTTCATCGATCAATAAGGCCGTTTTAGGGTCTAAACCTGAATTCGGTTCGTCGCAAAACAGGTATTTAGGCTGCAAGGCAATTGCCCGTGCAATAGCAGCCCGTTTCATCATCCCACCACTGATTTCGGAAGGATAGAGGTGCTCTGCATCCAGCAAATTTACACGTTCTAAACAGAAAAGGGCTCTTTCTTTACGCTCTTGCGAAGTTTTATCTGAAAACATATCTAAGGGGAACAACACATTCTCAAGTACTGTCATACTATCAAAAAGCGCTGAGCCCTGAAAAAGCATACCCATCTCTTGCCGTAACGTTCCCAACTCACGTTTATTCATGGATGTCAAATCGCGGTTGTCATATAATATCTGACCGGAATCCGGCTGCTGAAGTCCAATGATGTTTTTCATCAGAACCGTTTTTCCCGAGCCGCTTCTCCCAATAATCAAATTGGTTTTCCCTTCTTCAAAAACAGCGCTGATATCGTGAAGTACGACGCGACCGTCAAATGATTTTGTAATATGTTTAACCTCAACCATAATTATGTCAGCATTAAATGGGTTAATATTACATCGGCCAAGAGAATCATGATACTACTCATTACCACTGCATTTGTACTGGCTTTGCCCACTTCCAATGCGCCACCCTTTACGTTATAACCGAAATAGGAGGCTATCGAAGCGATGATAAATGCATATATGATAGATTTAATAATGGAGTACCAGACATAAAATTGGTTGAAATAGAATTGCAAGCCATATTCGAATGAGGCTGGTGTCATGCCATCAACCACATAGCTGGCACCTATACCGCCAATGATTCCGGTAAACATACTGAAAACAACCAATACCGGGATAAAGATCATAAGTCCGGTTATTTTTGGAAAGATCAAAAAATTAGCGGAATTGACTCCCATGATTTCCATCGCATCGATTTGTTCGGTAACCCGCATCGTGCCGATTTCAGAGGCAATATTACTTCCTACTTTTCCGGCTAAAATCAAACACATAATGGAAGAAGAAAACTCCAACAGAATAATCTCACGCGTAGTGTAACCGATGGTGAATTTAGGAATTAACGGGGATTCTATATTTAAGGATATCTGAATGGCTATAACCGTACCGATGAAAAGAGAAATAATGATTACAATCCAAAGTGAATCAACACCTAATTTGTAAATTTCCTTTATTAGTTGTTTGAAAAACATATTCCATTTTTGTGGTAGGGTAATGCTTTTCTTCATCAACAAGACATATTCACCTAAACTATGTAAAGCTTTATTCATTTTGCATTTACGCTTAAAGACCATTCTTTCGGCGCAAAGATAACGTAAATATATTTACCAGTTTTGTCTTAAACCTGCTTTTTATCGGTAAATAAGAAAGGTTTTCGGAATTAGGACAAAAACAAAGCTGCCCCTTTTTAAGAAGAGACAGCTTTGCTATTTAATGGATTAAGAAGTTAAACATGCAGATATATCTCTGCCAATTACTTATTTCTTTAACTCCTTACTTCTTTGACTTCTGATCAGACTGCTTATTTTTCAGGAGATAAATACCAACGATTGTTTTGTGAACCTTTACTTTTTGCCCAGTCTGCAAACTGAGGATAGTAAGAGGTGATAATTTTACTTTCATTAGGCCATTCAAAATAGGTATGGCTTAAATGGATAGCAAATGGTAAATTATTGTCTGAAACATAGAATAATCCTGAATTAGGTTGAGACTCATCATCTGCGGTTTGGAATAATTTTTCATCCATTTTTGCTGTCGGTGTGTTATTTACCAGATGTAATTCACGACCACGACCGCTATTGCTTTGAATGAATATGAACGGATTGTAAGGAGGAATCACACTTGCTTCGCTTACACCGGAGGCAAATGTTGTTGTCACCTTAAATGTCGCATTCATTTCACTGGCCACTTTATTATTGTCATACAACAGGATTGTCGGATGATTCTGATCAGCTTCAAGACCGTTTGCATAAGTAGATGATAAGCCACTTTGAGTTTCTACCGAAACATTAGTTACCTGGCTGTTTGAAAGCTGAGCGAATTGATAGCCAAATCCATTGATAAATGTAGCTCCGTCATGTGCAACGGCAAACTCGTCTTCAATCTTTACCACTTCATTACTGCTTACACTCTTATAAACACGGCTTTTGTAATAGATCACCACGTCGTTCATGTCATAGTCATGTTTGTATGGCCAGTTATCTTCAAAAGCTAATGTTCCCCAGTATTCTACCACGTTAGTTTCGTCTGTAGGTTCTTCTTTTTCTTCCGGTAAACGAGGTAAATTAGTATCGAATGAACCGGCTTCATGGCAGTATAGTCCCATAATGATGTCGGTATAATCCCAACTACCGTTTTTGAATGCTTCATGTTTGATTTCAGACTCGAAACAAAGCGCTACAAACTGATCGCCATCATACATCGTAATCGCACGTTGAGCATCTGCATTATTCGGCAGTTTCTGATTCATATCTCCATTGGCATAGAAGATCATGTCTGTTTTCTCACTTAGTTTTTGACCTTCCAGTTGATTGTCTGTATTAATAACCACATTACCCTTATTGTCTAAACCTTCTTGCAGGAAGAACATACCAATGCTGACGCCGGCAGGAAATTCATCTTCGAACTCTCCGGTTTCTTCATTCCAGTATTTCAATACTAAATCATGTCCCATTTGTCCGTTGAAGTTAGATGTTTGCGCACCTGGATAGGCAAGCACCGGATTGATGATATCAGCCGGACTGGCAGGAGGCGTATCCGTTGGATAGGTATAATAACACAGCGGTTGTCCTTTAGAGGCTTTGCTATAAAGAAGCACACAGCTGATAGCCGTAGGGCTGGTTATTTTAATATCGCCACCCGGATGAGCATCAACGAATGATTTATCTTGCGTTAAGCCTTTTACCATAGAGTGTGTCAGGCGTGCGGCAACACCGGTAGCCAAGTCAGACAGGTCGAAATATCCGTTCAGGTAATCCGGTTCTCCTTTATCATCCCAGTCGCCTAAAACAAGATAACCTTCCGGATAAGCATGGCTTGATCTAAGGCTTGCACCTGTAAAGGCTTTGCTTTTCAGTGCTTCTGCGTCATACGCAACACTGGTTCCGCTAACCGGAAGCTCTACACAACGATTTACACCGATATAGTCAGAATACAGATAAAGCTTATCAACGATTAATGGAAGCGCTATTTTTGTTTTCAATCTACCGTTCAAATCTGTTGCAGCTTTATATATAGGTGTAATGTTTGTTGCTTTTTCGTAAGATCCATCCACTTCTGTTAGCGGATTTTCTGCGTACAATTCAAAAGATACTGCGTAATTCGTTAATCTGTAATTGATATCCAGATTATAGGTTGCCGTAGTTGCAAAATCGAAATATTCACCAGGTGATGGTTGCTCTGGCTCAACATACAGATCTTTTTCATGACAAGCTACAAGTAGCATCATACAGGCCATACTTGAATAGAGTACACCTGTTTTTGCGAGTTGTTTAAAACGTTTCATTTTATTCTTTATTTATTGAGGTTATACTTTTCTCTATGCACATAAACAAATATGATGCCATTTTGTTTTCAGAAAATAAAATAATTAACATTTACGTCTTGCGTACGAAAACTATCATATTGTTAAAACTTACCTTCAAATAGCAAAATGTCAATTTGACCCCTTGTAGAATCGCGTATTTGGAGCTATGTGCGAGGCTATTCAATTAGAATCGCTAAAATGAGCCTCAAGCAAATTCAGGATGTCAGACAGAAAAACAATCTGCTGACAAAATGAAAGAGCGAACAGACATCATTGCAATGATTTTGTAAAGGTGTCAACTGTCCGAAGCGAAATCCGGCAAAACGTCAACTCCATCTCATCCATGATTTTGAGTGAAAGAGTAGTTAAATACGGTTAAT
>JAJDIA010000104.1 GCA_030266465.1 Parabacteroides sp. OttesenSCG-928-G21 | reverse complement strand
TAACATTGTATGGGATTTGCAGTATTACATATACAAAAACCGAAGGGTAATGATGCTCGAACAACAGCACATATCGAGCGAACAGTTCAACCGTCAAACGCTGATCCTGATAGGCAGCACTTGAATAAAGAGTTTATCTCCTTCCCGGAAGGAGTAGAAAACCGGACGCAGGCTATCCAGTATAGGATAGATCATGCAGGCATAACCCGTAAGATCCGGGAGAATCAGGTTCGGGCATTGCAGGTCATGCTATCTGGTACGCATGAGAATATGTTACACATACAAGCTAGTGGCAAGCTTGATGAATGGTGTAAGGACAATATAGAATGGCTACAAGATACCTTCGGCAAGGATAACCTTGTATCCGCAATGTTGCATATGGATGAGAAGACTCCTCACATCCATGCAACAGTTGTCCCCGTAGTAACCGGAGAAAGAAGAAAGTCCAAGGCGGAAGAACAAAAGGAAGGAAAGAAGTACAAGAAGAAACCGAAAAATACTGTCCGGCTTTGCGCTGATGATATTATGACACGGGATAATCTAACGCTATTTCAGGATTCCTATGCTGAGAGGATGGAGAAGTACGGATTAGACCGTGGTAATAAAGGGTCGGAAGCACGGCATATATCCACTCCTCAATTCTATAGAGAACTACATGCTCAAAATCAAGAATTGAAAGAGGAAATAGCATATAAGGAAGAGCAAATCGATGAAGTTAATCACAGTATTCGTGATCTATACGACCGGAAAGATGAAGCTCGCGAAAAGTTCCTTAATATGGATATGTATGTAAAGCAGAAAGAAAAAGACATCCCTAAGATCGAAGCTCATATAGAAAAGCTACGACAGGAGTATGAACCGTTGAAAACACAAGAGGAACTTAATACCATACATAAGTACTTCCCGCTTATGAAAGAAAGATTGCGCATAGCTGAATTATGTGAGAGGATAGGCTTGGCATTTGAGTCTATTAAAGCATTGTTGCATGGCAAAACGCTAACTAGTACAGTAATCAAGCTTTTTTCTCCGGAGCATAATCGCTACTTTGAGGTAAAGGACGCTCAGTTCAAGGTTGAGAAGGTAGCAGAAAACCCAAATAAACTCAAGTTGAGTCTGAATGGGGAGAACATATTGGATTGGTTCAAGAAAAAGTTTGAAGAAGTGAAGCTTGCAGTAGATAATCGCTTCCAACCTAAGTATGATATCGAAAGAGGACAGAGTAGAGGAGTCAAGATGTAAATTGATCATTATTTGTGAAAATATCTACATCTGCACATATATTTTGCACACCAAACATCTATCTTTGCTGCAAATTTATTTCGTATGACAACAAAATTGAGACGATATTTTTGGCTTATTGACACTCTTGGAAAAGGTGAATATACACTCGAAGAGTTAAGTGATAAATGGGATCGTAGTGTATATAACATAAACCATATAAGTCTATCCCGCCGTACATTTCAGGAACACAAGAATGCGATCAACAGTTTAGATATTGGAATACAAATCAATTATAACCCATCAGATCATACTTACTTCTTGGAATCAGATGATAGGAAAGAAAATGCAACCGCCAACTGGATGTGGAATATGATGTCTTTGCAATCTGCCATTTCGCAAAACACCAGGATAAAAGATCGCATCATAACAGAAGATAACCCATCGGCGCAGTTATATCTTCAAAAGATATTGGATGCTATTCGTGGTAATAATGTTATCGAATTTACCTATCAACGATTTGGTGGAGAAGAGTTCAGCGCAATATTCTATCCATACTTTGTTCAGTTCACTAACCAACGATGGTATGTGTTTGGGATAAGAGAAGGAGAGGATAAGATGAAGGCTTATGCGCTTGATCGGATGAAAAGCATTGTTGTAAAGAAAGAAACCTTTAAATTTCCGGAAGAGTTCAATGCAGAAGAATACCTTTCAGAACATGGTGTTGGAGAGTATGAAAACATTCCGATCATGGATGTTGTGATACGTGCGTATGGCAAGCAAGTGGATTATCTACGAACACAGCCCTTACATCCTTCGCAAAAGGAGACAAAGACGGAGGAGGGGAAGTCGGAGTTTACCTACAAACTGCGACCAACCACGAAGTTCTTCGGAGATATTCTGTCGAAAGGAAAGTATGTGAAGGTTCTTTCGCCCGGATATGTGAGGAAGAAGATGAGGGAGACGGTAGAAAAATTATCATTATACTATTAATACATTATGGAAGATCGATTACAGAAGCTGATGAATATATCAGACAAACAACTTGCTTCGATGCAGAGAATAGCTCGTTCAAGAAAGCAGCAAGGTGTGCGGGATTATGTGCAGAACCCTCATCGTTTCTCAGTAAAAGAGCTAAGGGAGCAGGAAGCCAGTCATTTGAAAAGGGAGAGTGAGGAGCAGATTTGATATAGAATAGATTATATAATTAAATACAAATATTATGGCAAAACAAAAAAAAGGGAAATTTGAAGCTCTTAACCCGAAAAATGAGCTTTTTGATATTTTGGCAATAGATAAGAACCCTCCTAAATGGTGGCAGTTCGTAAAAGAAAATATTACGCCCGAAGGGTTTTATGTAGATATACGCAAGAATAATTCGTTGAATGTCTATTATAATGGCGGTTCTTTACTTAAAATCACTTTATCTCAAGGTAAAATTAAAGGTAAAATACATGAGTATTACTTACATGGTGCAGGCTCAAAATATGTTGATTATGAATTGAACCGCCTTCCCGAAGATGCGGAGGAAATAAAGAAAAGAATTGCGACTAAATATAGCAATTCGTCGGAAAGTGGCATTAAAGCAAGACTCATATGTGACCCCAAAGCAAAATATATTGATTCGGAGTTTGCTTATACGAAAGTAATTGGTATGAAAAAAAATAAAAAAGGGGAAGATGTTACTGACTATCTCACGACTCGAATTGACCTTACCAAATTGGAAAATGGCAAGATCGTTTTTGTTGAATTAAAACGTATCGAAGATGGGAGACTTCTGACAAATGAATATGAAAATGGTAAGCCGGAAATATTATCCCAAATGAACGCATATCATGAATTCGTAAATGAGCATAAGCAAGAAATAATTGACTACTACAAAACGCTTTTTACTATAAAGCGTATGCTTGGTGTATTGCCAGAAAGCTTAACTGAAATAGAAAATATCGACGGTTATGTGCTTTCCGATAATGTTGAATTGTATATCGAACCTTATGCTTCCCTAACTCCTAAACGGAAAAAGAGAATCGAGGCTATTAAAACGATTCTTAATAAAAATAATATCGTTCATAACCTATGCAAATAACCATCCACAGAGGTATCAACCAAATCGGTGGCTGCATCACTGAGATTGCCACCGATAAAACAAGGATCCTTATCGATTTGGGGCAGAATCTGCCTAAAGGGAATGTTCCTTCGGATGACAATATGGCAAACAGAGGGAATGTTGAAGACCTGACAAAAGGAGTGAATGCAATCTTCTACACACATTATCATGGAGATCATGTGGAACTTTTCAAGTATGTGCCTGAAGGCATCGAACAACATATCGGAGAGGTTGCGAAACAGGTTATGCTTTGCAAATATGAAGCTTTGATACATATTCCTGAGAATGCTCCTGTTAAGGCAGAAGATATTCAACTGCTTGAATCGTTTAAGACTTTCCGGGAAAGGCAAGAGATGCCAGTTAATAACGATATAAAGGTTACTCCCTATTTTGTGAGTCATTCCGCTTGTGATGCCTATATGTTCTTGATTGAGGCAGAAGGGAAACGTATCCTGCACACAGGCGATTTTCGGGATCATGGCTACTTGGGTAAAGGCTTAATGCCGGTTATTAAGGAAATCATATTACCGAAAGGCGCGATAGATGTACTTATTACAGAAGGCACGATGCTGTCAAGATCGACCGAGAAGGTGTTACACGAAAATGATATAAAGTTAAATGCGATAGAACTGATGCGCCAGCATAAATACGTATTTGTTCTGTGTTCATCAACAGATATAGATCGCTTAGCTTCTTTTTATCAGGCAGCACAAGAAACGGATCGTAGTTTTTTGTATGACAACTATCAGAAGAATGTACTGAATATATTTACTGAAACGAAAGGAGCTATCCATAAGTTGTTTAGGTTTGATAATGGACATTATTATAAACATGGTCATAAAAAGCAGTTAGACTTATTAAAGGGAAAGGGCTTCTGTATGTTGGTTCGGCCTAAACATGATGATCAGATCAAAGAACTTCTCACTCAACTGTCGGAAGAGCAAACATTATTTATCTACTCTATGTGGAGTGGTTATCTCAATGAGGGAGAAAACCAGAAAGAAGAGTATGTGAAAATAAAGAACTTGTTTAATGGTAGATTTGAATGCTTACACACAAGTGGACATGCTACCCCTGAAACATTGGCAAAGGTTTGTAACCTTGTTAATCCGACTACAGCAATTGTCCCTATACATAGTGGAAAGTCTGACAACTTTAGGGAATTGGCAATAACTGAAGACTTGCGATCAAAGATAGTAACGACTTCTATTCAGGATAAAGAGAATGCTATTAAAATAACAATCAATGAAAAATAATCGCACAGAAGTATTATTGACCGAGGAAGATCAAGAGGAGATTCATAGAAGTCTGAAAGGGAACTATCCGAAATCATTGAAAGAAGGAAGAGACACAATTAGGAATAATAAAAAGCGCAAAGAGGAGTATGCGCTGAAACGCAATAATGATATTAAGCCTTTGAAGAGAACCGCACCAATGAGAGAAATAGAGAAGAAAAGAATTGGCAAACTTCTAAGTCTTGTACTCCGACATAAGCCTGAAACGATAAATTTAACGCTTGATGAAAACGGATGGGCTAATGTGGATGATCTTATTCAGAAATTTCAACTTAAAAAATCCGGCTTTACAATTAAGGATCTAATCGAAGTAGTTGAGACAAACGATAAACAACGTTTCTCCTTCAATATGGATAAGACTAAAATAAGAGCTAACCAAGGGCATTCTATTAATGTTGATTTGGCACTACCCCCTATTGAGCCGCCTGAATATTTGTATCATGGCACTACAACTCGTTCAGTTTCTTCAATAATGAAAGGAGGTATTTCTAAAGTATCTCGCAATCATGTACATCTAAGTATAGATAAAGAAACGGCTACAAAAGTAGGAACTCGACATGGAGTTCCGGTAATACTCACCATAAGATCAGGACAGATGTATAGAGATGGTATCCTATTCTTCTGCGCAGATAATGGTGTTTGGCTTACTGAGCACGTTGATGTAAAATACATTTCAAGATAATGTATTGTTGATACATTACAAACACAATTAAAATATATAAATCATGGACTACAACACAATTAGAGCAGCAGTTACTCACTCGTATGGAGAATACAATTCTTCTATGGTAACTTACTTATTTGAACGAGCAACAGAGCTTGCAAACAACAGCCAACTTGATGAAGCATCAGCAGTTTGTCGGGATGCGTTAGTCTTTTGGAAATACTCAAAAATAGGCTATGCAATAATTTATCTACTCGGATTATTATGTACAATCTACCTTAATAACAATCAGCCCAAAATGGCAGAACATATTTTTAATACAGGAGTTGGTTTTATCCAAGACAGTAAAGATGCCGGAGTAGATTCAGATAGTTTTGATAACGACATCAATGCTTTTCTTGACCTAAAGATAGAAATTGATGAAGCTTTGAAAGAAATCCGCTGAGCCGAACTTTGTGTGCAAATTGTGTGCAAATAAAAAGATAAAAGACTTACAGAAATTCTGTAAGTCTTTTATCTTTAGTGTA
>JAJDIA010000103.1 GCA_030266465.1 Parabacteroides sp. OttesenSCG-928-G21 | reverse complement strand
TAAAACAAATAAATCTCAAAAAAAAACGCTATCCCATCAAATATTTTCCATTATCGATTGTCTTCCTAAATAGAGTGATTTTAATAAGAGGAACAAATTTATAGTGTAATAGCGTATGGAAAATTTGAGAAATAGTGCCCGGTTTGATTACAACACCTATTTTGGATGTGAGGATTTGAATTTTGACTTGTTGGAGAAATGGGGAGGAGGCCTTTTTGAAGTGTGTGAGCAAAATATTATGTTGGTTGAGGATGATTTACCGAATTGGCAACAGTAGATTTTATAGCAGAATAGATAAATAATGTGTTAATTTGTTGGGGATAAGTAATAAGGAATAAAATTTATACGATATGATTATCAAAAGAATATTGCCGTTGTTTGTTTTTGTAGTGTTTGCCGTTGTTTTAAGTGTTGCGGTTATGTTATTGTGGAATGCGTTGATGCCGACTATCTTTGGTTTGGCCACCCTTTCTTACTGGCAGGCGCTTGGGTTATTCGTTCTTTGCCGTATTCTGTTTGGCCGGTTTGGCGGGGGATTTGGACGTGGCAGGAATCGTGAGCATTGGCATGGAGATAGGCAGCATAGTCCGTTTCGGGAAAAATGGAATAAAATGACACCGGAAGAGCAGGAGGCCTTTATCCGGAAGCGGCATGAGAAATTTGCTAAGTTCGGACACCATCCTTTTGATCGTCCGTTTCCCGGACATACACCTGAAACCGATGAAAAAGAATGACCGGTTCGGCAGAAAAAGAGGTAACGAAACTGATTGAAACGTATCAGCCCGGTTTACGGTCATTTATACGAAAACGAGTTGTCAATCAGGAGGATGCGGAAGATATTCTTCAGGATGTTTTCTATCAGTTGGTCAAGGCAAGCGATACGCTCAGTGAGATAGAGCAGATCAGTGCATGGCTTTATCGGGTGGCTCGTAATATGATCATCAATAAAGGAAAGAAGAAAAAGGAGTCGGCATTTTATTCTTCTGAAGAGGAGTATGAGGTGTTGAGTGAGTTTTCGGAACTGTTGTTTAATGATAATGCGAACTCACCGGAGACTGAATACCTGCGTTCGTTGGTGTGGACAGAGTTGGAATCGGCGCTTGCCGAATTGCCGGTTGAACAAAGTGAAGTCTTTATTCAGATGGAATTGGAGGGACTTCCGGTTAAGGATATTTCGCAAATAACCGGTGTGCCGGTGAATACCTTGTTGTCGCGCAAATACTATGCTGTTCAGCATTTGCGGAAGCGGCTGAAAGATTTGTATGTTGACTTAGTTGAGAATAATTGAAAATTGAAAGTGGAAAATGATTTCCAGTTTGCCGGAATGATTTCAATTTTCCACTTTCAATTTTCAATTAATTTATCGAGTGAATTGTGCGGAGATAATAGGTAATGTTTCGCGTAGTGACATACGCCAGAAGCTCCAGGTATGCGCTCCGTCCAGTACGCGGAACTGGAAAGGTATACGGGCTTTATTTAGTTCTGCCCATAATTGTGTGTTTCCGGGAAAAAGATAATCATCGTCTCCACAATACACATGAATATTTAATTTTCTTCGATCGGCTTCGGGAAATTCACGCACTTGTGTGAGGACATCGTATCTGCGCCATGCTGGATTCAGACGGGCATTGCCTACTTTTCCTTTTGTCCCGAACAGAGTGTGAAAGCGATTGTCATAGGTGTTTTGTTCCATTTCCGTAATGTCGTTGTCTGTACGTACAGCCGGACTATAGGCACAAGTGATTCCGAATAGATTGGGGTGATGGAGGGTGTAGTTCAGGGCACCGAAACCACCCATAGATAAACCGGCTATTGCCCGATAGCTTTTTTGTGTGATAGTACGGTAATTAGCTTCGATATATGGAATTAATTCACTGATAAACATATCTTCATAATTGGAGTTTGGCTCTGTTCCATTGGCATACCAGGTATCCCAGGCATCCGGCATGACGATAATCATTTCTATGCTTTTGCCGGCGGCGATGGACTGGTCAGCGATTTGCTGAACGGTGCCGTTGCGTACCCAGTCGACATGACTGCCACTTCCTCCGTGAAGCAGGTAAAGCACGGGATAGGCTTTGTCGGATGTGTTGTAACTGGCCGGGAGGTAGAGGGCGTAGTTGACCTCTCTTTGCAACTTTTCGCTGTGGAATGATTTATTCTCATAAATCGTGCTTTGTTGCGCATGTATTGCAGTTGATATCAGGATGGCTGCAATAAAAAGTTTTAATGTTCTCATGATAATTTATGTGTGTTTATTTAAGTGGTTATACTTTTACAAAAGTAATAAAATAAGGCTTTTATAGGCCTATTAATTTATGTTTAGTGATGAATAGGTAATTATGATGTGAAGAAAGCAAGTGAATGTATATTGTATTATTCACTTAGTTTGATACTATTTGTCAAAAAAGTGCTTACTTTTGCAACAGTTTTCAAGAATATTGATAGAAAAAACAAGAAATATTAACTAACAAGGATAGGGAAATGGCTATGATCTGGAATGAAATGGTCGAGTGTATGAGCCGCGATGAGATGCGGAAGTTGCAAAGTTATCGATTAAAGAACGTTGTTGAGCACGTTTATCACAATTCCCCTTTTTATCGGAAAAAAATGCAGGAGATGGACTTGTCTCCGAATGATATACAATCTATTGATGATATTGCCAAGTTGCCATTTACCGTAAAGCAGGATTTGCGTGATAATTATCCATTTGGTTTAATGGCTGTGCCGATGTCGGAGATTGTGCGTTTGCACGCCTCCTCCGGTACGACAGGAAAACCGATAGTTGTGGGATATACGCGTAAAGACCTTTCTACCTGGGCTGAGGTGGTGGCACGTTGTCTGACGGCATACGGGATAACCAAGCACGATATGGTGCAGGTATCTTATGGATACGGGTTGTTTACCGGAGGATTAGGCGCCCATTCGGGTATTGAAAATATTGGTGGAACAGTAATACCGATGAGTAGCGGTAATACTCAAAAACAAATTCAGTTAATGCATGACTTTGGCGCAAAAGCGTTAGCATGTACGCCTTCCTATGCCTTATATCTGGCGGAAACTATACGTGAATCAGGTATTCCGTTGGAAGAATTTCAATTGCGGATTGGTGTGTTTGGCGCTGAACCGTGGACAGAAAATATGCGGAAAGAATTGGAAGAAAAGTTGAATATAAAAGCGTATGATATTTATGGTTTGACTGAAATTTCCGGTCCCGGAGTGGGAGGTGAGTGTGAATGCCAGAACGGAACACATCTTTGGGAGGATCATTTCTTTCCGGAAATAGTAGATCCGGAGACTTTGCAGCCGGTAGAACCCGGACAGCAGGGTGAGTTGGTTTTTACCACATTAACGAAAGAGGGAATGCCGATGATTCGCTATCGTACCCGCGACTTAACTACCCTGAATTATGAAAAATGCGCTTGTGGACGTACGGCTGTACGCATGGGACGTATTTTAGGCCGAAGCGATGATATGTTGATTATTCGTGGTGTGAATGTCTTCCCGTCGCAGGTAGAATCTGTTCTTTTGGAAATGCCCGAGTTTGAACCGCATTATTTTATTACAGTAGACCGCGTGAATAATACGGATACATTCCAGATTCAGGTAGAACTTCGTCAGGAATATTATTCGGATGAAATGAATAAAATGTTATCTTTGAAAAAGAAAATAGCCAGCAGGATGCAAAATGTGATTGGTATCCAGCCCGAAATTAAAATAGTGGAACCGCGCAGTATTGAGCGTAGTCAGGGCAAGGCTAAACATGTTCAGGATAACAGGAACTTGTTTAATAAATAGGTTTAACGTATAATATTATAATTGCTTTATGCTTCGCTCGATTCATAATTTATAACTCATAACTCATAATTAAAAATATGCTTATCAAACAATTATCCATATTTCTGGAAAACAAAAAAGGACGTTTTACGGAAGTTGCCCGCATCTTAGGTGATGCCGGAATTAATATGACAGCATTTACGGTCTCTGAAAATTCCGATTTTGGTATTCTGCGGCTGATTGTTTCAGACACGGAGAAAGCTATTCAGGTTTTACGGGATAAAATGTATGGAGTGAGTGTTACTGATGTGGTTTGTATGATTTGTCCGAACGAACCCGGTTCTTTGGCTCGTGCTATGGAAATTATTACGACTGCCGGTATTTTTGTTGAATATATGTATGCTTTTTCAGAAGGAGAGTCGGCGCATGTTATCATTCGTCCGGATGATATCGAGCGTTGTGTTGAAGTGTTAAAAGCTAATAAATTAAAACTTTTAGCTGCAAGCGACCTGTATAAGTTGTAATTATTAACGTTTTGTGTTTCGTAAATTGGACGGATTACACTAACTTTGCGCGCTAAAGTATAACAGGAATGAAAAAAGTTGCGGCTGTTTGGATGATGATTCTTCTGTTATGTTCATCGTGTGGTGAGTATAATAAAGTATTAAAAAGTCAAGATCTTGAATTGAGATATTCTTATGCGAAAAAATATTTCAATGAACAGAAATATGTCAGATCAGCTACTTTATTAGAAGGATTATATCCTCTTTTCAGAGGCTCACAATATGCTGAAGAATCGTTGTATTTATTAAGTCAAAGCTATTACGGAATGGGGGATTACCAAACCGCATCCCAGTATTTTGAAACTTATTATAATACTTATCCCAAAGGAGAATATACCGAATTGGCCCGTTTTTATTCCGGTTATGGTTTGTTCTTGGATTCTCCGGATCCCCGGTTTGATCAGGCTATGACGTATAAGGCGATTGAACAATTGCAGTTGTATATTGAGTATTATCCTCAGAGTGAACGAGCTGAAGCCGCTCAGAATATGCTGTTTGAACTTCAGGAGAAACTGGCGTTAAAAGAATTGCATGCGGTTCGTTTGTATTATAATCTGGGGACTTATGGTGGCAATAATTATCAATCTTGTGTGGTAACGGCGCAAAATGCGTTGGATAACTATCCGTACTCCAGACACAGAGAAGAATTTAAATATTATATGTTGCGTTCCAAGTATGATATGGCATTGGTTAGTGTTGATACCCGTCTACAAGCCCGATACAGGGATGTGGTGGATGAGTATTATAACTATATCAATGAATATCCGGAAGGTAAATATGCGCAAGAAGCGCAGCGTTATTTTGACTATGTGAACGCCCGTATCACCGATACGTATTAAAAAGATTTTTTATTTAATTAAGAACAAAATATGGATTACAGAAAATCAAATGCACCTTCGAACACTGTAACTCGTGATATGATGCAGATGTCAGAAGATACCGGAAATGTGTATGAAACAGTGATGGTTGTGGCAAAACGTGCGAATCAAATTTCACAAGAGATGAAGCATGATCTTGAAAAGAAATTGCAAGAATTTGCTTCGTACAATGATAATTTAGAGGAGGTATTTGAAAACAGAGAACAAATTGAAATTTCTCGTTATTACGAAAAGCTTCCGAAATCGACTCTTATTGCGACACAGGAATATATTGAAGGTAATGTTTACCATAAAAATCCAGCTAAGGGAAAAAACAATTTTTAAGCTGAAAATATAATGAAAGAACTGACAAGGGAAATGCGAAATTAGTCGTGTTTTCATTGTCAGTTGTTATTTTAATCTAATTACCATGTTACAACGAATACAGACTGTATATTTACTTTTAGTAGCGATTCTTGCTGTTATAACAATTTTTATGCCTCTTGCTGTTATTCAGTCTGGCGATCAATTTTATGAGTTTGATGTAGTTGGAGTAAGCACTATGTTCGGTGAACCTGAGTTGATGTATGCTACTTGGGGGTTGTTTGCTTTAACGGCTATAATTGCTTTATTGGCGTT
>JAJDIA010000102.1 GCA_030266465.1 Parabacteroides sp. OttesenSCG-928-G21 | reverse complement strand
CTTCATAAAACGTTTCCTGTGTTGTCAGATTCATAACGGAAGGATCTTGTTCCACCTGTCCGTAATCCGGATTAATTGTCACATCCAGGGTATAATCCGAAACAGCGAATTTTGCATCCAGCCCAAAGTTCCCTACCCAGCGGTCACCCGTCTGATAAGGACTCCCTGCTATTTTCGGTTCACTTTGATATTCTCCCGACACATAGGGACTTATTTCGATACCTCTTGAACGGGGTAAATCTGTCATTCCATGCAATTCTCCGAAAGAATAAACAAACCCGTTTCGATTACGGGGTATTAAACTCCAATTCTGTTCTTCATCCGTTCGGTAAACCACACGCTCCACATGCAATCCCCAGATTCCATCCTCCGTATGTTGTCGATACCTAAGCTGAGTAAAAGGAATGCGAAACTCTGCTGTCCAGTATCCGTCTTCTATATTCACATGGGTTTTTCCATCCCACACGGCATTCCAGCTTTCATTTCTATCCATATCATCGGTAATCATCATGTCCGATTTATTCCCTCCGGCATTAAGTGTAAATTGCGACGCCACACGATAATCATGATAAGGATCAAAAGCAATACTGATCAAATCTCCAAGTTGCGAATCATCCCTGTTACCGATAAAACGATTAATCGCCTTTGGATCTAAATCATGGCAGATAACACCTACATAAATATACCTGTCATCATACAATATTTTCATTTGTGTTTTGTGTTCAGATACGGCAGCTTCATAAGGCTTCGCCTGTATAAAAGGCTCGGACCATTCTCCTTGCCGGGTCCAGAAATCTTCATCTAACTGTCCGTCAATAGTGGGTTTTATTCCTTCTACCTTACTTGTTGTATAAGTTCTTTTGTAAGCATCTTCCATCGACATATAAACAATGCTGTCTGTCCGTATAATCTGTGCTATTGCATTGGAATAACACAATATACTAACCAATAATACGCCCATTACCCCAATTACCATTCGAAAACTGTTGCTTTCGTTACCTTCATTGTTCTTTTTCCACATAACACCTTATATTTTTCAGATTTAACTTACAGCAAAAGTAATCGCAGGAATAACCGGATTATTTGTATATAAATCAAAAACGAATAATTCAACATGAGGGCGAAAAATTGAGGGTTGAATATCGGGTAAATAATCAGGTTTTTGTTTTTAGGATGTATTACCTTTGTTATCAAATTATTTTGATATGGAAATAGGTTCGCTGAAATTTCAAAAACTGGTTGTTTTATTGATAGCAATTCTATTTGGATTTATCTTTTCTTTAGATGAATGGGAAATGCTTTTCTTTGGCTATTATCAGCATTCTTTATGGTTGCAGATAACTCTTACCCTATTCCAATTCACCTCTTTTACCGCATTCGGATGGTATATATGGTATTTAAATCTATTTGAAAAAAAACGAGCAAAAAAATGGAATTTGCTTTTGTCCCTTTTAGTATTAATTGCCTTTATCGGCATTCAAGCACTTTTTATAGAACCTATCGCTGACGAACTGAATGAAATTATTTATGAAAGTCGGGATAGGCGTCACAGGCAATTTCATGATGACTTTGATGATTGGTCTACAAAAACTGTCGTGCTTTTCTTTATTTGCCATATTTCCAGCTGGATATTTTTGCTGATCCGAAACAAGGCGGAGATAGAAAAAAACTATGAGAAACTGCAAAAAGAAGCGATGCAAAGTCAGATCAGCGCATTGACCAATCAGATCAATCCGCATTTTTTCTTTAATTCGCTGAATTCTCTATACTCGCTGGTATTTAATGATAACAAAGAAAAATCCCTTGAATATATAACGAAGATGTCAGGAGTCTTCAGGTATATCCTGCAAAGTGATGAAAAGCGCTTGGTTCCCTTAAAAGAAGAAATGAATTTTCTGGATACATATATGTTCATGCTCACCGTTAAGTATGACCGGAAACTAAGTATAATAAAGTCTGATTATGAGACTACCGCACCTTATTTATTACCTGTATTATCACTACTGCCACTAATTGAGAATGTGATTAAGCATAATGAAATCAGCAATCAATATCCAATGATTATAGACATCTATATAGATAAGGAAGAACATTTAGTCGTCAGCAATGAAAAAAGGGAACGATTAGATGCCGTTTCTGTCGGTGTAGGATTAAAAAATCTGAATAATCGTTTCCGGTTAATTGCCGGAAAAGATATTGTTATTGAAGATACGGATAATAGGTTTACCGTTCGTTTACCATTAATTAAAGCTGAAAAAACATGAATGTCATTATAGTAGAAGACGAATTTGCTGCAGGTGAAAACATTAAAAGTATTCTGAAACGCCTCGAACCGGATATTTATATTATCGATATCTTCGACACCGTTTCTTCTACAGTTACCTGGCTTCGCTCTAATCCGGCTCCGGATTTGATATTTATGGATATCCAACTGGCCGATGGTATCTCTTTTACTATTTTCGAGTGTGTTACCGTGGAAACTCCCATTATTTTCACGACAGCATACGATGAATATGCCATACGCGCCTTCGAAGTAAATAGTATTGATTATCTGTTGAAACCCATCTCTATCGAAGCTGTCGAAAAAGCATTGGATAAATTCAAAAAGTTGTCACAAACAGGGATTCAGCAAACCATACAAAACCTGGAACACTTTTTCCGTCCAAAAGAATATGTAAAGCGAGTGCTCGTCCCTGTACACGATAAAATAATCCCGATAAAAACAGAGCAAATTGCCTACTTTTATAATACCAATGGAGTAAACGAACTGATTACGAAAGATAACAAGCATTACTCCATGGACAAATCGTTAGATGCTCTGATGGAGTCGCTCGATCCCTCTTCTTTTTTTCGGGCAAACAGGCAGTTTATTATTTCCAAGGATTGTATTGAGAATATGACTATCTGGTTTGACAATCGTCTGTTAATTAATATGACAATGGAAGTGCCGGAGCGCATTTACGTCTCTAAAAATAAAGCGGCGGTTTTTAAAAAATGGTTTGCTTCCGTTTGATTTTTCAATAATAAGCTATCTCATCCGGTGTCAATACGACATCCGCAAGTTCCAATTCTTCCGATTGATGGGAGGTAAAGATGACTATTTGTTGTTTAACCGACTGCTGCTCTTTTATATAATTAATGATTTTATTTCGGGTAGAATCATCAATCCCTTTAAATGGTTCATCCATGAATAAGAAAGGAGAAGGGTATGCTAATGCCCGAGCTATGGCCACACGCTGTTGCTGACCAAAACTTAACTCCTCCGGATACTTATCCGACAAGGCTTCCATATCCATTTCTTTCAGCATTTCAGCGGCTAATTGCGCCGACATCGCCTTCGTATGATTCTGTGCAAGAGGCAGCATCACATTTTCGATGGCCGTTAATTCATCTAATAACGCTAATTCCTGAAATACAAAAGCAACGCCATAGCTACGATCCATAACTACCGTTCCTGCCGTAGGCGTTAATATACCGCTTATCAGGTTTAACAAAGTAGTCTTTCCGGCACCGGAAGGAGCTGAAATGCCATAAATTTTCCCTTGTTGAAATTCATAGTTTACATAAAAGACCCCATACCGATATTCCACTCCTTTCAACCGTATATGTTGAGAAGATAAACGCAGGGATTCCTTCTCAGGCGTACTACGCACAAAATGAAGCGGGAACTTCAATCGGCTCAACCGACCAATTCCTTTGTCGGAAAGATAACCGATAAATACAGCTATCAGCGTCCAAACGATCAACTCGGGGACATCTATAAAACTCTGGGCTTTCTTCATCTCGCCCCCGATGCCAAAAGTGGTCTGCGCTAAAACTTCCCCCATAATAATTGCCCGCCAGCCAAAGCCCATAGCTGAAGCCAAACCACTATACAGAAAGGGTTTTAATTGAGGATAAGTAATCAAAAGCTGATGATTTCTGTGTCCTATCAAAAATTGATCCGACAGTCTGTTCAAGCCGGGATCTAAGTTCTGCAATCCATTCATCAGATTCTCGGTAAGCAAAGGAAACATAACCAGAAACCCTATCAATAAAGGGATTCCCTCCGCATGCATGAATATCAGTGCCAACAGAATAAAAGAAATAACAGGGACAGAGCGCATAAAGGCCAATATAGGGCGGAATAATTCATACAGCCATTTTGCACGGACAAACAGAAAAGAGAAAACGACCACCAATCCCAACGACAGTAACATACCGGCGAGACCACGCAACAACGTCACCAATAATGAGACATAAAAACGAATGGATAACAATAATTTTCCAATGGCAACAAACAACCCGTCAAGCGCCGGAAACAGCATCGGTTTATCAATCCATAACGCCAGCAATTGCCAGACTAACAGGAAAAAAGCAATAGATACCAGGGGTATTAAATATTTCTTCATGGCTTTCCGGATATAAAAGCTTCATCCGGTATAAAACCGCCTAAAGCCTTCGGTTCATATAGTTGAATTAGCTGAAGAAAAGCGTGTATTTCCTCCATTGATTCCTGTGCCGGGATATATTTCACCTGACTCCGGATAATGCTTTCTTTTGTAAGCATACCCTTTTTAAACAGCCCTTTCTCCTCCAGAATTTCAATAACACGTTCCGGATATTGGACGGAGAAATCGCAGGTTTCCTGCAATAAACGATCAATAGCTATTCGTTTATCCAACAGGGAAGGATGAAAAACAACAGCCGTTTGTGCAAACCCTATCGCATCATTTCCCGGATTGTTCAAATCGGCCAACAGATGAAAGCTACTATCCTGCCGGAGCACAAAGCTCACAAAAGGCTCACTCAATACCGCCGCTTCTACCCTATCCGCCAACATAGCCTGCGTAATTTCTGAGGCTGTTGAAAAGGTGTAATTCAAAGCACAAGAAATCTCTTTTTCTGCCAGATAATAGCGGGCAAGGATATCCGGTGTGGTTCCGGCGCCAAAGAGGTGAAGCATCTGAAAGGGTTCTTTGCCAACAATAAAAAGTGTTCCCCATAACGGACAACCGGCCAATGGATAGTTCAACCCTTTATTATACAGATTAGCCGCTGTAATCATCGGGATAACGGCGATATCTATCTCTTCACGTATCAATAAGGCTAAGATTTGTTCCGGAGAATCTTTTACCGCTAACTGAAAATTTCTTCCGTCAAGCGTTGGGGGCTCATCCATCCAGTGCGCAAAAGCAATGGCAGAAGGGCCTCGTAACACGGCTACCTGTATGGTGTCAGCCTCCTTTTTAGCGGAAGAACACCCATACAGCAATACACTTATTAGTACGATCCAGCCAAAATTTCTCATGTAAATATCCGGTTGATACACAAAGATAAAAATTGTCCTGAAACTCACAAGATAAGATTCAATCAAAAGAGTAGCAGCTACTATAATTTATTCCTGAAAATAATTGTTGCCCAATTTTATTTACATTTGTGGCGAATATTAGTATTAACCTTAAAAAAACAAACATGGCAATTGACAAGAAAAACAAACCCGTTAATTTGAAAAAAGAAGTAATTAAAGTGGAAGAACTGGCCCCGACAGACGCGAATGTAACCCTATTTGCCGCTGCTGACCACGAAAAAGAGGCAAAGAAAGAAGCTAAAAAACCACCTAAAAGTTGAGAAAGAATTCGAAGGGATTGCATAAAAAAATTAAAGGCTGTCATCCCGACAACCCCTAATCAATTTTGTTAACCTTAAAATCTAATACTATTATGAAAAAACCACTACACAAAAATAGAGGTATTCTATGTACCTGACAAAAGATTAGTACTAAATAATGTTGCACGAGTGATAATAAATTATAAAAACCACCCATTTTAACTAAAAATGGGGAGAAAAATGTTATTTTCTTTGTTAAGAATGGGGGAATTGAAGATTCTGTTAGAAGGAAATTTG
>JAJDIA010000101.1 GCA_030266465.1 Parabacteroides sp. OttesenSCG-928-G21 | reverse complement strand
AAAAAACGACTTTATTTCATTCTGTTTGTCAAAAGTATGCGTTAGCAGAAAAGCCTTTATTTTGAAAAAATGTCAGAAAAATCCGCCTTATGGAATCAATATGATAAGTTGTAAATAAAGCTGAAAACACTGTTATCTTTGAATAGAATATACCTTTCCTACTATCTGTTTAACAAAAAAGTAGTATCATTGCAATTCAAATGAACCTATAAATATCTTACAATCATGAATTGCCCATCATTATTCACTACAAACCGTACAATGAAACTGTCATTGCTTGCTATGTGCCTTCTGTGTTCTTTTGTTATACAGGCGCAAACGCCTCGTGCCGGTCGTGTTAGTAATCAAAAAGTTCCGACAAGTATTCTGCCCGGCGTAACAGAACGGGATTATGCTGTTTACCTGCCAAAGAGTTACAACAACAGTCCGGACAAACGTTACCCTGTCCTTTACCTGTTGCACGGAGGTGGCGGAACCTATTCCGACTGGCCTCAAAAAGGAAATTTGCAAGGTTTTGCCAGCGAAATTATTGATTCGGGCATTGCTTGTGAAATGATTATCATCTGTCCGGATGGAAAACAGGAGAATACCATGTGGTTCAATATGGAGAATTGGCCTGCCGCAGATCATTTTTTCCAGGAATTAATTCCTTATATCGATCAGAATTACCGGACTATCCCGGACAAAAAACACCGGGCGGTAGCGGGATTGTCAATGGGTGGCGGAGGCAGCATCGTCTATGCAACATCCCGTCCGGATATGTTTTCAGCCGCATATGCTGTCAGTGCTTATGTAGAGCGTTTACCTATGGTTGATTCGCCACAAAACGAATGGCTACAGAAAGAGGTTGAAAAGCATAATTGCATCCGGATAATGGAACAAGCAACACCGGAACAATTAGACGCATTCAAGAGTATCTCCTGGTTTATTGACTGTGGCGATGATGATTTTACATTCGAATCCAATATGAAATTGGCATTGGCTATGCGTAAACAAAGCATTCCTTATCAATTACGTATACGTGACGGAGGCCATACCTGGCAATATTGGATGACCAGTTTTTACCACATGCTTCCGTTTGTCAGTCAGGCTTTTATGCGTGAATAAGTTTTATTGAAGTTCTTCTTTTTTGATTGAAACAGTCTTCTGTAAGAACATATTATTGGGAATTACAATCAATTCATTCTCATCCGTACGGATATGGGTATAGAATGTCTGTATATTCTCGATCGTAGCAATTATCGGAAGATCCTTATCAATAATATGAATCCGGTCACCCACGCGGAAAGGAGCCGTAAAAAACATAATGATACCGGCGGTAATATTACTCAATACAGACCACTGAGCAAAAAAGGCTACGCCGATTACGGCAAAAACCGAAGAAACCCCTAATAAAAGATTCTGCGGTTCCACGCCCCAGATCACAATCAAGGTGAACAAAAACAGGATATTCAGCAGAATGGAAATCAGCTGTTTGACTTGTAACATCCGTGCTTCCGACTTCTGGACAAACAGGCCATATTGAATAACCAGTTTATTAAAAACATACTTCGATACAGGTAATAAAATTATAGCTACCACAGTTGCTATAATTTGAGGGAGGTATTCTTCGATTACTTGCATATGATTTAGTTTAAAAGTGCGTAAAGATAGAAATATTTAATCATGTTCCTGTTGATAGGCCATCAATAGCGCAATCACTTCGGAATAATTGGCTGTTCCTGAGGATATTTGATTTCCTTTCAGGAAGAGATTATACATTTTGTCTTGCGCTTCGCCAATCAGTGGGCTGTAGTGGGATTGCCAGTAGGCATTTTTGTCGTTATAAAGTTGCCGTACTTCGGGATATAACGTCTCTACCCACAACTTGTACTCCTTTTCCGGTAACAAACGATACGCATTACCTATCACATACGGTAAGATAGAAAAATAGCCGGAGAAACGTATTTCAGGTATATCGGAACGGACACAAACCAGATAGCTGCATAAATTAGCCTCGGCTTCGCTGCTTATTCCTAACAAATGCGCCATTTCATGGGCATAGACCGAAGGCCATTCTACGGTTTGCAATTCCGCATTCAGATGATACTCCGAGAAAAAAGGTCCCATATATCCTCTCACACCAACGGCACTCATTAATCGGGAGATCAGCATATTTTTGCCCCGTTGATAGTCTTTAGGTTGAATTATTTGAAACTGAGTTGAAATAGTGGCATAATTTCTTTTTATTTCCCGATCGACCAAGTCTTCATTTATTTCAGTAAACAGACAAAAAGAGTGATTTAGTGCCTCCGTATAAGCAGTCAGAAAACTCCGGAAAGAAGCTTCCGAATAAGCTACAGGCGTTATTTGCAGTCGTTGATAAAAGCCCTGACGAAAATAGTTCAATCCCCAAGCCATATAGAACCAAACGTAAACCCATGCCAGATACTCCACGATATTCCGCAGTACACGCCAGAAGTTTTTACGTTTAAAAATAGAGGTAAAAAGATAAATTAATAACCCGACAATACTGCCATAAATAAAGCAATCACCTACGGAAAAAGGGACAATGGAGGCGAATCGGGATAAAAAAGCGGAGATCAGCGGATAAACGGTTTGCGCATACCATTCTCCTATTCCAACAGAGGACATGGCCATCCAAACAAAAAGCAATAAAGAGACCAGAATAATCCAGCGGACAGGAAACCGTTTTTTCTTCTCCTTTTGTTCCATACGAACATCAAATGATGTTTTTGCTCAAAAGTGTCCGGGTTTCCTGTTCGGTTATATTCCGGCGAGAAGCATAATCCAGGAGTTGCTCTTCATCAATCTTACCCACCATAAAATAAGAAGCTTCCGGATGTGCCAGATAGAGTCCGCTCACTGCAGCTGTAGGCAACATTGCACCATTCTCCGTCAACTCAATCCCGATGATAGACATATCCAATAATTGGTTTAAAGAGGCATTAAGCATCTGGTCAGGAATAGCAGGGTAACCGATCGCAGGTCTGATTCCCAGGTATTTTGCTTTAAACATATCCTCTACCGATAACTGTTCATTTTCATCATACCCCCAAAACTGTGTACGCACCTTCTTATGCAGATACTCGGCTGTTGCTTCTGCCAGACGATCTGTTAATGTCTGAAGTAGCATCGCATTATAGCTATCACCTTCCGCTTCATATTTACTTTTTAAATAATCAGCCCCTGAGCCTCCGGTTACGGCAAACGCACCGACAAAGTCCGTTTTTATGTCATTTTCCGGCATAACAAAATCGGCCAGACAGGTATATTGATTTTCTTTATTTTTAGTTTGTTGACGAAGCATAGGAAAGGCAATATCCGAAATAAAGAGCGTATCATCTTTGCTGTAAGCCGGGAATATACCATAAATGGCTTTACAATATTCTGCTTTCAGCTCCACTAATTTATCCAGCATTCTTTGTGCGTCTTTGTAGAGTTGCATCGCTTCGGAAGCCTTTACCCGTTCCTCTTCCGTGAAGGTTGTCAACCAGGAAGCCCGACAGACATCACAACCATCGATATGCGCAATTCCGGCAAATTTACCACTCAACTTCCACGCATTAAAAAAGTAGACCCAATTGATGTAAGGTATAACCTCTTCAATAGGAATAGCTGGGATAACCCGTACGCCTGATTGATCCGGAGTTTTGGGTTGATAATCCATCCAGGTTATTTTTTGCCCATGCTGCCGCGCTATCGAAAGTGGTACAAGTTCGGTATTCTCCGCATTAAAAGAGGCACGAAGTTCTTCATATTCTTTGTTTAGCTGCTCAATATAAGCCTCTTTCGTTTCCGGATGTAAAAGTTTTGCTGCTATCAGCGGATTTTGTGACGCATCCAGGACATGAATAACCGGATAATCGTAATGCGGGGCTATTTTTAGGGCCGTATGCAATTTGGAAGTAGTAGCTCCTCCCACCATGATAGGGATTTTCAAACCGGCTTTTTGCATTTCATCGGCTACTGTAACCATCTCGTCCAACGAAGGAGTAATAAGGCCGGAAAGACATAAAAGATCCGGTTTTTCTTCTATTGCCTTACGAACAATCACATCGGCAGGCACCATCACACCCAAGTCGATCACCTCATAATTATTACAGGCAAGAACTATGGATACTATATTTTTACCGATATCATGCACATCACCTTTTACCGTGGCAAACAGAACTTTACCGGCTTTGGATGTGGCTCCCGATGCTTTCTGTTCTGCTTTAATAGAAGGTTGCAAAATAGCAACTGCCTTCCGCATTGTACGAGCCGTTTTAACTACCTGTGGCAAAAACATTTTCCCAGAACCAAACAACTCTCCTACTTTGTTCATGCCACCCATTAAAGGACCATCTATTATATCAACCGTATGCTTATAAACAGAAATTGCCTCTGAAACATCGGCTTCCAGATAATGATCTATTCCCTTTACAAGCGCATATTCCAATCTTTCTGCTAAAGGAAGTTCTCTCCACGCAAGCTGTTTCTCTTCTATTTTTGCCGATTGATGATTTTGTAGTGTTTGTGCATAAGCGATTAATTCATCCGTCGCATCCGGTCGCCTATTCAAGACTACGTCTTCCAACAATGTTCTGAATTCCGGCTCAATATCATCGTACGATAGTGCAGAAGATGGATTGACAATCCCCATATCCAAGCCACTACGGATAGCATGATAAAGAAAAACCGCATGCATAGCTTCACGCACATAGTTATTTCCACGAAATGAAAAAGAGAGATTACTTACTCCTGCACTTACTTTTGCGTAAGGTAAATTCTTTTTTATCCATTCCACCGCCTGGATAAAAGCAAGACCATAATTATTATGTTCTTCAATCCCTGTAGCAATGGACAACACATTCGGATCAAAAATGATATCTTGTGGTGGGATATTTGCCTTTTCGGTCAATAGACGATAAGCTCGTTCACATACTTCTATTTTACGTTCAAATGTGTCCGCCTGCCCTCTTTCATCAAAAGCCATAACAACCATAGCCGCCCCTAATTCATGGATACGGCAAGCACGACTTAAAAACACTTCTTCCCCTTCTTTTAGAGAGATTGAGTTCACAATGCTTTTCCCTTGTAAACACATTAGCGCTTGCTCTATAACCTCCCATTTCGAGGAATCCACCATCACAGGAACACGTGCAATTTCAGGTTCTGAAGCTATTAGATTAAGGAAATGCGTCATCTCTTCAACAGCATTCAACATACTGTCGTCCATATTAATATCAATCATCTGCGCACCGGCATCTATCTGATTTCGGGCAATCAGCAGAGCTTCATCGTAATTCTTTTCTTTAATTAATCGGAGGAATTTACGAGAACCGGCCACATTACAGCGTTCACCTATATTAATAAAATTGTTTTCCGGCTTTATTTCCAACAGTTTCAAGCCGGAAAGCCACAAGTTTTTTGGTCTGGCAACAGGCACATGAGGCTTAGCACCCTTCAATAATTCCGGATATTTCCCGATATGCGCCGGTGTTGTACCACAACATCCTCCAAGAATATTTACCAAACCCTCTTCCACAAACTGTTTGACATGTCCGGCCATTGTTTCCGGGGTCTCATCGTAAGTACCATAATTGTTGGGAAGTCCGGCATTGGGATGTGCACTGATATAATAGGGAGCTGATTGCGCTAATTCTTTCAGATAGGGTTTCATATCTGCCGCGCCAAAGGAGCAATTTAGCCCGATACTAACCAGATTAGCCTGCTGAACAGAGGCTAAAAAAGCATTCAATGTTTGTCCGGAAAAAGTCCGTCCTCCTTGTCCGGATAAGGTAATGGAAAGCATTATCGGTAGTTCCGTATTTCTTTTTCCCATTACACGCTCTGCCGCATCCAAGCCGGCTTTTATATTTAACGTATCAAAAACCGTTTCAAATAG
>JAJDIA010000100.1 GCA_030266465.1 Parabacteroides sp. OttesenSCG-928-G21 | reverse complement strand
TAATTTGACACCTCATATCGATTTTCATCAAAAAAGGCTGTTTAAGTCAACTCAAACAGCCTTTTCCTCAATACATATTTTCTCTTATTCTATTTTACTGATCTGCTCTTCCGCTTGTTCCCGAAGCTTCTGGCCCTGCTTTTCAGCCTCTTCAACCAACTTGTTTCCTGCGACTTTAGCAGCAGCTTTAGCAATTGCGCCATTTGCTTTTTCTTCTAATGCCGCAGCCTGCTTCTTAGCTTCCTCTACCAACTTGGTTGCTGCATTGTCAGCCTCCGTACGTAAGCGCTCAATCTGTTTGGCTTTTTCTGCCGATAGATCAACAGGTTCTTCGCCCTCCTCTCTTTTCGAATCCAGGAATCCGCTAACAGCACTTGAAATAGCACTCGTTGCCAACGATTTCGCATCAATCCCGATTTTCGGGCTGGTAAAGGTTCCGCCGATAGTGATTGGTACATTATTAATATAATCATTCGCCAAAGACTTTGGAAGCGTTACCGTTCCTTTGTACTCAATAGTCTGATCAAGTCCTGTCGATCCTTCCAACCTTAATGAACCGCCACTACCTATATTTATATTAAATGGTTTCGTATCTATTTTCCCATTATTAATTGTAAAAGGCAGATTCAAGTCTTTCGCGGAGAAATTATTTAAAGCATCCGTCTTCAACGCAGAAGAAAGAGCCGTCAACGCCGTAACATTTTCCACCTTAACCTCTTGCGTTTGTAATGCTCCGCCACCGGCCAGATTAGCTAATGTCTGCAGAATCGTTTCACCCAACGTTGTATTAAAATTGAAATTCATCGAATAGGTACCGATCAGGCTCTCAAAAATAGGCGCGAATTTTTGAATAGATTCTACCGACTTAAAGGTTTCAGCAAAAGAAACCTGTTGTAAATTCAATGCAAAATTCACTTTCGGATCTTCCGGATTCGATGTGTTATAAGAACCCGTGACTTTACATGAACCGCCCAATGCTTTAGCCGATACATTATTTAATGTAAGAATACCATCACGCACCGTCATCGCTCCTTCCATATCCGTAATATTGATACTGCTGTACACCACTTGCTTTAAACCTGCATCCAGTACGAAATCTATATTTTTAGGAATGATGATATCACGAAGAGAGAATGAAGTCGTATCCGCTTCCACCTCTGCCGTTTCTTCACTCAGGAAGTCATTCGCGTTAAAATAATTGGAACGAAGCGTCAGATTTCCTTTGATAGTCTGATCTTTCAACAAATAACCAATAAAGTTTTCCAATCGTCCGGTTGCAGAAAGATCATTCTGACCGATATGCACATTCAAAGAGGTCAGGTTTACATATTGCGGCGTAAACGTCAGCCCGGCATCATTGATCTTTACATCCGCCATATCCGGCGATTTATAGACCATATCATTTACTTTTAATGTACCCGATGCCGAAACCTTCTCATATTGTTCTTTTTCGATTGAAGACATAGCTGTAGCTACACTCATATCAGCTACAATCTTTCCATTCAATTCGGTTCCCTGTTCCAATGGATAAACATCTTTGATCATCCCTAAATCAAGCGTACCGTTTGCAGCAAAGCGAAGGTTAGGATCACTCATCGGAGTCGTAACACGGACGCTTCCCGCAAATGGATTTCCACCTAAGCTGAAGCTGAATTTGCTTACATCTACAACCGTATTATCTAATGAACCTCCCTTGCTATTCACCAGAACATTCACATTTATATTATCCACCGATTTAGGTAACGAGGGATATTGGAACATCGCATTATCTACATTAATCTTAAAATCAAATGCCGGATAAGATTCGCCTTCCATTCTACCTTTCAGATATCCGTCTAATGAAGCTGTACCTGAAGTTTTCACATTCTTAAAGTCATCCGTATACATGGCAGGCACCAACGACAGAATATCCTTAAATTGCGTATCCGGCGCGTTCAGTTTCAGGTCAAAATCCATCCCCTCTTCCCCAACCATAGCAAATGAACCTTCAATGAAAGCTTTCAGTTCATTCAAACCAAGCCGGCTATTTTCAAAGACAAATGTCATATTATCAAAATTGGCTTTCAATGCCGCATCTGCCGACAATTTCGCTTTGCTCAAATAAGGTATTCCATCCATGGAGAAGGTCAGTTCGTCAATCGTACTATTTGTCTTCAAGGTAGTCTCCGACGCAGAGAAATCACCCGAAATAGTGCCATTCCAACGACTGATCACCGCTTTCATTTTTGATTGCAGATCATCATAAACAATATTACAATCTTTAATTGTTATGCGTTTCAAGCTAAGATTAAATGGAGAACTATCTTCATCCGCTTGAGTCGTTGATGAACTTTCTTTCATGATGTCCCAATTCGCTTTGCCATCAGCCAAAAGCTTGGCATAAACAGACACTCCGTCAAGATTGATTCTGGATATATCATAATTACTACCGAACAGGCTAAACAAATCGATAGTAACACTGGCCGACTTCGCTTGTAAGAGTGTATCTTTCTCAAACGCATCAACACCAATCACCAGGACATTCTTTAAAGATAACGTAGCATTCGGGAAACTGGAGAATAAATTCAATCCAAAATCCCCAATCTCCACACGCGCATTAATTTGCTCATTCGCAATATCCAACACCACCTGTTTGATTTTATCTTTAAACAGGAAAGGAACAGCAATCAGAATAACGATAAGGATGGCAACAATGGCTCCGAAAATGCCAAGCCCTTTTTTGAATCTTTTTGTCATAGGTTATAATGTTTAATATTGATTGTTTATAGATAGTATACTAAACCCGGGAAATTAAAGCAACTAATTTCCCGGGTTTAGCGTACGTGTATATATTTAATTAAATAGTTCTTTCAGCTTTGCATCCAACGAATCTCCCCGTAGATTCTTGGCAATAATCGTACCGTCTTTATCAATCAAGACCGTATGCGGAATGCTATTCACGCCATAAACCACAGCCCCTTCGCTCTGCCAATATTTAATATCAGACATTTGCGGCCAGGTTATATTCAAATCCTTTATCCCTTGTTTCCAGGCATCTTCCGTACGGTCAAAAGAAATACCGACTACCTCAAAGCCCTTATTCTTATATTCCTTGTACACTTCCACCAAATGAGGCATATCCCGACGGCAAGGCGGACACCAGGAAGCCCAGAAGTCAATCAAAACTACTTTACCTTTCCCGGCATAATCAGAAAGTTTCACCTCTTTCCCTTCAGGATTAGGCATAACAAGATCGGTAAACTTCTTCCCGATAGCCACCTTCTCCAATACCGCCAAATGCTCGATAAGACGATCGATTCCCGGAACAGACTTAAAACGTTCTCCCGAACCGGCGATCAATGCACGACGCACATCTTCGTCAAACGTATACCGAAAATCATACAACAATTTGGCCGAAGACAGGTTATCCGGATGCGCCTGTATATATTTCTTAACCGCATCAGAAACGGCATTATCCATCGCTTCATATTTCTTTTCCGCTGCACTGACCACCGCCGGATCAGTAGAATTCATCTCTGCACCAATCTTTTCACTATCAGCCCGCAGACTTACGAGCGACTTCATCAAAGCAGTCCAATCATCATTCTCCGGAGTTCCGGTCACATAAGGAGTTTCCGTCAGCGTGGCAGCGAGTTTACCATTCTCCAGTACGAAGACAGGAGAGTAGGCAGGATTCATCCCTGTCGCTGCGCTTTGCGAAGCACCCTCGTTAAAACGTATATAATGCAACACCGGGATCTCCTGCGCCCCTTCAAACACAAACTTCCCGTTTTCAACGACAGTACTATCTACAAAAATATTAGTACCATATTCATACAGATAAACAGAACTCCCTTCAAAGGATGGATTAGATACATCACCGGTAATTTTAAAGCCGGAATTATCAGCACAACTCACTAAAAACAAAACAAATGCGGTCAGGTATAAAAGCTTCTTCATAATTATTATTATCCTATAAATATTTCAATTATAATTTCCTCTACTCTCCGTCGATTATCCATAGAAGACTAATCCTTTGCGAAGGTATTGGATTTTTCGAGGAAATCCATCGTTATTACAGAAAAAATCACGAACTTTGAGCCGTTTTTCGTGTAAATTCTTCTAACAAACAAATAAAATCAATAAAGAAATGACAAAGAGTGCGTTACAAATTGCACGGGCAGCTTACCAACCTAAAGTACCGGCTGCTCTGAAAGGCGCTGTGAAAGCAGTAGATGGTGAATATACTCAATCAGTGGCAGACCAGGAAGAAATCAAAAAGTTATTTCCCAACACCTATGGCATGCCAATAATTACTTTTGAAAAGAATAACAAAGCAGAAGCAATGCCGGCTATCAACGTTGGTGTTATTCTTTCCGGTGGTCAGGCTCCAGGTGGACACAACGTTATCGCAGGTTTATTCGATGGCATCAAAGCAGTCAACAAAGACTCTCGCCTGTACGGTTTCATCCTTGGTCCCGGCGGTTTGGTAGATCACAAATACAAAGAACTGACAGCCGATATCATTGACGAGTATCGCAATACCGGTGGTTTCGACATGATCGGTTCAGGCCGTACGAAACTGGAAGAAAAAGCACAGTTCGACAAAGGTCTTGAGATCCTGAAAGAACTCGGCATCACGGCATTGGTAATCATCGGCGGTGACGACTCTAACACCAACGCCTGCGTTCTGGCAGAGTATTACAAATCAATCAATGCAGGTGTTCAGGTAATCGGATGCCCGAAAACAATTGACGGCGACCTTAAAAACGAGCAAATCGAAACATCTTTCGGCTTCGACACAGCCTGTAAAGTTTATTCGGAAGTAATCGGCAATATCGAAAGAGACTGTAATTCTGCTCAGAAATACTGGCACTTCATCAAGCTGATGGGACGCTCGGCTTCGCATATCGCTTTGGAATGCGCTTTGCAGACTCAACCAAATATCTGTATTATCTCTGAAGAGGTAGAAGCAAAAGATATGTCTTTAGACGATATCGTAACCTATATCGCTGAAATCGTAGCTAAACGTGCGGAAGCAGGCAATAATTTCGGTACTGTACTGATTCCGGAAGGTCTGATCGAATTCGTTCCGGCTATGAAACGCCTGATCGCGGAATTGAACGACTATTTGGCTAAACACGATGCCGAATTTAAGATGATCAAGAAAAGCGAACAACGCGCTTACATCATCAGCAAGCTGACAAAAGAAAACTCGGAACTGTATGCAAGTCTTCCGGAAGGTGTTGCCCGTCAGTTGACACTGGATCGCGACCCTCACGGCAACGTGCAGGTTTCTCTGATCGAAACAGAAAAGTTATTGTCTGAAATGGTGGCTAAGAAACTTTCAGGATGGAAGAAAGAGGGCAAATTCACAGGTAAATTCGCTCCGCTACATCACTTCTTTGGTTACGAAGGACGTTGCGCAGCTCCATCTAATTATGATGCAGACTATTGCTACTCTTTAGGCTATACCGCTTCTTGTCTGATTGCAGCCGGTAAAACGGGTTATATGTCTTCTGTTCGGAATACAACTGCTCCAGCCGATAAATGGATTGCCGGAGGTATTCCTGTAACAATGATGATGAATATGGAACGTCGCCACGGCGAAATGAAACCGGTTATCCAGAAAGCGTTAGTAAAATTGAACGGCGCGCCATTCAAAAAATTCGCGGCACAGCGTGAAGAGTGGGCTTTGAACACAAGCTACGTTTATCCGGGTCCGATCCAATACTTTGGCCCAACTGAAGTATGTGATTTACCAACAAGAACTTTGGCATTAGAACAAAAGAAGTAATTTTTTGATTACTTTTTCATACGATTGGAGGCTGCTCGGGAAACCGGGCAGTCTTTTTTTATGAATTAAGGCTTTCGCAGGATTCTACGACCCCCAATATAAATATATGGGGCTTTCGCAGGATTCTAGAAC
>JAJDIA010000010.1 GCA_030266465.1 Parabacteroides sp. OttesenSCG-928-G21 | reverse complement strand
CTTCAAATCATTGCAATGATTTTGATTTAGCTTTTCATTTTGTCAGCGGATTGGTTTTTTGTTTGACATCCTGATTTTTCTTGAACCTTATTTTAGCGTTTCTAATCGAATAGGCTCGTACCGGGGTCCGAATATGCGATTCTACAAGGGTCAGAATTGACATTTTGATAGTTTAGAGGGTATACGTTGTTGTTTGAAAGGAGATTTTGACGATTTGTCAATTTAAGATATTCAGTTTTTAAGGGGTGAAGGTTATTCATTCTCTTTGTGAGGCTTTGCCGAACTTCCCCGCTTGAGCGGGGTTAGGGGTGTGTGACGAGCCGCAGGCGAGCAAAGACAAATGTGAAAATCTTATTCTATATCTAAATATCAAAGATGTATACTGGTTTATATGTGTTCGCATCGCTTATCACACACCCCTAACCCCTCTCAAGAGGGAAAGCGTTCAGGCTTCGCCTTCACGCGGCGCAAAGCGATAAAAACACCTTCCCTTCTCCTTCAGTTAAAAGAACTTGAAACGATACAGGAGAAAATAGAAAAGAAGAAAAGAAGAACTGGATACAAATTTTTCACCCAAAATTAGTGCTATTGCTGCTGAAATAGCCGGTTTAAAAGCAGGGATTTCTACTAGTAATAAATAACACTTTTTTGATCAAAAAACCTTTAAAGATAATACTTTCATAGAAAAGACTACTTTGTTTGTTGATTGAGAATTAGATATATTATTCACTGATAATAAAGACTTTTTCTCCGGAAGGCCATTTCCGAATTTCATTTTCGTTCACAGTAAAGACTTTTTCTCCGGAAGGCCATTTCCGTATATCTATGCCATAATCTATTAAAGTTGATGTAGAGTATTCACCAGCTACCTCATTCAAAGGTGTTAAATTTTTAGCTTTTATTACTGGAATTAAAAACAAAAAACAGATTAATATGTATAAATATTTTCCCATAAATTTTGATATCTGTTTTCAAATTTAAAAAAACAAATCAAATCCAGCACATGTTTATGTAAGAATTAACATATTCTTTACAAGGATGATAATCCAATTGAAGGTATCTTTTAATTGGTGATTTCTGATTTCACTGAAGAGTAGACAGAGATACTTGTAATAGTCTATTTATCTTCAATCCTGTAAAGAATTTCCTGGGAGACAACGCCTTTGTAAATATATTTTCCTTCAATCTCATTCGGGCGTATTGTTGAATTCGCCTGAATTGTCGTGAAAAAAAAAGTGAAACAGATTAAGATAAAAATATTTTTTTTCATAAACATCCTTTTTAAATATATACCTCAAAAATAAGCAAGAAACCGAATTTTACAAACTTCTGTACAAGAATTAACATCTTCGTTTCAAGGATGATAATTTCATTTGGAAAGAGCGGCTTATGGCTTTTTCTTTGCGGTAGATAGTTCGAACAGGATAATTTAAAATAAAGTAAAATGGAATATGCGAAGCGAAATAGGATGAGTGGTGTAAAGATTTTGCTAATAGAGAAAAAAATGTGGAAGAGGTACCGGATTCTTGCTTGTCAGTGTAGAATAATATGAGTAAATTTGCGGCAATTTTTAAGGGTCTGAAAACTGTGAGGTTTTAGACAATCAGGCTCTTGTGATTCATAAAAATAAAAATCAGGGTATTATGGCCAAGAAATTTACTGAATATTCAAAGTTAGACTTATCGGGCGTAAACAAGGAGATGCTGAAGAAATGGGAAGATGAAAATATCTTCCGGAAGAGCCTTGAAATTCGCGAAGGATGTCCGTCGTATGTGTTTTATGAAGGACCACCTTCTGCTAACGGCATGCCGGGAATTCACCATGTTATAGCACGTTCGATTAAGGATATTTTCTGTCGCTATAAGACCATGAAAGGTTTTGAAGTGAAGCGTAAAGCCGGTTGGGACACGCATGGACTTCCGGTGGAGTTGAGCGTGGAAAAGGCTTTAGGCATAACAAAAGAAGATATAGGCAAGAAGATTTCTGTGGCCGATTATAATGCTGCCTGCCGTAAGGATGTGATGAAATACACGAAGGAGTGGGAGGATCTTACGCAGAAAATGGGTTATTGGGTGGATATGGATGATCCGTATATCACGTATGATAGCCGTTATATTGAGACGTTGTGGTATCTGCTTAAGCAACTTTATGAAAAAGGGTTGCTGTATAAAGGATATACTATCCAGCCCTATTCTCCTGCCGCAGGAACAGGACTAAGTACACATGAATTGAATCAACCGGGATGTTACCGGGATGTAAAAGACACGACTTGCACGGCGCAATTTCTGATTAAAGATCCGAAACCTGAAATGACGGGTTTTGGCGATCCTTTCTTTCTGGCCTGGACAACTACTCCGTGGACATTACCTTCCAACACAGCCTTATGTGTTGGTGCCAATATAACTTATGTGGCCGTTCAATCATATAATCCGTATAATAATGTGCCGATGACGGCGATACTGGCGAAAGATCTTGTTGCTTCTTTCTTTAATGTGAAAGCAGAAGGTATTGCGCTGGAAGATTATAAACCGGGCGATAAATTAATTCCTTACCGGATTGTCGGTGAATGGAAAGGATCGGAACTGGCAGGAATGCATTATGAGCAGTTGATTCCCTGGGTGAATCCGGGTGACGGCGCTTTCCGGGTGGTGACGGGTGATTATGTGACTACGGAAGATGGTACCGGTATCGTACATACTGCACCTACATTCGGAGCGGATGATGCCCGCGTAGGAAAAGCAAATGGTGTTCCTCCTTTAATGTTGAAGGATAAAGAGGGAGTTATGCGTCCGATGGTGGACCAGACCGGAAAATATTTCAAACTGGAAGACCTGGATCCTGAATTTGTGCAGGAGTCTATGAATGCTGCTGACTATGACCCGTTTGCGGGACGTTTTGTGAAAAACGCCTATGATCCGGAGTTGACAGAGCAGGATGAAACATTAGACGTGTCGCTTTGCATCATGTTGAAAGGGCAGAATCGCGTCTTTCGCATAGAAAAACAGGTCCATAATTATCCACATTGCTGGCGGACTGATAAGCCGGTGCTTTATTATCCGCTGGATAGTTGGTTTATCCGTACGACCGCTTGCCGGGAACGGATGATTGAACTGAATAATACGATCAACTGGAAACCACAAAGCACCGGAACCGGACGTTTTGGTAAATGGTTGGAAAATCTGCAGGACTGGAACCTGAGCCGTAGCCGTTATTGGGGAACTCCGCTGCCTATCTGGCGTACGGAAGACGGAAGCGAGGAAAAATGTATTGGTTCGGTTGAGGAATTGTACAACGAAATCGAAAAGTCTATCAAAGCGGGGTTGATGGAAAATAATCCGTTTGGAACTTTCAAACCGGGTGTTTATACACAGGAAAATTATGATAAAATAGACCTGCATCGTCCGTATGTAGATGATATTATTCTGGCGGCTTCTGACGGTCAACCTATGAAACGCGAATCGGATTTGATTGATGTCTGGTTTGATTCCGGAGCCATGCCTTATGCACAAATACATTATCCTTTTGAGAATAAAGAGATTCTGGATAACAGGGAGGTTTATCCTGCTGACTTTATAGCAGAGGGTGTAGACCAGACGCGCGGTTGGTTCTTTACGCTTCATGCCATTGCTACGATGGTATTTGATAGTGTTTCGTTCAAGGCTGTTATCTCCAATGGTCTGGTGCTGGATAAAAACGGCAACAAAATGTCGAAACGTTGGGGCAATGCAGTTGACCCGTTTGAGACGATCGAGAAATATGGATCGGATCCGTTGCGTTGGTATATGATCACCAATGCTTCTCCATGGGATAATATAAAGTTTGATATAGATGGTTTGGAAGAAGTCCGTCGTAAGTTTTTTGGAACGTTATATAATACCTATTCATTCTTTGCTTTATATGCCAATGTGGATGAATTTGATTATTCAGATCCGGATATCGATCTGCATAACCGTCCGGAGATAGACCGTTGGATTCTTTCTTTACTGAATTCTTTAGTGAAAGAGGTGGACGGTTATTATGATACGTATGAACCAACACGTGCCGGACGGGCTATCTCTGAGTTTGTAAATGATAATCTCAGTAACTGGTATGTACGTTTGAATCGTCGTCGTTTCTGGGGTGGGGGAATGACAGAGGATAAATTGTCGGCCTACCAGACACTATATACCTGTCTGGAGACTGTGGCAAAATTGATGGCGCCGATTGCACCGTTTTATGCGGATCAATTGTTCCTGGATCTGATAAAGGCTACTAATCGTGAAAATGTAGTATCTATTCACCTTTCCGATTTTCCGAAATATGATGAGAAGCTGATTGATAAGGGATTGGAAGAGCGGATGAAGATGGCCCAGGATATATCTTCTATGGTATTGGCTCTTCGCCGGAAGGTAAACATCAAGGTACGGCAACCGCTACAAACCCTGATGATTCCGGTTATGGATGCACATCAATATGATGCCATAGAGGCTGTAAAGGCTCTTATCTTAAATGAGGTGAATGTTAAAGAGATGAAATTTGTCGACAATGCCGCAGGTATTCTTGTTAAGAAAATCAAACCTGATTTTAAGAAGTTAGGTCCCCGTTATGGCAAAATTATGAAAAGTTTAGCTGCAGCTATTCAATCTATGACTCAGGATGATATTCTATTATTTGAAAATCAAGGATCTTATAAATTTGAAATAGAAGGACAAGAGGCCGTGATTGAATTAGCCGATGTGGATATCATATCCGAAGATATTCCGGGTTGGTTGGTTGCCAATGAAGGAAAGCTAACGGTGGCTCTTGATATAACAGTTACGGAAGATTTGCGAAAAGAAGGATTAGCGCGTGAATTGGTTAATCGTATTCAAAATCTTCGTAAAAGTCATGGTTTTGATATTACAGATAAAATAGAACTGACAATACTTTCGTCTGAAGAGATGAATGAGGCAATCAATGATTATAGTAATTATATTGCAAATCAGGTATTAGCCCAGTCAATTGAGATTGTAGATGTGATAAGTGATGCAGATACACTTGATTTTGAAGATTTCAAATTATCCGTAAAAGTAGAAAAAGCATAAATAAAGATATAGTTTAATAAAGACACTCTTCTCATTGGAGTTTCTGAAAAAATACTATATTTGTGTGCTAATGACTAAACAAAATAAATTTACTGTGTGTTGTAATAATTGTTGAATTATAAATTTAGAAGCCATGGCAGAAAAAACAAAATATTCGGATGCTGAACTCGAGGAGTTTCGTGCCATAATTTTAGAAAAACTGGAAATAGCGAAGAAAGATTATGAATTGTTGCGATCAGGTGTGACTAACTCTGACGGAAACGATGTTGCGGACACTTCTCCTACATTTAAAGTGTTGGAAGAAGGTGCTGCCACTCTTTCTAAAGAAGAGGCAGGCCGGTTGGCTCAACGTCAGATGAAGTTTATTCAGAATCTGCAAGCGGCGTTGATACGTATTGAAAACAAGACGTATGGTATCTGTCGTGAAACCGGTAAATTGATTCCGAAAGAAAGACTACGTGCCGTACCTCATGCTACATTGAGTATTGAAGCAAAACAAGGCGGTGCAAAATAATCGTATATCCAAAGGATGGGGAGCAGTGTTGATTGTAATGCTGCTCCTTCTGCTTGACCAGGTGTTGAAGATCTGGGTTAAGACTCATATGCAGTTGCATGAAAGCATAGAGATCACCTCTTGGTTTTATATCTATTTTACTGAAAATCCGGGAATGGCCTTTGGTATGGAGGTCATCAGTAAATTATTTTTGTCGGTTTTTCGTATTGTTGCCGTTTTGTTTATTGGCTATTACCTGTATAAAATTGTCAAACAGAATTATGGCTTTGGTTTCATTGCTTGTATTAGTCTTGTTTTCGCCGGAGCTATTGGCAATATAATTGATTCTGTTTTTTATGGCGTTATCTTTGACCATAGTTATGGTCAGGTTGCTACATTTATGCCGGCAGGAGGAGGATATGATACGTGGCTGCATGGAAAGGTGGTGGATATGTTTTACTTTCCTTTAATAGAAACCGTTCTTCCGGAATGGCTTCCTATATGGGGCGGAAAAGAGTTTGTATTCTTTCGTCCGATCTTTAATCTGGCAGACTCGGCTATTTGTGTAGGAGTCTTCTTTTTGCTTATATTTTATCGGCATACACTTTCTGAAAGTCTTTCGAAAGAGGATAAAAAGGATGTGGAATAATCTGAAAAAACATAGTATTACTCTTTTCCTACTTTGTGCATTGCTGGCTTGTAGCAAGGTTCCCGACGGCGTTCTTTCCGAAGCAGATATGCAAAAAGTATTGCTTGATATGCAGGTTGCCGAAGCATTGACCGGAATTAATTATCAGGACTATGCTGTTGATTCTGTAAAGTTAGCTTTATATGAGTCGGTATTCCGTAAACATAAAATCACACAGGCAAAATATGACAGTTCACTGGTGTGGTATGGCCGTAATCTGGACATCTACATGAAGGTGTATGAGCGTATGATTGCTGATTTAAACCGGCAGATAGCCAATCTGGGTGATGTTCAAGCCAGTGCTGCTCCCTCTTCAAACAGAGATTCGGTAGATATATGGCCACGTCGTACGATGCTGGTTCTTCAACCGGAGAATGTATTTAATGCCGTTACATTTGATATTCAGCCTGAATCCAACTATTCATCCGGCAGTTCTTTTGTTCTCGGACTTCGTGTATGGGGGTTGAAAGATAATCTAACCTATAAGCCGGAGATACGCCTGAATGCTGTTCATCGTGATACGATTCTTACTGTAAACAAAGAAATTGACAAAGATGGTTATTATGAAGTGGTGCTTCGTACTATGCCGACAAGACAGGTAAGAAAGGTCTATGGCTATATACGCCTTGATAACAATGATCAGGATTACACTAAAGTATACATAGACAGTTTAAACCTGATTAAATATAACTACGGGACAGCCATACCCGGACATCCCGATTAATATCCTGTTATGCTTAGGTTTGCAGCGCATTTTGTCTGGTACAAGCAAGTGTATAAAATGCATTATATAGAATTGCAGGACGACGGCACTTTTCTGGGTGTTTTCCCCTTGAATGAAGAAATAGAGAGTACCTCTTTTTATGATGGAATCTTGATACCTCTTCTTACGGAAACAAAACCGGAACAAGCAATCCTTTTTGAAACGTGGAAAGATTTAACGGCTAAAATATCTGAAGGATCATCTGTCTCTATCTATAGGCTAACCGGCCTGGATGCTACGGCGGCGAAACTCGGCACAGACGATGGCCGTGGCAACTGCCACATTGAGCGACTCTGATGTCGCCTGATTAGCCGGATAGCTGGGGATATATAATCGTTTGTTCACAAACTCTTCAACGGAGCTGCGAATACCTTTACCCTCACTTCCCATAATTAGTATACCGTGATTAGTTAATTCATCGTTATAAAGATCATCTCCATCTAAAAAGGTTCCATATATAGGTGTCAGGTTTGCTATTTGTTGCTCCAGGTATTCTTCCGGATTTGTGTAATGAACCTGAACGTGTGCTAATGCCCCCATTGTAGCCTGTACAACTTTCGGGTTAAACACATCGGCACAATCATAACTACAGATGATATGTCTAATTCCGAACCAATCCGCCAAGCGAATGATTGTCCCTAAATTTCCGGGATCCTGGATTCCGTCTAAGAATAAAACCAACTCTTCAGCAGGCTGAGCATCTTCTATTGACCATTCCGGTAATTTGAAAACAGCCAATACATCCTGAGGGTGTTTCAGAAAACTTGCTTTGGGTATGTCGTTTTCGTCAGCTATCAACAATTCTTCCGCCGGGATATCTCCCTGCGTAGCCATCCAGGAGGTTTTGGCTATCAACAATTCGCAGGAATAGAAGGGTAGCATGTCGGCAACAAGTTTATTCCCTTCGGCAACGAAGACACCATACTCATTTCTCTTTTTCTTGGATTCCAGTGAACGGATATATTTAATCTTGCTTTTACTTAACATCGTTCGTGCTTTTTACAAAACAAAAGTAGACGAAATTATTTAAATTTCAAGTACATTTGTGCTTGTAAAGAAAGCTGGATGAAGGGCGTTTGTCGTATAGGATATATTTTCTTTTTTGTACTCTTGCTTGCGGCATGTAGTACGACTAAGTTTGTTGAAGAGGGAGACTATTTGCTTGATAAAGTAAAAATCGATTCGGATAATACGAATTACAGAGATTCGGAGTTGCGATCGTATGTGCGACAATTGCCTAATTTCAAGACTTTTGGTTTGACTAAATGGCAATTGTACGTCTATAACTGGTCCGGGAAAAATGAAAACAACTGGTTTAACAAGCAGTTACGCAGAATGGGGGAGGCTCCGGTTATTCTGGATGCGGATTTAGTTGAACAATCCACGGTGCAGCTCGAACGTTTTCTAACCAATAAAGGATATGTTAATGCTGATGTTGTGGCCTCTATAGATACGTCACGATATAAAAAAGCAACCGTAACCTATCATGTTACCTCCAATGAACCCTATCGTATCCGTGATTATGAAATAGGATTAACCGATCCTGTGATTGATAGCATAGCCCATTTAACAGCGCCTTACCGTAATCCTTTGACATCGACATTCCGTCTGTCCACCAATGAATATACGCCGTTAATCAAAGAAGGAGTCCTGTTTGACCGTGATGTATTGGATGCGGAAAGACAGCGGATAACTTCTTTATTGCGCTATCAGGGTTATTATGCCTTTAACCGGGAACATCTGTCTTATTTGGCGGATAGTTCCTTCAATCAAAATATTGTGGATGTGAAAATGCAACTGCGACCCTTCCTGATGGTTAAACCAAACGGAACAGCGGTTGATACCGTGCATCAGCAATATTATATTAAAGATGTAACCGTATTAACGGATTACAATACAATAGATTTACAAGGAACGGGTCAGTTTATTACAACAGATTCTGTTAAAAACGGAGATATTACGGTCTTATACGGTAGAAATGGCCGGACCATACGCCCGGGCGTACTGCGGAAAAGCACTTACCTTTCTCCCGGTCAATTGTATAGTGAAAAGTCTGTTGAACAAACCTATTCCGCATTTTCATCTCTTCGCGCATTGAAAAATATTAATATTCGTTTTTCGGAGTTTCAGGAAAATGATACGATGAAACTCAACGCGTATATATTAACCACTTCGGCAGAACCACAGAGTATCGGTTTTGATGTAGAGGGGACTAACTCGGCCGGTGATTTAGGATTCGCATCAAGTATTTCTTATCAGCATAGAAATTTATTCAAAGGATCGGAAGTCTTTTCAGCCCGGATACGTGGGGCGTATGAATCCTTATCCGGGAATAAAGGAAGTGGACTGACTAATTACTGGGAGTTAGGAGGGGAGGCATCCGTTACTTTTCCCCGTTTTCTATTCCCGTTTATAAGTTATGATTTCAAACGCCGACTGAGAGCATCAACCGAATTGTCATTAAGCTACAATCAGCAACGAAGACCGGAATATGAACGCGCTATTGTTTCCGGCGGATTGAGTTATATCTGGAATGACCGGAATAATACACAGGCGCGTCACACGTTTAAATTACTGGATATCAATTATGTCTTCCTGCCCCGTATAGATTCCCTGTTTAAGAGTGGTTTGCCGGAATCTATCGTATTGTATAACTACTCCAATCAATTTATTATGGGATCGGGGTACACCTATTCTTTCACGAATTATGATCCGCTTAATCGTCGGCGCAATACGCACTCCATACGCTTTTCCATAGAATTTGCCGGGAATATATTGAATGCGCTTTCGCATATTACCAACTCAAAAAAGAATACGGATGGTGTCTATGAGGTGTTCGGGATTAATTACGCACAATATGCCAAAGCGGATATTGATCTGAGTAAAGCGATTGTTATCGATGATAAAAACTCCATAGCACTTCACTTGGGTGTCGGAGTAGCGGTCCCTTATGGAAATGCCAAACGGGTTCCTTTTGAAAGGCAGTATTTCTCCGGAGGAGCCAATAGTGTGCGTGGTTGGTCGGTACGCCGGTTGGGACCGGGAAGTATGACGCTCTCGGATGAAACAACTTTTGCCCTGCAAGCCGGAGATGTCCGATTGGATGCGAATGTGGAATACCGGTCGAAATTATTTTGGAAATTTGAGTTGGCGGCCTATGTAGATGCCGGAAATATCTGGCTTGTCCGTCCGAACAGTGATCAGGTGGATGGCAATTTTGACTTCTCCCGTTTTTACAAAGAGATCGCCTTTTCCTACGGTTTGGGTTTGCGACTTGATTTCGATTACTTCCTGCTTCGTTTCGATACAGGCTTTAAAGCCTACAACCCACAAGAAACAGGTTCCCGTAAATGGGCAATCGCCAAACCAAACTTCTCGGATAATTTCGCGTGGCATTTTGCCGTAGGTTATCCGTTTTAAAGGGAAGGTGATTTCAATGATCCATTCTCTATATTGGGGAGAGAAACAAAATAAACAAAGAGAACGCATGACTAATATCTTAAGTGAAAAACAGCTATGATGAAGAGTTTTTACTTTTTCATTTTTCTGATAGGGCTGTCCGCTTCATTGTATGGACAATCTTCTCTTGTGTTTCATCATCTTCCGAATGATAATAATCTGTTAAATAATCAAATACAATCCTTGTTGAGGGATAGAAATGGTTTTTTGTGGATTGGGACACCAGCCGGTTTAAGTCGATATGACGGAGCACGGTTTAAAAGCTATGAGCATGATCCCACCAAATTGAACACCCTAATGGATGGAGAGATCATACGTTTACAGGAAGATGCTAACGGTAATATCTGGGTCGGGGGATGGGATTATTATATCGTTTATTTGCGTGATAAAGACTGTTTCTATGATACCGCAGCTATATTAAAAGAGATGGGAATTCCCAGCGAAACTCCACGGTTTGTTCATACTGACTGTGATGGAAATCTATGGATTGTCTCAAATAACTCTTTGTTCTATTACAAATTCAGGGAAAATGAAGTAAAGGAATTTACGTTACAGAGCAAATCGAATATAGCTGCGATAAGTGACGACGGAGAATTTCTCTATGTGTTAGATATGAGAAATCGACTTTTTGAATTACAAATAACCGAAGGTGTTTGGAAATCAATCCCTTTGCCTGAAAAAGCCGGATTTATCAATAAAGTATATAAAGATAATGCCGGAGGAGTATGGCTTTTCTCTACGCAAAACGATCAGGTATTTTATAAAGAAGATGTTAGCAAAAATTGGGAGTCTATCGTTTTAGAATCATCTCAAAACCTCCAAAGTAATTTTGTACACTCCATTCAGATGGATGAGGACGGGAAAATATGGATCGCCACCGATCATAAAGGATTATTTATCTATGACAAAGAAAATAAAAGGATAGAAAACATACTACATGATCCGTTGATCCAAACCTCGATTAAAGAAAATTCGATTGCATGTATGTACTATGATACCGAAGGAGCCCTCTGGATCGGATATTCTAAAAAAGGGGTATCTTGTTATCATCGCAGATATCAAAAATTCCAGAGTTATCAAAGCAATGATTTCAAAAATATCAATGTGATAGTTGAAGATAAAACTCAAAATGTCTGGTTGGGGACAGACGGATATGGAGTTATTTATAAAAATCCGTTTTCGGATTCAATTATAAAAAAATTGAATATTCCAGGAAACATTGTTGTCTCAATGATCCAGGATAATAAAGGGCGACTTTGGATCGGTACATATCTGAATGGATTGATTTGTTACGAAAACGGGCAATTGAAACAATACACGACTGCCAATAGTAATCTGTCGGACAATAGCATTTGGGCATTACATGCAGATAAAAACGGTTATTTATGGATCGGGACATTATGGGGGCATTTACAACGCATGGATCCTGCCACACTTGAATTTGTGGATTTTAAAGCTCAGGGGAAAAATGAATCATCTGTATTGAGTATAACTGATGATAGCGAAAGCCATATCTATGTCGGTATGGTATCAGGAGTGTGTAGAATCAATATACATACGTTAGAGAAGACCTTACTTTTTGGAAATATAAAAGGAACACAGCAGTTTATTCAATCCTATATACAAAGTGTATATCATGACAAAAGAGAATTGATTTGGTTAGGCCATAAAAAGGGTATCACGATTTGGGACTTAAAGAAAGACACGCTTTATTATATGGATAAAAACAGCGGGTTAGCAGGAAATGTCATAAAGAGCATAGCGGAAGATGATCGGAACCATATTTGGGTTGCAACGGATGAAGGGTGTTCCGTTATAAAGGTAAGCACAGCGATGGACAGCTCCTTGAAATTTGATTTCGACAACTACTCTGTGATCGATAATTTATCGGATAATAAACTAAACCGACATGCTATTTGCTATCTGAGTAATGGAAATATGATGTTAGGCCGGACGGACGGCTATTCCCTGGTTAATCTTCATGAACTGAACGAAGAAGAATTACCACCTGCCCGGGTGGTTTTTACCGGATTAAAAATATCGAATAACACGATTGAAACGAATGTGCCTTATGACGGGCGTATCATCCTCGACGATCCTTTGGAGAAAAAAAACAAGATTGAATTGACGCACAACGACAAATTGGTAACCGTAGAATATACGGCAATGGATCTTATTGCATCGGAGCAGGTTAAGTATGCGTATAAGATAAAAGGCCTTAACGAAGACTGGATTTATACATCGGATAATAAAATATCTTTTAGTTATCTTTCCCCCGGAAACTATCAACTTATCGTAAAAGCGAGTAACGGGGATGATGTTTGGAATGAAACAGCTTCGGTCTTGTCAATTAAGGTGTCTCCTCCTTTTTGGTTGTCCTGGTATGCCTATTGTATCTATGTAATACTGATTGCTCTTATTGTATATATCCAGTTGAAGAGATTTCAAGATAAAAACAAGAAAAAACTGGAATTACAACAAATCAATATGGAAAAGGAACATGCGATACGTTTGAATGATATGAAACTTCGGTTCTTCACAAACATAAGTCATGATTTCCGCACGCCTCTGTCATTAATTATTACTCCACTTCAAGTGATGATTGGAGAAGTTAAAGACGAAAACACATCTGGTAAATTACAAATAATCCATAAGAATGCCGAAAGATTATTGAATCTGGTAAACGAATTACTCGATTTCCGCAAATTAGATGCCGGCACCGAAGTGGTGCATTTGACGCAAAATGAATTTGTCTCCTATGTAAAGAATATTGTAAGTTCATTTTTAGTATATGCGGACGAGCGTAAAATAATTTTTACGATTGTACCTGAAGTAGATGAAGTGTTTACCTTGCTGGATGTTGATAAAATGGGGAAAGTCATTTTCAACCTGCTTTCAAACGCTTTTAAATATACATTGGATGGGGGAAAAATCACTGTTCGCATATTCAGGGATGAGCAAAATGCCGGCGTTAGTATCACAGATAATGGTTGTGGCATCTCCAATGAAGACAAGAAACATATCTTTGAACGTTTTTATCAGACTGTACAAGACGGGGAAAAGACAGGGAGTGGCATAGGCCTTCATATTGTAAACCAATATATCGAGTTACATAAAGGCACAATATCCGTTGAAGATAATCAACCCCGGGGGACTGTTTTTACGTTTACCATTCCCATAATTCCCCCTAACGGGAAAGAGGACTCGGCGGCAGACTTTGAGCAGGATAAAATAAAAGCGTACTCCGTAAATACCTTACCCAAACTATTATTAGTTGAAGACAACCATGAATTTATAGACTTTTTATCGGATAATCTGGAAAACGAATACGCTGTATTAAAAGCATATAACGGGAAAGAGGCACTGGATATTCTCAAAGAGAACGATATTGATTTTGTAGTAAGCGACGCCATGATGCCCATTATGGATGGTTTTGAATTATGTAGGCTGATAAAGACCAATATAAACTGGTCGCATATCCCCGTTATTATCCTAACGGCCCGGACGACGGAAGAATACAAGATACAAGGGCTTGAATACGGGGCTGATGATTATATCACCAAACCGTTTAATTTTGATATATTAAAACTACGGATAAAGAAATTTATAGAATGGACCCAGCGTTCCCATAGCGTGTTTACACAAAAGTTGGATGTGAGCCCAAGTGAAATAACCATCACCTCTCTGGATGAGCAATTGGTTACGAAAGCCATCAAAATCGTGGAAGAGAATATAGATAATATTGACTTTTCTGTTGAAGCATTGGGTAGCGCGGTCGGATTGACCCGGGGACACCTTTATAAAAAACTAGTTAGTATCACAGGAAAAACGCCTTCCGAGTTTATTAAAATAATCCGGCTGAAACGAGCCAAACAGCTACTGGAAGAAAGCCAACTGCAAATATCGGAAATTGCCTATGCCGTAGGTTTCAATTCACCTAAGACTTTCGCTAAAAACTTCCGTGCCGAGTTTGGAATATCTCCATCCGAATATATCAGGAGTATAAAATAATCTTGATAGCTCCCGAAGAACGTAAAAAGCTAATAATAGCGAGAGTTGTAACATTACATTCTTTCCCCGGTATGATGGTTATGCTTGTCTGTATTGTTAACAATGCTTTATGCTTTTGACAGGAATCGAAAAGCTTTTCGACAGGAGTGAAAAATATTTATCACTGCAGTCAAAAAGCTTTTTCACAGAAGTCAAAAATAAAAAAGATGGTGACGACTATATGGATTCGTTGTATATCTCTTATGCAGAAATCACATTAATTATCTAACGCATGTTAATAATAGTATTTATAAAGACTTTTGGAAGTATTCTTGTATGCCGATGATACATTTAAGGTATTCTTAGGATACATTCATGAACCGTTGTATTTTTTGTTTCATCTTACTTTTGGCAAAAATCTTAATGAAGAAAGGAAAATACTAATATAGAAACATTAAAACTTATCTAAGATGACAAAAAAAGCATTATTTATTCTATCAGCATTTGTATTATTTGTAGGTTGTCTCTCCCCTAAAGATAGACAAAAAGAACAACCTCTTCCCCGTGAAACTTTTATTCGGGTAGATGGGCCGAATTTGATCAAATCTAATGGAGAGAAATTCTTTATTCAGGGAATAAATCTGGGTAACTGGTTAAATCCAGAAGGGTATATGTTCCTGTTTCAGAATGTGAATTGTTACCGGACGATAAATGACGCCTTCTCAGAAATGGTTGGCCCTGATTTTACTAATTGGTTCTGGAAAGAGTTTAAAAAGAATTATATCACGCAGGATGATATTAAATATATCAAACAGACGGGGATGAACTCGATCCGTATACCGTTCCATTACAAGCTGTTTACAAACGAAGATTATATGGGACTTGACTCCAATCATGACGGCTTTGAGTTGATCGACCAGATAATCGAATGGTGTCGTCAGGAAGGATTATACGTTATCTTGGATATGCATGATGCGCCAGGAGGACAGACAGGCGATAATATAGATGATAGTTATGGTTATCCCTGGTTATTCGAAAGTGTAGAAAGTCAGACTCGGTTCTGCTCGATCTGGAAAAATATAGCTGAACACTATGCTAATGACACACTAGTCTTAGGATATGACTTGCTGAATGAACCTATTGCCAATTTCTTCCCAGACCGCTCTCGTTTGGATGAGATGCTTGAACCTGTTTATAAAAGATGTGTAGACTCTATCCGCACGGTAGATAAAAACCACGTTATATTGTTAGCCGGCGCTCAATGGAACACCAATTTTGCAGTCCTGAAAGACTCCAAATTTGATGACAATATAATGTACACTTGCCACCGTTACTGGTGTGATACACTGCAGGCTAATATTCAGGATTTCGTTGATTTCAGGGATAAGGTCAACCTACCTATGTACATGGGTGAAACCGGTGAAAATTCAGATGAATGGATTGCTGCTTGGACTCGTTTGATGGAGCGCAATAATATCGGCTGGCATTACTGGCCATATAAGAAAATGACGACCGGCGGAGCTTGTATGTTAACGATTCCGACTCCCGAAAACTGGGATATCATTGTGAAATATACTCAGACCGACCGCAGCAGCTTTGCTAAGATACGTGCTGCGCGCCCGGATCAGGAAGTCGTGAAGAAGGCGTTGAAAGAACTCCTCGAAAATATGAAGTTTGCCAATACGACAAAGAACGAAGGATATATCAGGGCAATGGGTATGATTCCCTAAAAAAATACCACTACTTTCAAGTGGGAAAGAATAACACAGTGATTAATTAATCAATAAAAAAATATCATGAAAAAGAATTTATTTGTTTATATTGTTTTGCTGATATGTGTTTGTTGTCTGTCAGGCAACCTATCGGCGCAGGCCACTTTTCAGGCTAAAAAAGGAATCAATATCAGTCATTGGCTTTCACAAAGCAAAGCCAGGGGAGAAACACGCCTGCAATATTTCACACGGAGTGATGTAAAAGATCTGGCTGCGCTTGGGTTCGATCATCTGCGAATCCCTATCGATGAAGAACAGATGTTTACCGAAGACGGGGAAAAAGAATCGGAAGCATTTCAGTTATTACACAACGCACTGGGATGGTGCAAGGAATACAACCTGAAGGCTGTAGTCGATCTGCATATCTTGCGTACACACTTCTTTAACGCACAGGAGAAGCCGCTGTTTACAGAAGAAAAAGCCCAGGAGCAATTCTATAACTGCTGGAGACTATTATCGGAAGAACTGAAACAATATCCGAATGAAATGCTTGCCTATGAATTGATGAACGAACCGGTTGCCGATGAACCGGAAATATGGAACAAGATAGTCAACCGCTGCCTGGAAGAGGTGCGCAAATACGAACCTAACCGGACGGTTGTTATTGGATCAAACCGCTGGCAGAGTTTCGAAACGGTGAAAGATCTGTGCATTCCGGCTAATGATAAAAACCTGATTATTAGCTTCCACTACTATGGTCCGATGTTGCTGACTCACTACAAGGCAAGCTGGTCTTCCGGCACCCGGGATTATACAGGTCCTATACACTATCCGGGAGTCCTGGTTAAACCGGAAGAGATGGCTCAACAACCTCAGAACATTCAGGAAAAATATGCCTATGCTACAAATACGATTTGTAACATAGAAACAATCTCCAACGATTTCAAACAGGTGGTCGATGCAGCGAAAAAATATGGATTAGCCGTTTATTGCGGAGAATTCGGATGTATAACAAAAGCGCCTGATGAAGCCAGTGCCGCCTGGTATAAAGATATGGCTACTTTGTTCAATCAATATGATTTTGGGTTTGCTACCTGGGATTTTAAAGGAGATTTTGGGATCAAAAGAAACGGACAATGGGTAGGATTTATCATTGAGCCTTTAACTGGGAAAAAGATAAATAATATACCATAGCGTATTAACTACATTTTTATAATATATTTGCGAATAAGAAGGTAAGGACTACGGATAGATATTAGATTATATAAGTATAAACCACAAAACGCTAAATCATAATGAAGAAGAACTTTTTGGGAATTCTATTTCTCGGACTATTCTGTATTGTCTTTTCTACGACAGCCCAACAATTTAAGTTAATCGAACAAGGCTATTTCCAAAATCAGGGAGTAGATATCATGGCTTTTGATGACATTTATCCGGAAGGCCATCAAGGCGGAGTATCTATTATCATGCACGGAAACCGGGTGGCGACTAACGGCGATATCCGTTTAGAGCCTACGCCTGGTCAGTGGCAGCCTGTCCCCAAGCAACGCGACCGTAAGTTGGACATGGCAAAGAATACGATTACGGCACAGCTGAGCTTCCCGGATTCCTCTCGTCACATGACAGGATTTAATCCGATGATTTATCCGGACCTGGTTTTTAACTACACGGTAACCGTCAGAGGTGAAGGCGCCGCCACAATCGTGACAGTTGATTTAGACCGACCAATCCCGGAGAAGTTTCTCGGGAAAGTGGGCTTTAATCTGGAACTATTTCCCGGCGCTCTCTTCGGAAAGCCCTGGCTAATGGATGGTCAGACGGGCATATTCCCGCAGCATCCGAACGGCCCGACGAAATATGAGCCGGCCAACTACCCGTCGATGGGTAACTTCAAACCTGAAGGCAAAGCCAATGCCGCCGACCTAACGAGCCACGGAAAGCATTACAGCCCTATAATTGCTGACGATATCGTCTCAGAACCCTACGCCATCGGGAAACGCTTCACCGTAAGGCCGGATGATCCGTACAACCGCTTTACCATTGAGACGAAAGGCACCGATCTGATGTTATACGACGGTCGGATGAATCACAACAACGGCTGGTTTGTTGTCCGCAGTGAAGTCCCTGCCGGTGCAACCCGCGAAGCAATCAAATGGGTCATTACACCGAACGTTGTTAACGAGTGGCTGTATGCTCCCGTTGTTCAAACCTCGCAGTTAGGCTACCACCCTAATCAATCCAAGGTTGCCATCATCGAGTTAGATAAGCGGGAGACGAAAAGGGATCAACCACGCCTCTATAAAATCACCGAAAATGGCGAACAGCTTGTCATCGCATCAGGAAATAATGAGGAATGGGGACAGTTTCTTCGTTACAATTATGTGAAATTCGACTTCACCTCCGCAACCGACGAAGGACTTTATAAAGTGAAATACGGCAACTCCGAATCCTCCATCTTCCGCATCGCTCGCGACGTCTACGACCGCGGTGCCTGGCAACCGGTATTGGAATATTTCCTGCCCGTACAAATGTGTCATGTTCGCGTGAATGAAAAGTATCGCGTATGGCATGATTTCTGCCACATGGACGACGCCCGTATGGCGCCGGTTGATTATAACCATATCGACGGATACACCCAGGGAGCCTCTACACTTACAAAATACAACTCCGGAGACATTGTGCCCGGACTAAACATCGGCGGTTGGCATGACGCCGGCGACTTCGACCTCCGCGTAGAATCGCAGGCCGGTGAAACCTACATCCTGGCATTAGCCTACGAATCATTTAACGTCGATTACGACGCCACAGCCATCGACCAACTTTCGCGCGTCGTAGAAATCCACCAGCCGGATGGCAAGGCCGACCTGTTACAGCAGATCGAGAACGGTGCCCTTACCGTCGTCGGTGGTTATCGTGCATTGGGACGCCTCTATAGAGGCATCATCTGTAACGACCTCCGTCAATACGTTATGCTGGGCGACGCCGGCGCCATGACCGATAACCTAATTGGCAACGAAGACGACCGCTGGGTCTTTACGGAAGACAACCCCTCCCGTGAACTCACCACCGCTGCCCAGATGGCAGCCGCCGCTCGTGTCTTGAAAGGCTTCAACGATACGTTGAGCACACAGGCGCTCGAAGCCGCCCGCGAACTCTTTGAGATTACCCGTTTGGAGAACCGCTCGAGAGCCGCCAAAATTCACGCCGCCGTAGAACTGTACCTCACAACCGGCGAAAATAAATATAAGCAACACCTGCTCGATGAAACGGAATACATCGCCCAAAATATTAGTCGCGTCGGTTGGTATGTCGGACGTGCCGAGAAAAAGATGGGCGACGCCAAATTCACAAAAGCAGTCCGCGAAGCCCTATTCGGATTCAAAAACGAGCTGGATAAACAAGGCGCGGAAACTCCTTACGGCATCCCATACCGTCCGCATATCTGGGGCGCAGGATGGGACATTCAATCCTTCGGCTACCGCCACTACTTCCTGCACACCGCCTATCCCGACATCTTCGGCGCGGAGTATATCTATAACGCCTTGAACTTCGTCTTAGGTTGCCATCCGGGATTGAATACATCCTCCTTTGCCTCCGGCGTGGGAACCATCTCCGCTACCGTAGGCTATGGACTGAACCGTGCCGACTGGTCCTATATCCCCGGCGGCGTTATTTCAGGGACTGCCCTTATCCGGCCGGATTTCCCCGAGCTACTTGTCTTCCCCTATTTATGGCAGCAGGTAGAATATGTGATGGGAGGCGGATCTTCCCACTATATGTTCCTTGTCTTAGCGGCACAGCAATTACTGTCGCAAGATTAATAAACAATTAAATTGTCGAACAATCATTTAAAACCACATCCCATGAAACGCACAGCAGCTATTCTCGCCCTGCTACTGATCAGCACGGCAGCATTCGCGGGCAATTACAAGAGCTTCAAAGTCTCCGTATATACCCGCGCCTATGAAGTAGAGAAGATGAAAGACCTCCATTGGCTGGATTCCACCTGGACAATCATATCCGACCAACTCAAAGTCGATAAAATCTACCTCGAAACCCACCGCGACCTCCTCATCGTGCCCAGCGAGACTCTCGAACAGGCCAAGAAATACTTCCAGGACCGCGGCATCGAAGTAGGAGGGGGCATTACCTATACCATTGACGAATCCAACAGCTTTGAAACCTTCTGTTACTCAGATCCGGAACACCGTAAGCTCGTGCAGGAGATCGCCGAACATACCGCAAAACATTTCGACGACTTTATCCTGGACGACTTCTTCTTCACCAGTTGTAAATCGGACATCGAAATTAAGGCGAAAGGCAACAAAAGCTGGACCGAGTACCGTACCGCCCTATTGACCGAGGCGGGACAGAACTTAGTCATCAAGCCCTCCAAGAAGGTAAACCCCAACGTGAAAATAATCATCAAATACCCGAACTGGTATGACCACTTTCAAGGCTTAGGCTTCGATCTCAACACCGGTCCGAAGATGTTTGACGGCGTTTGGAGCGGTACCGAGACCCGCGACCCCTCCTCTGCGCAGCATTTGCAGAATTATTTGAGCTATAACATCGTCCGCTACTTCGATAACCTGCGTCCCGGCTATAACCTCGGGGGCTGGGTAGATTCCGGGGGCTCTAACATGGGTATGGACCGCTACGCCGAACAACTTTGGCTCTCTATGTTTGGCAAGGCGCCGGAGATCGCACTATTTGCCTACAATCAACTGCTCGGGACGCGCCTGCGTCCGGAAGTTCACCGCACGCCCTGGCAAGGACAAGGCACCAGCTTCGACTACGACGCCATGATGAGGCCCATCAAAACAGCCAACGGACAGGAAGTTACGCCCACCACACTGGCACGCGTTGCCGCCGTATCCCTGGAGCAGGTCGATCAGTTCGTATATAAGCTGGGAAATCCTGTCGGTATCAAGTCCTACAAACCTTTTCATTCGCTCGGCGATGATTTTCTACAGAACTATTTAGGAATGATAGGCCTCCCAATGGATATGGTGCCCGAATTCCCCACCGATCAGAAGGTCGTTTTGTTAACCGAACAGGCCAAGTATGATCCGGATATCGCCACCAAGATGAAAGCCCAGCTCCAGCGCGGCGGAGATGTCGTGATAACAAGTAATCTACTGAAAGCCATCCCCGAAAAGGTAGCCGAAATTGCCGAACTACGTGCCGACCACCTCGCCTTGGTCAACGATTTCGGGACGCATGGCAAAACCGACAAAGATATCCTCATCACACAAATCCAGTACCAGACCAACGACTCCTGGGAACTGCTGAGCGCCGGTCGACCGTTGACCCGCGGCGTGAGTGGATACCCCATGCTTACGCGTTCGGAATACTCGAAGGGAAACCTCTACGTCATCACCATACCGGAAGATTTCGGTAACCTGTATGACCTGCCCGAAGGCATTCTCAACGCCTGGCGGCAAGTATTAAGCAAAGACCTGGATGTGCGTATCGAAGCCCCTTCCAAAGTGGGACTATTCTTATATGATAACGGAACCTTCATCGTAGAATCATTCCTCGACGAACCCGTGTCTATCAAGATCCACACCAGTCAGGATGTCCAAACATTAACGGATATGGTAAGCGAAGGCACTATCATCGAGAAAATGCCCGAGGCTTCGCAAAACAACTTCAGTCGAAGACTGCGCGGCGCCGTACCTACGAATACCTATCGCCTGACCTTAATGCCCCACTCTTACCGGGTGTTTAAAAAGGGCAATTGATAGGGATAAAATCATTTCTCGGCTCTACTCCTTAGAAAAGGAGGAGTACCCGCGCGCAAGCAAGGGGGAGGTGGTTTGATGTAACATTAAAAAGAATACTTCAAACCACCTCCCCTTCACGTTGTTCAGGTACTCCTCAATATTTTCGATCCTTTCCACGACCTTGGAAAACCTCCCACAAACAGATCGGACCCTTTCCATGACCTTGGAAAGTCTCCCACAAACAGATCGGACCCTTTCCATGACCTTGGAAACCTTCCCACAAACAGATCGGACCCTTCCCGGATACCCGGAAACCTTCTCACAAACAGATCGGACCCTTTCCGGATACCCGGAAACCTTCTCGCAAAAATGTTGGACCCTTTCCGGACATCCGGAAACCTTCTCGCAAAAATGTTGGACCCTTTCCGGATACCCGGGAAACCTCTCGCAAAAATGTTTGACCCTTTCCGGATACCCGGAAAACTATTCTCGAAAAAAATCGCAAGAAAAAAGTGTAAAAAATAGAGAATCGTGGATTTTTGATGCTGATTCCGGAGACCGATTATTTTTCACGCTGAAAAAAGGCTTCTTTCGGAAGAAAATAATATATTTGTAGTATTCCTGTCGGGAGATAGGGGAATCGACTTAAAAGACAAAATTGAAATTCGTTACATCTAATACTATATACATCATGAACAAACCAGTTAACAGACGTGCCTTTATGAAAGGCTTGGGGATGGGAACAGCCGCATTAACTACAGGTGTTGCCCTGCCACTTACCAGTTGTGATTCAGTAGCCGGAAAGGCTGTAACGTATGAAGGTCCGATTTTACAGATCGGCGATGATATTGCTATTGCCGAAACGGAATACGGCAAGGTGAAGGGTTTTATTATGCGTGGAGTGTACACCTTCCTGGGTATACCGTATGGCGCGAATACAACAGGAGCGAATCGTTTTATGCCGCCACAGAAGCATGAGAAGTGGGAGGGGATTCGTCCGGCCGTGTTCTATGGCAACTCTGCGCCGCAGAACATTTACGATCGTTCGTCGACAAGCTACGGTGCGTTTGTTGACCATTGGAATTATGACGAGGTGAGCGAGAACTGTTTAACGATCAACGTCTGGACAAATGCCCTTGACAATAAGAAGCGACCGGTGATTGTTTGGTTGCACGGGGGTGGCTTTACCAGCGGAAACGGCATCGAACAGGATGGATATCATGGCGAGAACATTACACGCTATGGGGATGTAGTTTACTGCTCTATCAACCACCGTTTAGGGGCGTTTGGTTTTGCGGACTTCTCTGCCGTGGGCGGTGCGAAGTACAAAGATTCGGGAAACGTCGGGATGTTGGATATGATAGCTGCCCTGCAATGGGTGCACGACAATATCGCGAACTTTGGTGGCGACCCGGGGAATGTAACGATCATCGGACAGTCCGGTGGCGGTAGCAAAGTGTGTATTTTGTCGGCTTGCCCGCAGGCGAAGGGGTTGATTCATAAGGCTGTGCCATTGAGCGGATCGTCGGTAAGTGCCACAAGTAAAGAGACGGCTCAGAAATTGGGCGAATATATACTGAAAGAGGCGAAATTGCAACCGTCTCAGATCGATAAACTGCAGGAACTTTCTTGGCGCGAGTATCTGGATCTGGCGAATCGTGCCTCGGCAACAATGCGGCAGGAGACAGGTATCGCAGGAGGCTTCAGACCGGTAGCCGACGGCGTTTATCTGCCTACGGGAACCTTCTTTGAGGAGGCTTTGCCGGGTTCACCGGATGTCCCGATGATGCTGTGTACTACTTTCCATGAGCAGGCGCCCAGCCGGACGAACGCGGAACTGGAAAACATCACGCTGGAGGGCGTTATCGAGCGCTTGCAGAGCCGGTTCGGCGATAAAACGGCTACGATCGTGAACGCGTATGCCCGCAACTTCCCGAATGCGAAGCCGGTAGAGGTGTGGTCGTTGATAACGGCTAACCGACAGAATGTTATTCGTGCCGCGACGATGAAAAAGCAGCAGCAGTCGCCGGTTTATCTGGCGTGGTTTGGTTGGTGCCCGCCGTTGTTCGACGGTCGGATGCGCGCGTTCCACTGTTTGGATATTTGTTTCTGGTTCTTAAATACGGATCTGATGCTGACGCACACGGGCGGGGGGACGCGGCCGCGCGAATTGTCTGTAAAGATGGCTGACGCACTGTTGGCATTTGCCCGTACGGGAAATCCGAACACACCGTCTTTGCCGCAATGGCCGGAATTTTCAGTTGAGAATGTTGAAACGATGATATTGGACGACACGTGTGAAGTAAAGAATGATCCGGACCGGGAGGGAAGAAGCTCGTTTGTATAAATCGGAAGAATAGAGCTAATCATGAGGTATAAACTTTTATTGTTGTGTTTGTTTTTTGTCTTTGTATCCAACGCCCAGAATTATGAACAGATTCCTTTTGAGGATGCTTATAAGCGGGCATATAATGTGCTGAAGCTGACGGGGAATCAGCCGGTGATTGATGGCCGGTTGGACGATTATGTCTGGCTGAATCAGGGCGAATGGTCGGAAACGTTTGTGCAGGTGTCGCCGTATGAACGCCGTCCGACAAATTCGCCGACACGGGCGAAGATTTTTTATGACGATAAATATCTTTACGTAGGGATTTACTGCAAGGATGCGGAGCCGGAAAAGATGAACCGGTTTATCGACAACCGGGACGCGAACAATGTGGGCGAATTGGTGAGTATCGCTTTCGATACGTATCACGATTTCCGTGCAGCGCCGGAGTTCAACCTGAATCTGGGTGGCAACAAAACGGATTTGGTGGTTACCGACCAGCTTACAGCTAATCGTAGTTGGAACGCGGTATGGGATGCGAAGACGCATGTGAACCTGCCGGATTCGAGCTGGACGGCGGAGATACGGATTCCGTTCAGTCAGTTGCGTTACAACCAGGATTCGGAGGATGGCGTCTGGGGATTGCATATCCGCCGCATTATTCGGAGGAATAGTGAAACGCAGAATTGGAGTTTGATTCCGCTGAAGAACAATGGGCATGTGTTTTCGTTTGGTGAGCTGCATGGCATGACGGATTTGCCTAAGCCGCGGGGAATAGAGATTCTTCCCTATACGATGGGCAAGTACAAGAATGAGCCGGAGATACCGGGTAGTCCGTATCAGAAGGGTAATTCCTGGGGCGGGAACGTCGGGCTGGATGCGAAGTTCGCGTTGTCGGATTTCACGCTCGATGTGACGGTCAATCCGGACTTCGGACAGGTGGAGTTGGATCCTTCGGTGATGAACCTGACGGCGTATGAGACGTTCTACGACGAGAAACGTCCGTTCTTCCTGGAGGGGAAGCATATCATGGACTTTAATAACGGTAGCGATATGATGTTTTATACGCGCCGCATTGGTTCCAAGCCTTCGTATAGCCCGAAGGGGATAGATAACGAGACGAGCTTTGCGGCGACCTCCGAGAATGTGCCGATTATCGGCGCCTTGAAGCTGACGGGGACGAATAAACGGGGCGTGACGCTGGGTTTGGTACAGAGTATAACCGCCCGCTCTTCTTTGAAGGTTACCCGTGACGGGGCGGAGGCGAAAGAGGTTGTTGAGCCGTTGACTAACTATACCGTTGCCCGCGTGCAGAAGAACTGGAAGGGGAATACGCTGTTGGGCGGGATGGTGACATCGGTCAACCGGGTGTTCGACGACCAGGTGCATCTGGAGAATATGCTTGTCCAGAATGCCTATACGGCTGGAATAGACTTCACACAGTATTTCGCTAACCGTCTGTATTATATTGAGGGGAAGGGGATGTTAAGCCACCTGACCGGCTCGGAAGAGGCGATCACGGCTTTGCAGCAAAGTTCAACCCATTACTACCAGCGGACGACGTCGGATTATCTGGGTGTTGATCCGAACCGGACGTCACTGACCGGAACCGGCGGTTATCTGAAAATTGGCAGAAAAGGAAATGCGAAATGGACTTTTTCGGAAGCATTTAACTGGGCGTCTCCTGGGTTTGATTTGAATACGGTCGGTTATATGAAAGAAGCTGATTATATATCTAACGAAACGGAAATAGCTTTTAAGCAAACCAATACTTGGAAGATTTTCCGGAACAATACCTTTACATTGAAGCAGACTAACAAATGGGACTACGGTGGCCGCTCTATCCATAATACGCTGAACTTTAATTGGAAGACGATGTTTTTGAATCGTTTCGAGATTAATTTTACCGAGAATTACGGATGGAACTTTATCGGTACCCGGAAACTTTATGGGGGTCCTGCGCTTCGTGTAAGCCCGTTTCTTGTAAGTACGATTAATGTCAATACGGATAAATCCAAACGCGTGGTCTTATCCGCGAAGTATGTAAATGACTATTGTACAAGCGGGAATCAGTATCACACGATAACGCCAAAGGTTTCGCTTCGTTTAGGGAATCACCTCCTGATCTCCGGTGAGTTTAATTATGACACGAAGAAGGAGCACATGCAGTATGTGGCCACAATACCGAGCGGAACAACCAATATTCCGTTCTCTTCCAATGATTATGTGATGGGACGCATGGATCAGGAGACCTATGGTTTGACGCTGAAAGTGCAGATGAATGTGACGCCGGATATCTCGATTCAGTTCTATGGCTCACCGTATACATCGACAGCTAAATACAGTGAGTTTAAGCACGCAACCAATACATTGGCCTGGAATCATGAAGAGCGTTTTCATCAATTTGCGAACAGTGAAATCAGTGGCCCGACAAATGGTGTATATGCAGTGAATTGGGGTGATAAAGATTATCAGTTTAAGGATCCGAATTTCAGTTTTAATGAGTTTCGTTCCAATCTGGTTGCCCGTTGGGAATACAAGCCTGGTTCTACGCTCTATCTGGTATGGGAGCACACGATGTCAAATCGCGACAAACAGGTGATCTCCGGATGGGGAAATAATCTGGATCGTATGTTCGGACTTCCGGCATCCAATGTGTTTATGGTGAAATTAAATTATTGGATTAGCTTATAAAGAAAAATATATTCAGGCTTTTGCTTATCCAAATTTATTCCCTACCTTTGCGCCCGAATAAAGGCCGGTCCGGTAGCTCAGTTGGATAGAGCAACAGCCTTCTAAGCTGTGGGTCGTGGGTTCGAATCCCGCCCGGATCACACAAAAAAGCATTCAGCGTTAAGGCTGAATGCTTTTTTTGTTTCATTCGGTTTAATCTTATTCAAAAAGACTACCCGCCTTTGCCATCCGGTCGATGATGGGTACTGAGAACGGACATTTCTCTTCACATGAACCGCAGGCGATACAATCGGAACCATGGGCGGAAAGCGACAGGTAGTGTTGTCGGATGCTCGGAGGTATCTGCGTTTCATTTAGCGACGCAATATCCAGGTATTTATTGACCATGGCGATATCAATATTCACGGGGCAAGGTTGGCAATGGTTGCAATAGACGCAATTTCCTTTGAAATCTCCCTGATAACCTGCGATGACAGCGGTATAATCGCGCTCTTCATCGGTCTGGTGCAGGTAGGCAATCGCCTCTTCCACCTGTTTGTGTGACTGACATCCGATTAATGTACTTACTACTGCCGGACGCGTAAGTGCATAATGAATACACTGGGATACGCTTAATGGCTTTTTAAACGGAGAGTGTTCAGCTGTCAATAAGCGGCCGCCACCTAATGTTTTCATCACGGTGATCGACACTTCATTCTGTTCGCATACCTTGTACAGCTCTGCACGTCTCGGATCAATACTTTCGTATTGCTGATCGGCAAAGGAATCGTCGAATGTACTCAATACATAGGCATCAGCCGGTGTCATATCAAATGCCGGATTAATACTGAACAACAGGAGGTCGAGTATACCTTTCTCCACCAGCTTTTTTGCTACCAGCGGATTATGTGAACTGGCTCCTATGGCCCGGATAATCCCTTTTTGCTTTAATTCAAGGGCATAATCTACAATACCATTGGTAAAGATCAGAGACAGATCTTCTTCCGAATCCATGAAACAAAGCATTCCCAGATCGATATAATCTGTATCCAGGTTGCGCAGAAGGTTTTCAAAATACTGCTTGCATATATTCAGATCGCGCGATATATCATATTGGTCATTCAAGTCGGTTGAACCAATATGTCCCTGGATCAGCATTTTGTCCCGTTTACCTTTGAGGGCTTTCCCGATATTTGCACGCACAGTATCCCCGGGCATGAATAAATCCATGATGTTGATTTCATGCTCCAGTGCCGCATGAATCGTCTTTTCAACAACAGAATAAGGTTGATTATCCAAATATTCGGTTCCTAACCCTATGATGCTGGCAGACATATTAGTTTTGCCTATTTTCCGGTATTCCATAATTCAAATAATAATGTTGAGCTGCAAATATATGGAATAAAAGCAGATTCCTCTAAAATACTTTTCAACAGGGATGATTTAGGTTATTGAGTTTATAATGATGAAAGGTTTGTTTACAAAATGTCAGAATTCCCACCAACTATCAATCTGTCATTTTACCCCCTCGTAGAATCAAAAATTCGGGTCTATATACGAGCCTACTCTATTAGAATCGCTAAAATGAGACTCATGGAAAATCAGGATGTCAGGCTAAAAACCGATCTATTGACAAAATGAAAGCTCAAATAAAAATCATTGCAATGATTTTCAAAAGTTGTCAAAAACCCGGAATAGAATCCGACAAAGCGTCAAATCCATTTCATCCGGGATTTTGATTAAATGAGTAGTTAAATACGGTTAAT
>JAJDIA010000001.1 GCA_030266465.1 Parabacteroides sp. OttesenSCG-928-G21 | reverse complement strand
TTTCCTGCTTTTGCAGTGAATATGTCATAGGAAATTGTTACTTTTGCGACTCGATTACGTAATCTCCCAATCATGGATGTAGCCATTATCAAATATAACGCGGGTAATATTTATTCTGTTGAATATGCATTGAAGCGCTTAGGTGTTCCGTATAGGGTGACGGGGGATAAGGAGTCGATACAGAAAGCGGATAAGGTGATTTTTCCTGGCGTGGGCGAAGCCGCGACGACTATGAATCACTTGAAAGCTACTGGTTTGGATCGATTGATCTGCGGCTTAAAACAGCCTGTTCTGGGGATTTGTCTTGGTCAACAGGTTATGTGCCGTCGGTCGGAAGAGGGTCATGTCGATTGTCTGGGTATTTTTGATGTGGAGGTGAAGCGTTTTATGCCTCAACGTCATGAAGATAAGGTGCCGCATATGGGTTGGAACAGTCTGGAAAATGTAAACAGCGGATTGTTTACGCCGAAGCAGGAGAATGCTTTTGTCTATTTTGTACATAGTTATTATGTACCTGTCAATGCGTATACGGCGGCAACGACGAATTACATCCAACCGTTCAGCGCGGCTTTGCATAAGGAGAATTATTATGCCACCCAGTTCCATCCCGAGAAAAGCGGTTCGGTAGGGGAGGCGATACTGACAAATTTCCTGAATCTCTGATACAATAAATAATGATAGAGTTAATTCCGGCTATAGATATTATTGAAGGTAAATGTGTTCGTCTGACGCAGGGTGATTACGCAACCAAAAAGGTCTATAATGAAGACCCGTTGGAGGTGGCGAAGATGTTTGAGGATCATGGTATCCAACGACTTCATGTGGTTGATCTCGACGGAGCCCGGCAGGGACATATCGTCAACTACCGTGTCCTGGAAAAACTGGCGAACCGGACTGCATTGGTGATTGATTTTGGTGGTGGATTAAAGAAAGAGGAAGATCTGCATATCGCTTTTGAGAGTGGGGCGAAGATGATTACCGGTGGTAGTATCGCTGTGAAAAATCCGGAAATGTTTACCTCCTGGATCGAACGTTTCGGGAATGAGCGGATTATTCTCGGGGCGGATGCCAAAGAGGGCAAGATTGCTGTCAGTGGTTGGGAGGAAAGTACTGAACTGGAGCTGATTCCTTTTATCGAAGGTTATCATCAGAAAGGGATCAATAAGGTGATATGTACGGATATTGGCCGGGATGGTATGTTGCAAGGTGCTGCGGTAGAATTGTATAAAGAGATTCTGGCAGCCGTACCGGTTTATCTGATTGCCAGCGGTGGTGTGAGTTCGATTGATGATATCGCTGCGTTGGAAGAGGCAGGGATTCCGGCTGTAATTTTTGGTAAGGCCATTTATGAAGGACGGATAAAACTGAAAGATTTAATTAGATTTATTAAAAATTAAACGATACATTTGAAGATGTTAGCTAAACGGATTATACCTTGTCTGGATGTAAAAGACGGTGCAACAGTAAAAGGGGTTAATTTTGTCAATTTCCGTCAGGCGGGAGATCCGGTTGAATTAGGTGCGCAATATAGTCGCGAAGGAGCAGATGAACTTGTTTATCTGGATATTACAGCCTCTCATGAAGGACGGAAAACTTTTACGGAGTTAGTCAAAAAAGTGGCGGCAGAAATAAGTATTCCGTTTACGGTTGGTGGTGGTATCAATGAAATACAGGATGTTGATCGTCTGTTGAATGCCGGTGCGGATAAGGTTTCGATCAATTCTGCGGCGCTGCGTAATCCGGGATTGATTGATGAGATTGCCCGTAATTTTGGTAGTCAGGTTTGTGTGGTGGCTATTGATGGCAATTTTGAAGATGATGTCTGGAGATGTTACCTGAATGGCGGACGTGTACCGACCGACCGGCAGTTATTGGAATGGGCGAAAGAGGCAGAAAGCCGGGGCGCCGGTGAAATCCTGTTTACCAGTATGACGCACGACGGCGTAAAAGAGGGTTATCCGAATGAAGCTTTGGCTCAGTTGGCCGATGAATTACATATCCCGATTATTGCTTCGGGTGGAGCCGGAAACAGGGAGCATATTAAAGATGCTTTTCTGAAAGGTAAGGCTGATGCGGCATTAGCTGCCAGTGTATTCCACTTCGGTGAAATTAAAATCGGCGAATTAAAAGAATATTTGAAAAACGAAGGGATAAGTGTACGATTATAAAGGCAGAAATAATGAACTTGAATTTTGAAAAAATGAACGGATTGATTCCTGCTATTGTGCAGGATAACAATACGAATAAAATCCTGATGCTGGGTTTTATGAATGAAGAGGCTGTAACGGAAACCTGCAAAACAGGGAAGGTGACTTTTTACAGTCGTTCAAAAAATCGCTTGTGGATGAAGGGTGAAACAAGTGGTAATACGCTTCAGGTAGTCAGTATAAAGGCGGATTGTGATGATGATACGTTGCTGATCAAGGTTATCCCTGCCGGTCCGGTTTGTCATAAAGGCGATGATACCTGTTTCGGTGAAAAAAATATAGAAGATGTGATGTTCCTGAAATATCTTCAGGATTTTATTGAGCGTCGTCATCAGGAGATGCCGGAAGGTTCTTATACCACTTCATTGTTTGCCAAAGGTGTGAACCGCATGGCACAGAAAGTGGGAGAGGAGGCTGTTGAAACGGTAATTGAAGCAACAAATGGTACGGAGGAAGGTTTTATTTATGAAGCCTCCGATATGCTTTATCACCTGATTGTCCTGTTGACCAGTAAAGGGTTGCGTATAGAGGATCTGGCCAGGGAGTTAAAGAAAAGACATAAAGAATAAAAACGAAAACGATGGATGAAGTACTGCTTAAACTGAAGGATGTGGAGGTTTGTCGTGATGAAAACCTTATTTTGCAAGAAGCCTGCCTGACACTCCATAATGGTGAGTTTGTGTATGTCATTGGAAAAGTCGGCTCCGGTAAGAGCAGTCTGCTGAAAGCGTTATATGGTGAAATTCCTATTTTGAAGGGTGAGGCCTGGTTGATGGATTATAATCTGGTGAATGTCAAACGAAAGGATATTCCTTATTTGAGGAGGAAACTGGGGATCGTTTTTCAGGATTTTCAACTGTTGACCGATCGTACGGTGATCCGGAACCTTGAGTTTGTTTTGAAAGCAACCGGATGGAAGAAAAAAACGGATATCAGTAAACGGATAGAAGAGGTGCTTACGCAGGTTGGCATGCAGAATAAAGGGTATAAGATGCCGCATGAATTATCGGGTGGTGAACAGCAGCGTATCGTGATTGCCCGGGCGTTATTGAATGATCCGAAGCTTATTCTGGCTGATGAACCTACCGGTAATCTGGATCCGGAGACAAGCGGACAAATCGTGCAACTCTTACATGATATTTGCAGTAAAGGAACGGCAGTGGTGATGACTACGCACAACTATACGCTGGTTCATAATTATCCGGCTCGCATCGTAAAGTGTGAGAATGCCCGTTTGAGTGATATAAAAGAATAATTTTTTATTGTAACTTTGCACCTGCTAAACGATTGGGGCAGAAAAGGCTTAATGAAAAATCCAATCGGAGCGAAATAAACCAATTAATATCTATAGAAGAAAATGAAAGTTTTAAAGTTTGGCGGTACTTCTGTGGGCTCAGCCCAACGAATGAAAGATGTAGCAAAACTGATTACAGGCGAGCGTAAGATTGTCGTGTTGTCTGCCATGTCAGGTACAACCAACTCATTGGTGGAAATATCGGATTATTTGTATAAAAAGAATCCGGACGGAGCCAATGAAATCATCAACAAATTGGCCATGAAATATTATGACCATGTGGAAGAATTATATGCTACCGAAGAATATAAACAGAAGGCCAAAGAACATATAAAATCTATATTTGATTTGATCCGTACCTTTACGAAAGATCTGTTTACCTTGTTTGAAGAGCGTATCGTGTTGGCACAGGGTGAGTTGCTTTCTACCGGTATGGTGAATCTCTACCTGAACGAATGTGGAGTTAATTCGGTACAGATCCCGGCTTTGGATTATATGCGTACGGATAAAAATGCAGAACCGGATCCGGTATATATCAAGGAAAAATTATTGAAGTTGCTGGATCAGCAAAAAGATGCGGACCTGTATATCACACAGGGTTATATTTGCCGGAACGCTTATGCCGAGATTGATAACCTGCAGCGTGGTGGTAGTGATTATACAGCTTCACTGGTAGGTGCCGCTATTAATGCGGAAGAAATACAGATTTGGACGGATATCGACGGTATGCATAATAATGATCCCCGTATTGTGGATAAAACATCTCCGGTGCGTAACCTTCATTTTGAGGAAGCGGCAGAGTTAGCCTATTTCGGTGCGAAAATATTACACCCGACCTGTATTCTTCCGGCTAAACTGAACAATATACCGGTGCGTTTACTGAATACAATTGAACCGAAAGCTCCGGGTACATTGATTTCAAATGCAACTGAAAAAGGGTTGATCAAAGCTGTTGCGGCGAAAGAAAATATTACTGCGATCAAGATAAAGAGTGGTCGTATGTTATTGGCTACCGGTTTTCTTCGTAAAGTTTTTGAGATATTTGAAAACTACCAGACACCAATAGATATGGTAACCACTTCGGAAGTGGGTGTTTCCGTTACGATTGACAATCGTAAACATCTGGAAGAGATCGTGGATGATTTGAAGAAATTCGGAACAGTAACAGTAGATCCGGATATGGTGATTATCTGTGTTGTCGGTGATCTGGAATGGGAGAATGTTGGTTTTGAAGCTAAAATCGTTCATTCATTGAAAGATGTTCCTGTTCGTATGATTTCTTATGGCGGTAGCAATTATAACGTATCGTTACTGGTAAAAGCTGAAGATAAGAAGCGAGCTCTTCAAGCCCTTAGTGATCATCTATTTAATAACTAAATAATAATAAGGGCAGTCTTTTAAGGTTGCCCTTTTATTTCGCATTTCTGTAATCTTTTCAAATAATACATATTATGCTCAAGGGTACATTTCCGGTAGAAAAGTTTAAGGTTATCCCTACGCCTTTTTATTATTACGATATCTCATTATTAAGAGAAACATTGGAAACGGTAAAAACGGAATCCGACAAATATGGATATCATGTGCATTATGCCGTAAAAGCAAATGCCAATCCGCGCATTCTTTCGATTATTGCCGAATATGGATTAGGTGCGGATTGTGTGAGCGGAGGTGAGATACGGGCATCGCTTGCTGCCGGTTTTCCGGCTAATAAAATTGTTTTTGCTGGTGTAGGAAAAGCGGATTGGGAGATAGAGCTTGGCTTGGATAATGATATTTTCTGTTTTAATGTGGAGTCGGCTGCTGAACTGGAAATACTAAACGAATGGGCGGAAAAGAAGAATAAAATTGCTTCCGTGGCGTTTCGTATCAATCCGGAGGTGGATGCACGCACACATGCCAAAATTACTACTGGCATGAAAGAAAACAAGTTTGGCATTAACCTGAGTATGTTGGGGCAAGTGCTGGATTTGCTAAAAACTCTGAAGCATGTTAAGCTAATAGGGATACATAGTCATATTGGCTCTCAAATCACCGATATCTCGGCTTTTCGTAGTCTGGCTATTCGCATGAATGAAATTCAGGAAGAGCTGGATCAGCGAGGAATTACCGTGGAGCATGTGAATTTTGGTGGCGGATTGGGAGTGGACTATTATCATCCTAATCATCTGTCTATTCCTCCGTTTGATGATTATTTTGCTGTTTTTCATAAGTTATTACAGGTTCGTCCGGGACAACAGGTTCATTTTGAACCCGGACGTTCAGTTGTAGCACAGTGCGGAAGCCTGATATCAAAAGTATTGTATGTGAAAGAGGGTGAGGCTAAGAAATTCGCTATCTTAGATGCCGGGTTTACGGAATTAATCCGTCCGGCTATGTATGATGCCTATCACCGGATTGAGAACATAAGCAATGATGATCCTGTTGAATTTTATGACGTTGTCGGTCCTATCTGCGAGTCATCGGACGTTTTCGGGAAAGAGGTTGAATTGAATAAAGCGCACCGGGGAGATTTAATAGCGCTTCGTTCGGCGGGAGCTTATGGTGAAGTGATGGCTTCACAATATAATTGCCGCCAGTTGCCGGTAGCTTATTATTCGGATGAATTATAATCGTTCGGATTTTATTTTAATGTTAGGATGATATACGGAGTATGATGGAACAGTTATTTCAATTTTCTTTTTTAGAGTTGGTTGTAGCTGGAATAACAACGGTTTTATTTGTTATTCTGTTGTTATACTGGTTGATAAGTTATTCCCGTCCACTACGCAGGGCACGGAGAGAAGAGACAATAGAACCCACTCAACCGCCTGTTTCGGTTATCGTTTATGCAAAAAATGAATCGGAGAATTTGCAGAAGAATCTGCCTGCATTATTGACACAGGATTATCCGGAATATGAAGTTGTTGTGATCAATGACGGCTCAACGGATGAAAGTGATGATGTGCTGAAACGTTTCGAATTGGAATATAAACATCTATATCACACCTATATTCCGGAAGATGTAAAATACCTGAGCCGGAAGAAATTGGCATTGACTGTTGGTATTAAAGCGGCAAAGCATGATATACTATTGTTTACGGAAGCGAATTGCAAACCGCTCAGTTCGGACTGGATAGCATCCGTCGCCGGAAAATATAAAGCAAATACGGAAATTGTTCTCGGTTTCTGTGCTTACGGACATCATAAAGGCTTTTTGCATAGATTGATTGCTTATGATAATCTGAAAGAGGGTTTACAAATGTTTACCTCTGCTCTTGTCAGGAAACCTTATACCGGCAACGGTAGGAATTTATCTTACCTGAAAGCACTGTTTTTTCAACATAAAGGTTATCAAAGATCATTGGCATTGCATGCCGGAGATGATGATTTATTTGTCAATGAGTCTGCCAATAAAAGAAATACAGAAGTCGTATATATGCCGAATAGTATCGTGGAAATGAATCGGATAGAGCGCTTTAAAATCTGGAAAGAAATGAAGGTTTCGCGGGCGGCTACCAAGCGATATTATAAGGGAGGAAGTTTGCCCTTCTTTCGTATGGAAGAGGTCTTGTTTTTCTTATTTGTTCTGGCTGTGATAGCTTCTGTGGTTGTCGGTTTATCAGGCAATTGGCTGATTGCTGTATTGGCCGGACTTCTTTATCTGATACGCTTTGTTGTTAAAGTGGTTATTTTTCATAAATCATCTAAGCTATTAAAACAAAAGCCACCCGGCGGATGGCTTTTGCTCTTGGAGATAATAGCACCTTTGTTTGATGTCTATGTTCGTATCTATAGATTATTCCGGGGAAAGAATGATTATACTTTCCGTATGGGTTGATTATAATTGTGAATAGGCTAAAGGAGCCAGTAATATACTTTGATTCTGAGTGGAAGTATAAGCATATTCAGGTAATTTTCTGATTCGTTGCCATTCCGGATGTGCGCTGAATTTGCTCCAGGCTTCACTTCTTGTCTCTTCATCTTTATACCAGGTCAGATATAATAATGCCGGCATTCTTGGACCTGCCAGAATATCTCCGTAACAAACGGAATTAATACCTACTTCGTCGAAAATAGCAATCTCGTCTACGTTAAACATTTTAACCTTCCGTTGATTGGCCTCTTCGTTAGGACTGCGATAGATACGCAATTCGAATAAACCCCTGCTTGGATCGGGTTTCCGGTATACCGGGATTTTATCAAATGCTTCTGATAAATAGGTCTCCAGGGCTGAAAATGCCGGATTAGGGGCCGTTTCATCGAAATACGGCTGAGCCGCTTGCGTGAATGCTGCGTCTTTCCAGATATTTTTCTTGCAATTAAAATAGGTCGTAATATCCGGATAGATGAATAAGAAATAGCGTTTATCTTCCTCTCCTTCCTTATGAAGTTTGAAAGCACCTACTTTAATACCCATTTTGTTATAAGCAGGTATTAATGTGTTTTGAAAAAAGGTGTCTACTGTAGTGCCGTTTTCAGCTAATGTGTAAATACGCCATTCGTAGATCTCTTTTTTTTCTGAAGAGGATTCTGTTTGTGCAGAAGTTTGATTTACACAGCTTAATGCTGGTATTGTGGCCAGAACACCAGCCGCTTTAATGAAATGCCGACGTTGCATAACTGTTTTAGTATTAGATTAACAAAAAGGTAACGAGCCAAAGATAGATAAATTTAAAAGAAAATGGTTACTTTTGAAAGAAATATCAGAAGGTACGAATGAGAAAGTTTTGTTTGATTTTTTTATGTTGTTGTAGCCTACTCTCTGCCTTTGCGCAAACTATACCTGAATTATATCGTAAGGTTGACAAGGAGAAGATGAACCACTGGGTGGATTCTGTTTTTGATACGTTGAGTGAGGATGAACGTATCGGTCAACTTTTCATGGTGGTGGCCAATCCGACAGACGATTCGCGCAATATCCAATTGCTTTTACGTTATGTTAATGAAGTAAAGATAGGAGGGATTCTTTTTCATGTGGGGAATCCGGTCAAACAGGCTGAAGTAACTAACCGGATACAGCAGGTTTCCCGTGTTCCGATGTTGGTTTCCCTGGATGGCGAGTGGGGACTTTCCATGCGTTTGAGTGAGACGACGCGTTTCCCTAAAAATATGATGTTGGGTGCTATTGAAGACAATAGCCTGATTGAAGCGTATGGAAAAGAGGTAGCCCGGCAATGTCTTGAAATGGGGATCCATATCAATTTTGCACCGGTTTTGGATGTGAATAGCAATCCGCGTAATCCGGTTATCGGAACACGTGCATTCGGAGAGGATCCGGATGCCGTAGCTGAAAAAGGAATTGCTTATTCACGCGGATTGGAAAGTATGGGGGTACTTTCGGTAGCCAAACATTTCCCCGGACACGGAGACACTTCGGACGATTCTCATAATACACTCCCTGTTATCCGGCATGACCGCCAACGGTTAGACAGCGTGGAGTTGTTGCCTTTCAAACGCTATATCTATGAAGGTTTTGCCGGCGTAATGACCGGACATCTATATGTACCGACTTTGGATAATACGCCTAATCAAGCCTCTTCTTTTTCCCGTAAGATTGTGACGGATTACTTACAAAAAGAATTAGGTTTTCAGGGGCTATGCTTTACAGATGCATTGGCGATGAAGGGAGCTTCCACCCAAAGTTCAGATAATCCTTCTGTAAAAGCACTGTTGGCAGGGAATGATGTTTTATTGGCACCAACATCTCCTTTTACTGATTTTAAAGCGGTAAAACAGGCGGTAGAAAGTGGCGTTCTTAGCCTGAAAGATATAGAGGCAAAATGTATTAAGATTTTGCAATATAAATACATAGCCGGATTACACCAGTATCAGCCGATAGATACGGTGCGTTTGCTGGAACGCCTGAATACACCACATGCGGACTGGTTGGTTGCTAAACTAAATGCAGAGGCTATTACTGTGTTAAAAAATGAAGCATCTTATCTTCCGTTAAAACAATTGGATAAGAAGAAAATAGCGGCACTTTCTATTGGTGAATTGACCGGAAATGAGTTTCAAACCACGTTGAATAAATATGATTCTGTTGCCTGTTTTGCTATTACGCAAAGTATGTCCGCCGAACAGATTCAACGGGTATATAACCAGTTGTCCAATTATGATGTAATTATATGCAGCGTACATACTGTTCGTATTCCTGAAAGTCAGAGTCTGCGGCAGTTGGCGGCAAAAAAAGAGTTTATCCTGGTTTTTTTCACACAACCTTATTTCATTCGGAATTACAGTGTTTCCCTTGTCAATTCTAAAAGTGTGATTATGGGCTATGAGTCCACGCCATTGTCACAGGAATATGCTGCTCAGGTTGTCTTTGGCGGGATAGGGGCAAAGGGTAAACTTCCGGTTTCCATCTCAGATTTTTATTTTGCAGGTACCGGTTTGTTTACGGAAAAAAACAGATTGGGTTATCATCAACCGGAGGAGGTTGGTTTTAATCCGGTACGTCTGAATGTGGTTGAGTCTATTGTCAATGAGGCATTGGAAAAAGAGGCTTTTCCCGGATGTCAGATCCTGATCGCAAAAGACGGAATGATCGTTTACAATAAAGGGTTTGGATATTTTGATTATTCCAAAGACCAACAGGTAACGGAGAGTTCTGTCTATGATCTGGCTTCCATAACAAAAGCAGCCGGTACGCTTTTAACGGTAATGAAGGCATACGATGCGAAGAAATTCACATTGAATAGTAAAATCTCAGAGTTTTTGCCGGAACTGAAAGATTCGGATAAAAAAGATCTTTCTATTCGCGAGTTATTGTATCATCAATCCGGAGTTATCTCTACGATAAATTTTTACCTAAAGGCGATTGATCATGACAGTTATACAGGCAGTTTGTACAGCAGTTCGAGAAAAGCCACCCATCCGGTACGTTTTGATGCGCGAACCTGGGTGCGCAATGATTTTACCTACTTCCCTTCTTTGATTTCGACAACAAAGAAAGCAGGCTATTCTACGGAGGCAGCTAAGAACTTTTATGTTCATGAGTCCTTTAAAGATACGATTATGAAGGAAATAAAAGATTCCCGATTAAGCCGCAGAGGACGCTATTCATATAGCTGTGTCAATTTCATTATGTTGAAGATGGCGATGGAAAGGCTTATGGATAAACCGATGGATCAGCAGTTGTATGATGATTTTTATAATAGATTAGGTGCGCAGACATTAAGGTTTAATCCGTTGAAAACTATACTTATCAGTCGGATTGTACCGACGGAAGACGATCAGTTTGTCCGCAAACAATTGCTGCGGGGATATGTGCATGACGAAGCGGCTGCTTTTCAGGGTGGAGTTTCGGGTAATGCCGGATTATTTTCTGATGCAAACGATCTGGCTAAGGTTTTGCAGATGTATTTGAATATGGGTAATTATGGTGGAGAAGAGTATATCTCGGAAGAAACAACCCGTCTGTTTACACAAAGTAAAAGTCCGAATAGCCGTAGAGGATTGGGCTTTGATAAACCGGATCCGAGCAATCCGAACCTGTCACCTTGCGGGGCATTGGCACCACAATCGGTTTATGGGCATACCGGATATACAGGGACCTGTTTTTGGGTTGATCCGGATAATCAGTTGATATATATATTACTTACCAACCGGGTGAATCCTAACAGAGGAAATAATAAACTATCCTCTTTAGACATACGTACGCGTATTCAGGATGCAATCTATAAATCAATTGATCGATAGAACCGAAAAGATTCTTATTTTTGCATTGCTAAGAACAGAGTATTTACATTTTCATTTATACGTATAATCATGATATTTGGACACGGGGATGATTTTTATAATGCACAGAATGAAGTTAAGATGAACTTCAGTTCTAATGTGTGGCATGGTGCTAATCTGGAAAAGCTTATAGCACACCTGACTGCTAAACTTGAAGTTCTGACCCGTTATCCGGAACCGGATGCCGGATCGTTGAAACGTTTGTTGGCCCGGCGTTTTGAAATCAAGAATGAAAATGTGGTAATGACTAATGGCTCTGTATCTGCCTTCTATCTGCTGGCTCAGGCTTGGAAAGGTGCAAAGTCAATGATCGCTATCCCTTCATTTTCAGAATATGAAGATGCATGTCAGTTGCATGACCATGAAATCACCTTTTTCTCAACTTCGGATGATTTATCGGAGTTATCTTTGGAAGGACAGGATTTCTGTTGGATATGCAATCCCAATAATCCGGATGGAAAATTATTGCATCGTACGGAATTATTGAAGCTGATTTCCGAGAACAAAAAAACAATGTTTGTCGTAGACCAGGCGTATGCGACTTTTACAACAGAGGAAACGCTTAAACCAACAGATATCAATACTTACAAAAACCTGATCCTGGTAGAGTCGATATCTAAAGATTATAATATCCCCGGATTACGTATTGGTTATCTGATGGCATCATCTGCGATAGTGGAAAAGATCAATAAGTATGTTATTCCATGGTCTATCAATGCGTTGGCAATTGAAGCCAGTAAATATATCCTGATTCATCCGGCACAGTTTACCTTGCCTATTCGCAAATGGCAACGGGAAACGGCTGAATTTATTTTCCAATTAAATAAATTGGATGGTCTGGAGGTTTTGCCAACAGCAACAACATTCTTTTTAGTACGCTTAAAAAAGGGGACAGCTGCTGATCTGAAGAAATATTTGGTGGAAAATTATGGTATCCTTATTCGGGATGCCTCCAATTTCCGTGGACTGGATGAAACTTATTTCCGCCTTTCTACACAGATGCCTGCTGAAAATGCAGCTTTTGTAGAAGCAATTAAAGAGTGGCTGGAAAAACAAGATTAAGCCCCCCCGAATCAATCCTATAAATCAATTGACATTATATATAAGCATGGATGAGGCTTAGTTCTCTTTCCATGCTTATTTTTTTCTTGTAATGCAAGCATGTCTTGTTGGTAGCATTTGATTGTTTTTCCAGTCAGACGCAGGTATGTTTTCCGTTAGACCCGGGTCTAAATCAGATTACACCCGGGTCTAATTTTATTTACACCCGGGTCAAAATAAATTTATACCCGGGTCTAACTGATTTTTGGATATGATGAATCAAATTTTAGCCTATGATGAATAGGCTAAAACAACATGATGGGTACAGAAAAACTTCGTTTTAGAAAAGACGAAATGCCTACACAGGGATTCGGGCTGATTCCTGTTTTTCAGCGTGATACGAGATGAATAATAAAAAAGCCCGGTAGAAAAATCTTCTACCGGGCTTTTTTATGTAGATAAAATTGGTCGAATTAATCAAATTTCTTGTTGAGGAAAATATGACTGAAGTAGCCTACTAGAACAACAACAAGACCAACAGCTAATACAGAATTTGACATGCTGCCGGTTAAAGCAGGAACCGCCAATATAGCTACACCAATGAGGAGAATAATTACTCCCAGATTTTTTAATAATACATTCATGGTTTTAGATATTATTTTGTTACAAATTTTTTCTACCGCAAATAAAGTGATAATAACCCAAATCCGAAAATATTTTGAGATAAAAATATTGAAAGCCTCAGATTTACCCGTTATATTTGTGATATATTAAGATTTTTCTATGAAACGGTTACTTTACATTCTGTATACCTGGTTGTTATTTGTGCCCGTTTTTTTAGTTCTTACACTAATAACGGCATTGACTACCATTATAGGCTGTTTATTAGGTGGCGAGAAGATATTTGCCTACTATCCAGGAATGCTGTGGTCAAGGATTACTTGTTGGCTGGCGCTATGTCCTATTAAGATAAAAGGAAGAGAGCACATAGACCGAACAAAATCGTATGTGTTTGTGGCTAACCACCAGGGTGCTTTTGATATTTTTATGATCTATGGTTTTCTGCGGGTGCCTGTGAAATGGGTCATGAAAGCGGGGATTGGAAAGATACCTTTTGTGGGTGCTGCCTGTCGCGCGGCAGGTTTTATTTTTGTCGATAATTCCAGTGCAAAGGCGGCGGCAAATAGTGTGAAAGAGGCAGAGAAGGCGCTTCGTAAAGGCGCTTCTATTGTGGTTTTTCCGGAGGGTTCACGGACGTATGATGGTAAGATGATCCGGTTTAAACGGGGTGCTTATCAGATGGCTGTTGATCAGCATTTACCAATTGTCCCTATTACACTGAACGGACCTTTTTATGTACTACCTATCGGTACTCTTAATTTGCGTCGGCATCGGATGGAAATGATTATTCATCCTCCTATCTCCTTAGAAGGAACAGATGTTTCTCATAAAGGACTTCAACAGGTAGCGGACCATACGCAGGAAATTATCCGGTCAGCTTTGTGGGAAGAGTTTAAATAGGCTGTTACCAGGATTTTAGTATGCCTTGTTTACGGATACCTAAACGGAATCCATACGTGCTTTTTCCGGTAATATTTCCGGTATCGGCACCGATTGATCCCATAAACTGCCAATCGGATAGTTTGGGATGTGTATAGGCGAGGTCGAATAGCAAAGATGTTCCTGTTTTCTTTTTCAGGAAAGGCGCATACGATGTTCCCCATCCATTCATTACCGTCATTAAAAAACGATAGGAGAGTTGAGGAGATAAGTCCCCTTCTAAACCTAAGTGATAGTCCCGAACTCTGGTGCTTTTAAATCCTAATTCATTATCCGTATTGTATTCAGGTGAAATCAACAAGGGGGATCCGACAGAGCGATTGAAATAGGTACTTCCGGTAGCATATTCCCAGTTATTATAATAATCATCATCCCCTCCTCCGCGTCCGGGATGTGCGGCATGATCAAAATTGATATAATGGAATGAACCACTTTGGTTACGGGTGGTGATAAACTCCGCTACGATTTTTCTGATAGGACTGAAACGTTTCAAATCCACTTCAACTCCCCATAAACCATCTGTACCGTTATAAAATAGAAGCCCCGATTTATCGGCGGAAATATGTTGATAATACGCATGTACGGCCCATGTCTTTTTGGTATAACCTAATTTCATTTCATAGGATAAATGGTGGCTGCCTAATATATTAATCTGATCCCCTTCACTAGCATCCTCTCCGCCGCTTCTACCAAAGAAAACACGGACGAAGTCTTTCAGTGAATGTGGTTGTACACCCCAGTTTGGATCAGTAGACTCTCCTCCCCATTGTGCTATATGTTGTATGCCGAATGCAACAGAAAAAGGAGCTTCGTTACGTGTGTCTCCTATACGGACAAAAGCGGATTTATAGTGCCATAGAATATCTTTTACATAGCGTATGTCAGGTTTTGCAAAACTTTTCAGATAGTCTGATTCAAATGCTTTTCCGACGGTAATTTCTCCTTTGACCTGTAGCCAACCTTTAGTGAGTGGAACAACTGTAAACTGTGGTAAGCCCACGCTGACTTCAGGTATAGGTCGCGCATTCGTGGATAGGATCATATCGCCGGAGCTAAGATTACGGTTATATAAAGAGCGGTAGCGTTCTTTACTTCCGATACTTAATAAAAAAGATTGGAAACCAATTTCTGCATATAATTGCTGGATGAAGATATTTTTTTCTCGTGGTGCAGCAATGATAGCTTCTGCTCCGGCTCTCCAGAAAAAATGTCTATAAAGAGATTTGTTGATAGTGATACCTCCACGAAGGAGTCCGCTTCCGGCATCAATAGGGGTGACGCCATAGTTGTTGCTTGCCATCCAGAAGGGCGTGGTGTTTCCAGTGGCAACCGAACCAAAAGTCTCCGCATGATAAGTGAGTGTATTTGTTATTTCTTCCTGAGCTTTTCCTTGTAAGAAAGGAATACCGGAAAAGAAAACTACCAATATCAACCATGCTTTTGTTCTCATATCCTCACAGATTATGCGGACAAATGTACGGAAATATATTGGTAGTTACGAAAAGATACAGGCAGAGCAGGTGATTTAATTCATGATTAATTCAATCCTGTCGTCCTGTTTAATTTCTGAATAATTGTTTATTTTTTCTCTTTCAGTAAGTCCCGTATTTCGGAGAGTAACTGAACATCTGCAGGTGGTGCCGGTGGTTCCGCCGGAGCAGCAGGTTCTTCAGTTTTCTTTTTCTGCAATGCATTAAGCGCCTTGATCATCATAAAGATAACAAAAGCAATGATAAGAAAATCAAATGTTTGTTGTAAAAAACTTCCATAATTGATGGTGACAGCTGGAGCGATTTCTGCTCCTCCTTCTATAACTGCATGTTTTAATGTAACTTTCAAATCCGTAAAGTTAACGCCACCAATTAAAAGACCGATACCCGGCATGATTACATCGTTGACCAAAGAGGAAACGATTTTTCCAAAAGCTCCACCGATAATGATACCGACAGCCATGTCGATTACATTGCCACGCATGGCAAAGTCTTTAAATTCCTGTAAAATCTTTTTCATTTTTATTCTGACTTTTATTTTATAACTATTTTGAGGCGAAGATAGTTTTGGGATTAATTAAAATAAGGTCATTTGCTTGCTTTCAATCCCCGAATAACAGACGATGTAAAACCCGAAAGTTCCATTTCATTCAATCCTTTAATGGTAATACCTCCGGGAGTGGTTACTTTATCAATTTCAGCCTCCGGATTACTTTTCTTTTCCAAAAGAAGATCAACGGATCCTTTAACGGTATGAACAACAATTTCCTGAGCCTCTTCCGGATAGAAACCAAGTTCTACTCCTCCTTCAATAGCTGCGCGGATGTAGCGAAGCGCAAAAGCTATTCCGCTAGATGCTAGTGCTGTCCCTGCTGCCATTAGTCGTTCTTCTATTAACATCGCATTTCCTAATTCATTGAAAATACGAAGGATCAATTCTGTTTGTTCTTTGGAAGCATTGAATGCGGAAACAAAGGTCATACTGCTCCTGACTTCAATAGCTGTATTGGGGATTACCCGGAATATGGTAGGGACAGGAATATTTTCGTAAGCGGTGTTTTTTGTCAACCTGAGTATTGACAGCCCGACGAACGAAACAGTTGTTGCATTATGGGAGCGTGGGAACTGCAAATTGCAAATTATGCTGTACGATGACGCGATTGCCGATTTCGACAGATATTATACCTTACTGAATGCACAGGTTAACGACCTTTTCTTTTACTATCGTGAACAAGCTAAATTTCGAAAAGGAGATTACGTTAGTGCTCTTGATGACATCAAACAGGCTTTAAGACTGGCACCGAGTAATCCGATTTATATGGCAGAAGAAGCAGCTATCTACATCCGGTTGGAAGATTATGATAGCGCCATTAACAGTCTGCAGAAAGCCATAGAACAAAGTCCCGAACTTGCTGACAGTCACCGATTATTAGGAGTCTGTCAGGTACGAAAAGGTAACACAGCGGCAGCCTGTCAGTCTTTCCATAAAGCAAAAGAACTTGGAGATACGGTTGTTGACAGGCTAATACAGCAATATTGTGGAAATTAAATCTGTTATTTCCTGTTGCAGACTCTTGTTTGAATGATTGAATTTATGTTTCTTTGTGAAAATTAAAACAATACCAAAATATGTCACTGAATAAAGTAATTTTAATTGGAAATGTAGGCAAGGATCCTGAAGTTCGCTATTTTGATGAAAACAGGGCTGTCGCTAATTTCCCTTTGGCAACTTCTGAAAGAGGTTATACCTTAGCTAATGGAACAGTAGTGCCTGAACGTACGGAATGGCACAATATCGTAGCACGTCGTGAACTGGTTGCTTTCATTGAAAAATGGGTACGAAAAGGTTCTAGTGTCTATGTGGAAGGAAAAATCCGTACGCGCAATTATGATGATCAAAATGGTGTAAAAAGATATATGACTGAAATTTATGCTGACAGAGTAGAGTTTTACAGTACCGGAAGGCCGGAAGGAGCCACAACCGGTCAATCCACTCAGTCGGCCTCTCAACCTGCGCAAGCTCCTACATACCAGCAGCCAGTGGCTTCTCAATCGCCGCAAGTTGCTGATTCCAACGAAGTGGATGATCTCCCTTTCTGATTGTTTAATTAAATTATACATCTTTGGACTCTGATTATTTTTCGAGTTTATTTGAACAAATATCTGTAAATGGTTTGACTGTCGGTGCGGCAATTGCCTTGGGTGTCGCAACGTTATTTTTATGCCTTTCGGCTCTTGTGTCCGGTTCCGAAATTGCTTTTTTTTCACTTTCTCCCAACGACCTTCATATTCTCAAAGAAGGGAAAAAACGTATGGATAATATTATTCGGCAGCAATTGGAACAGTCCGAATATTTGTTGGCATCTATTCAAATCACCAATATTTTTGCCAATATCTCAGTAGTTATACTATTTAGTTACGCTATAAATATTACGATTGATTTTTCTTCCACGCCGATATTCGGTTTTATTTTAGAAATTATCGCATTAACTTTCCTGTTATTACTGTTTGGAGAGATTATGCCTAAGATTTATGCACAGAAAAATCCGTTGAAATTCGTTCGTTTCTCCGCTCCTTTCATTAAAAGCATAGAAAAGATCTCTCATCCTCTTGCTCGTCTACTGGTATCTTCCTCCTTCGTAGTAAATAATACTATAGGCAAAAAGAGATATGATCTTTCTGTCGACGAACTATCCAAGGCATTGGAACTCACATCTTCTGAAATTCCGGAAGAAAAAGAGATGCTGGAAGAAATTATCAAATTCTATGATAAAACAGCCGATGAAATTATGACCTCCCGATTAGATGTGGAAGACATTGATATTAAAATGAATTTCCGGGAAGTAATCGATTTTGTTGTTCAATCAGGCTATTCCCGTATTCCTGTTTACTCGGAATCAGAAGATAATATTAAAGGGATACTCTATATTAAAGACCTTTTGCCTTATATAGATAAACCGGAAACATTCCGTTGGCAAAGCTTGATAAGACCCGCATATTTCGTTCCTGAAACAAAAAAAATTGATGATTTGCTGGAAGAATTCCGAACGAATAAAATACACATGGCCATTGTTGTGGATGAGTTTGGAGGTACTTCAGGGATCGTTACTATGGAAGATATTTTAGAGGAAATTGTAGGAGAAATATCTGATGAATATGACGAAGAGCTAAAGCAATATATCGTCTTGCCGGATGGTAGTTTAATTTTTGAAGCCAAGATATTGCTGACCGATTTTTTCCGGATAATAGATGTGCCTTCTGCTGATTTTGGTAAACTAACGGATGAAGTAGAAACATTAGCCGGTTTATTATTAGAAATAAAAGGTGATTTTCCGAAACGACAAGAAATAATAACTTATGGGAATTATCGGTTTCAAGTTTTGGAAATTGATCATCGCCGGATATTAAAAGTAAAATTCAACTGTCTGACTGATCTGGAAGAAAAAAACAGAGAAAAAGAGCATGAAAAGGATTGAGTATATATTCCTTTTACTGATTAGTTTATCTTCCTGTATAGACTATACACCTAAACCACGGGGTTATTTTCGGATAGAACTGCCGGAGCCGCAGTACACTTTGCTTCCTGACAATAAACTTCCTTATGCCTTTGAACTGTCGAATGGAATAACAGTTGAACTTCCTCCTGTCACTGAACCTGAAGGATGGATAAACCTATTCTATCCGCAATTACAGGCAAAAATATATTGTAGCTATCTACCGATCACTCCTTCTTCCTATAAAGAGGTCGAATCCGAAAACCGCTCGTTAGTATTACGTCAGGCAAGAGAATCTGATATTATTGAGAACGAGTACGTGGATGCGGAAAACAAAGTATATGCCACTCTTTTCGAAATTGAAGGAAATGCCGCTTCGCCGGTACAGTTTTTTATTACCGACAGTACTACGCACTTTTTCAGAGGTGCACTCTATTTTGAAACTAAATTGAATACAGACTCCCTGATGCCTGTAATTAATTATGTCACATATGATATCATTCATTTGATAGAGACATTTTATTGGAAAAACTAATGCCGTTGCTTTTAAAACATAAACAGCCGTTAACCGGTATTTGGAAAATAGAAGAAAGTGTCGACGAATTAAAAACACTTTTGGGTGAGAACTCCTTGTATAAAACAGTGCCGCCTATGCTTAAAACCGAAAAACGGCAAAAGGAATGGCTTGCTACCCGGTTATTATCCAGAGAACTTTTAGGAGAAGAAATAATAATTGAATATGCTGAAAATGGAAGGCCTGAACTAAAAGATTCACCTTTTCATATCAGTATCTCACATACGACCGGATACGTGGCTGTTTTACTCCTGAACTCTCCTTTTGTTGGAATTGACATTGAGACACGGAATAACCGCATCCTCAAAATTCAGAAAAAATTTCTATGTGAAAAAGAATATAAAAGCATTGACGCAGAACACGAAGCGGATCATTCCCTGATCTATTGGAGCGCCAAAGAAGTTTTGTTCAAAATGCTTGGACAAGAAGGTGTTGACTTTAAACAAGATTTACATATAACTCCTTTCTCTTTTAAGGAGTCAGGTATACTTATCGCCAATGAAACCAAAACAGCCGAAAAACAGTCTTTTCAACTAGCCTTCGAAGTTATGCCCGATTATGTATGGGTATGGAGTCTAGAAAGTGACGATTGATATTAGCTATTCCATATTTCCCAACCGGCAAATGCCTGCAACAACAACATCTCTAATCCGTTCTTGACCAAAGCCCCCTGTTCCTTTCCCTTTTTCATAAACAGAGTTTCATCCGGATTATAAATAAGATCGTATAATAAATGTTTAGCTGTCACCAAGTCATAAGGAATAGGCGGGCATTCATTGACATTCGGGAACATACCTACAGGAGTAGCATTCACTATGATCGTATATTGTTCCATTATTTTCGGAGAGAGTTCTTCATAAGTAAGCGCGCTTTCAAACGGTTTACGCGAAACATAAGTAAAACCGATCCCCAACTGTTTCAATCCCTGCGCCACTGCTTTAGCTGCACCTCCTGTCCCTAAAATAAGAGCCTTCCGATGATGATCAATCAATAATGGATCTATAGAGTTTCTAAAACCTACAACATCAGAGTTATATCCTTTTAGCTTTATTTTTCCAAAACGGCCTTTAGTGATCTTAATCACATTGACAGCTCCGATAATCTTGGCATCCTCATCGATATCATCCAAAAAAGAAATAACCTGAGTTTTATACGGACGTGTAACATTTAGTCCCTTTAAATTAGGATTCTCACGAAGCACATGTTTTAAATCCTTGATCGTTGCTATTTCGAAATTCACATACTCCGCAGCAATATTCTCGGCAGCAAACTTATCATTAAAATAGGTTTTTGAAAATGAATGGCCTAACGGATAGCCAATAAGTCCATATTTATCCATAAAGTAGTAGTTATTCTTTTATCCCTGTGTACATTGAACAGATACCAAACGTAAACGTTTTCACATCTGCATTTACAAAACCGATTTTTGTAAGTAATGCCTTCATCACCTCTCCCTGCGGAAACTGCCGGATAGATGCAGGCAAATAATTATACGCATTTCTCTCTTTTGAAAACAATCTCCCGACAGTAGGTATCACAATTGTCGAATAAAGTTGATACAACTGTCGCATCGGGAAATACTCCGGAGTAGACAACTCCAATACCATCAAGCATCCGCCGGGTTTCAATACCCGATACATTTCCGACAAACCCTGCTCTATATCCTCATAATTCCGAATACCGAAAGCGGCAGTAACGGCATCAAACGAACAGTCCGGATAAGTCAATTCCATCGCATCCTGATAGTCAAATGAAATAACATCTGACAGACCCTCCTGTCTGACCTTATCTCTCCCAACAGCCATCATACCCTCGGAAATATCAGCACCAACCACTGATTTCGGAGCCAGGGAACGATACATTTGTATTGCCAGATCGCCTGTCCCGGTAGCTAAATCCAAAATCACTTCAGGATGAAAAGGTTTCAGAAAACGAATACCTTTCCGGCGCCAACCTTTATCGAATCCTAATGAAAGCGTATGGTTCAAAAAATCATATTTACCGGCAATCGCATCAAACATTCTGCGAACTTGCTTTCCTTTTACCTCCTCTTCATTATAAGGAAGAACCTTTTCTGAACCATACTGCACCATCACTTACTTCGCTTTCAGATAACTCAACACATTCGTCTCAATACGAGACAATAAATGATCTGTCGCGCCCTTTACAAACGTTTCACCTGTAATATGTTCGTAAAGTTCGATATACCGGTTACTGATACTGTCCACTATCTCATTCGTCATTTCAGGAACAACCTGTCCTGCTTGTCCTTGAAAACCATTATCCATCAGCCATTCACGAACAAATTCCTTGGACAATTGCTTTTGCGGTTCACTCTTGGCAAAACGTTCCTCATAGCCTTCTTTATAGAAATAGCGGGAAGAATCCGGTGTATGTATCTCATCGATTAGGTAAATCTTCCCATCACGATGCCCAAATTCATATTTAGTATCCACCAAGATCAAGCCTCTTTCAGCAGCAATCTCCGTTCCACGTTTAAACAAAGCTATAGTATATTTTTCCAGAAGCGCATATTCTTCTTCAGAAACCAACCCTTTCGCCAAGATATCTTCACGGGAAATATCCTGATCGTGCTCGCCAATCTCAGCTTTTGTTGTTGGCGTGATGATCGGTTCCTTAAAACGTTCGTTTTCACGCATCCCATCCGGTATCTTTACACCACAAATCTCCCGGACTCCATTTTTATACGCCCGCCAGGCACTACCACACAAGTAACCGCGAACGATCATTTCCACCGGATAACCTTCACATTGCACACCGGCAGTTACCATCGGATCGGGTGTCGCCAGTTTCCAGTTCGGACAAATATCTGTCGTAGCATCCAGGAATTTAGCAGCTATCTGATTAAGCATTTGTCCTTTATACGGAATCCCTTTCGGCAATACGACATCAAAAGCGGAGATACGATCGGTTGCCACCATCACCAGTTGCTCATTGTTGATATTATATACATCACGAACTTTTCCATGATAGACACTTACTTGTCCGGGAAAGTTATAATCTGTTTTTGTTAATGCTTTTTCCATACCTTCAGCTATTATTAATTTTATTATCCTCTTTTTTCTGTTTTGCCTCTTTTCTCTTTGCGGCATCATGCTTGTCATAAGCCTCTACTATGCGTTGAACCAACTTATGTCGTACAATATCTTTTTTATTAAATTCCACTTTACCTATTCCATCAACACCTTTCAATATATGCATCGCCTGTATCAATCCGGAAGTTGCCGTCGGAGGCAAGTCTATCTGCGTAACATCACCTGTCACCACCATCTTTGCATTCATCCCCAAGCGTGTTAAAAACATCTTTATCTGATGCGTAGTCGTGTTCTGAGCCTCATCCAGAATAATAACAGCATCATTCAGAGTCCGTCCGCGCATAAAAGCTAACGGAGCGATCTGAATAACATTATTCTCCATATATTCTTTTAGCTTGGCAGCCGGCAACATATCCTGTAAAGCATCATACAAGGGTTGCAAATAAGGATCGAGCTTGTCCTTCATCTCTCCGGGAAGAAAGCCCAGTTTCTCTCCGGCCTCCACCGCGGGACGACTCAAAATAATCTTACGAACTTCCTTGTTTTTCAATGCCCTGACAGCTAATGCTATGGCCACAAACGTTTTTCCGGTACCGGCAGGACCGATCGCAAAAACCAGATCATTTTTTTCAAACGATTTCACCAGCAATTGCTGATTGTCCGAACGGGCAAGAATCGGTTTTCCGTTCATACCATGAATAATCAGGTTTTCCTGCTTTACTGTTGTTGGAGCTTTTCCTTTTATTATATCCAGAATGACCTCTTCCGTAAGTAAATTATATTCTTCACAATATTTTTCCACCTCACGGATCTTTTTCAGAAACAATTCCGATTCTCCCTCCTCGCCGATCACTTTCATCACATTTCCGCGGGCAACAATCCGCAACTTAGGGAATAAGGTTTTGATCAACTGCATGTTGACATTATTTACACCGTAAAAAATCACGGGATCAACATTCTCCAGAATATATATTCGTTCTATCATTCAACTCTTTTTGGTCTGTCAATAATTTAAAGTATACAAAATTAGTAATATTCCTGTTTACTAATTGACTTAGCTGCTATTTTTTACGTTGTCCGCATTGGGTTTTCTGCGATTATCATTACTTTTGCTTACCATACTGTGACAAGAGAATGAAAAGAACACACCATGCTTTGTTGCTTTTGCTGTTAGCAACATTGATAATTCCTTCTGCCTGCAAGGAAAAACGAGGAGAACTAAAGCGAATTTGGTATAACGGAAGCTACAATCGGGATTTCAACGATCTGAACGAATTGCATTTAAACGCAGCCAATGCTATTGGCATCCAACCCATATCCTCCAGGGAAGAGGCCAAACATGCCTCAAGAAAAATGGTCGAAATCAAATCAAACAAATATTACGAAATCGAAGAATTAACCCACTCCATTCCTTTTCTGGTGCCGGAAGCAGCCAAACTATTAGAGGATATCGGTAAAAATTTTCAGGACTCTCTTTACAACCACAATGCCTCTTTATATAAGATAAAAGTAACGAGCGTAACCCGGACAGTGGACGACATTCAGAGCCTGAGTAAAAGAAATATAAACGCATCCGCAAATTCTGCCCATTTATTTGGAACAACCGTCGATATCTCCTGGGTAAGATATACCAAGATCAATGAAAAAGACACCTTAAACATCGACAGTGATCGTTTAAAAATGGTTTTAGCAATGGTCTTACGCGACCTGAAACGAGCGGATCGTTGCTATATCAAACACGAACGCCAACAAGGCTGTTTCCATATTACCGCCCGCTGAAAAAAAGGGAATGTGATACCAGAAAACTCCTATAAAACCAGTTAGACCCAGGTATAAATTAACGTAAACCCGGAAAATATTACATTCTTCCCCCTATATCATAGTGATGATTGTCTGTTTTATTACTAATGCTTTATGCTTTTGACAGGAGTCGAAAAGCTTTAGCACAGCTGTCAAAAAAGTTTATCACTGCTGTCAAAAAGCTTTTTCACAGGAGTCAAAAGCAAAAAAGATAGCGACGACTATAGGAATTCGTTGTATATTTTCATTGACTTTACACACATAAAAAAAGAGTTGCTTTTAGAACATCTCCGGATATAAAAGAGGCTGTCCAAAAATTAAATCGGACAGCCCCTTCTCGTATTGAATATCTTTTATAGTAAAATCAATTGGTGTACTCCAGTAATTCGGAAATTTGATTTTTCAAACTCTGTGCATCCAATGGTTTCGGTGTATAAGCACTGAAGCCATTTTTCTTGATCTGATTCTCATCGGTAGAAAATGCGTATGCCGTAACAGCAATAATAGGAACATCTCTCGAGAGCTTACGGATTTCCATAGTTGCCTCATATCCATTAAGCTTCGGCATATTAATATCCATAAGGATAAGCAGCGGGTTTTTCTCTTTAAACAAATCCACGGCCTCTTTTCCATCCCATGCATGAACAATCTCATAATCGTGTTTGAGAATCAATTCAAACAATTCAAAGTTGCTGGGAATATCTTCTGCTATCAAAATAACAGGTTTCTGTTTCTCCTCGACAGTATCGACAATTTCTTTAGCCGGCTTAACGGCTGATTTCGCATAAGGGAAAGTAAACCAGAAGGTAGATCCTTTAGCTTCTTCAGAATCAACGCCTATTTCTCCACCAAAATGGTCTACAATAGCCTGACACAAGGATAGTCCAAGTCCGGTCCCCTGCTTAAATGTATCCAATTTCACAAAGCGACCAAATATTTTATCGACCTGATCTCTTGCTATACCTTTACCGGTATCCGACACATAGAAGCGTAACATTTTATCATCCTGTACGGAATATCCAAAACGGATTTCCCCTTTTGCCGTAAACTTAGCCGCATTCATTAACAGATTTGTCAGGACTTGCAACAAGCGTATTTTTTCAATCTTTACATGACATTCGTCCGGCTGTTGTTCTAATATAACCTGAACACCAGGAGCAGCCTTTTCCTGTACATGTTCCACCTGATCCTGCATCACCTTATTCAGATCAACATCCGTATAATTCACCTCCATTGTTCCGGCCTCAAGTTTGGAAAGATCCAGAATATCACTAACCAGTTGTAACAACAGCGTATTATTATTTTCAATAATATTGATATACTCCATCTTTTCCTCTTCCTTCTCTGTTGTAGCCAAGATATTAGAGAAACCGACAATAGCATTAAGAGGAGTCCGTATTTCATGGCTCATATTGGCCAAGAAAGCTGATTTCAACCGGTTGGATTCTTCTGCCTTTTCTTTGGCGCGAAGCAATTCTTCTTCAATATGTTTGCGTTCTGTAATCGTCAGTGAAGATCCGACCACGGACAAAGGTTTTCCTTCTTTATCACGTTTTTCAACCACTGCTTGTGCCTCAACCCAGTCAAAATTCAGACTTTCAGGCGTGAAATAAATACGATATTCTTCTTTAGCCTTATCAATTTTTCCCTCCAATAAATCCTGGAAAGCCTGTTTTACCCGTTCACGATCATCGACATGGATAAGAGAGAAATATTCCGCTTCCGTCAATACGATACTTGCATCCTTAGTCTCTTCTTTTTCAGATCCGTCCAGATAAGTTTCTATCGGTTTATTATCTTCATAGGTCATACTCCGGCTTTCAATATCCCATTTCCATGGTGTTATATTCGCAATATCCAGAGACATGGACAATTTATTGTTGGCCGTACGAAGCAGTTGTTGTGTTTTATATAATTCCGTTGCATCCGTAAAGAAAAGGTCTATATTACCAAACTTACCCGAGGAGGTAATAATTATATTGAAAAAACGATCTGTTTCTTTATGGTAATAAGGCATGGTGACTCTTTTCGTTTTCCCCTCAAGAAACATTTTATAGATATTGGATAGTTCTGTTACTAATGCAAGATTAACCTCACTACCTTTTTTACCGATAATATCTTCGCTGGGAGTAATCAGTTTCTCAAAAGTCGAGTTAACTTCTGTCACTATATAGTCCACCGGTTCGCCGGTTTCATTGAAGATTAACTGCTCTTGTTCATAACCGATCGGCATATTATTGACCAGATCACTATACCGCTCCAATAGCTTAATCTCTTTATCCTGCATCTTGCGTGTCTTAATCAGCAAGATGATACGGCTAAAAATAATACTCAGGAATAAAATTACCGCCAGGCCTAATATCAGATCTTTATTCTTTTCAAGGAAAGTCAGCGGACGGTGATACAGATAACTATTCGAAGGGACATCAGACAATGAGATGTTATGATTCTGCATCGCTAAATAGTTAAATGTCGGAACAGGCTTAGGCACTGATATATTATGGCTGACAGAACGTCCGGCAATAATATCATCCATTGTATTTGTTATTGTTTCCTTTACCTGGTCAAAGCGCGTATAACTACCGCCCAACATACCGCTTTCTTTCAGGCCGACATCATTGATTGTAAAGACCGGATAATTTACATACAAACTGAAAATTCGATATGCATTTGTTTGTAAAATAAGGTCTTTTTCTCCGGTCAATTCATTATTAAACCATGTAAAATAGAGAAAACCACTTCCTTCAGGTATCGCTTGGAATTTTTGGATCAACTGGTCTGTAGTTAAAGTATCCGGAGTTAAATTCTCAACAGTCATGTTCGGATATTTAGCAGCTACAGCCTCTATAACCTCCTTGCGATTTTCTGCACTAATATATCTGCCATCTGTAATAAATACGATATTATGGATATCCGGATACATACCTTTCATAATATCAATCGTACCGGGTATATCAAAAAGATCATATACAACATATATATTATCCCGGGATTCTGCTATTTTATTCAAATAAGTCCTATCTTTTTCAGGAATAGCTTCCCGTTCCAGATAGTATGACGAGGGTCCTATAAAAGACTCACGGGCTATTACTAACGCAGGGATATCTTCTCCCCAATACTCATCTATGCTTTCATGTAAAATAGCATAAGCATCCGTTTCAAAAAGCATCAGGTATTTAGGTGGTTTTTGATACTTCCCAAACAGATGTGCTTTAAAATCATTGATGCCTTCTTCATCGGTAATACCTAAGGCATACATATATTCTATTTTTACATCTAAATCCGGATATTTAGCAGTAAGTTCTTTACTAATGGTAGGAATAAGTGTCTCACCCCAGGCGCAAGTCTCTGCATCAGGGTTTATAATAAGGATATAATCCTTCGTGTTCTCAACATCGACAACAGATGCGAAAACACTAAAATTCAATGATAAAGTTATAAATAATACAGGTAATAAGTGCTTCATCCGCATGGTAAATAAACGTTTTAATCTCATAGGGTCCCTCAATCTGATATATAAATAATGTGCAAAGATAGCGCATTTTGTGAAAAAATCAGCGCGTATCATGCGTCATACTTTCTTGTAAATAAATAATATTTTATCTGCTTTCACATGTGATTCTGTAAAACAGAGCAACCCTACAAAATGTTTTGAGTTACTGTAAAAAAATAGCATATATAACAAAAATTAACCATCTTTCCCGACAAATCCAGCCCTATTTGACTTATGTCAATTCCCTTCGGTTGAATATATCCCAATCATTTTATAGTTTTGAAGATTGATTTTTTAATCGTTCTTATAATAAAACATTTGTATCATGAAAGAAAACAAAAAAAATGGCATTAGTCGCCGGGCATTCCTGGGTTATTCAGCCTTAGGATTAACCGGACTGACGATCATGCCGAGTTGGGCGCAAAACGGTGTTCGTATTGCCCCAAGTGACAGAGTTGTATTAGGTTTCATTGGTTTAGGACAACAAGCTTTGTCTGATTTCACCGGCTTCGCTGCATGTCCGGGTATTCAGGTGGCCGCCTGTTGTGATGTAGACACAATGAAAACCGAACGTTTCAAAAGACGTATTGAAGCATGGCAAGCATCTAAAGGGATGAATCAGCGTTGTGACAAATACGAATTTTATGAAGACTTACTTAATCGTAAGGATATTGATGCGGTAGAAGTAGCGACACCGGATCACTGGCATGCCCTGGCAACAATACACGCTTGCGAAGCAGGTAAAGATGTGTATTGTCAAAAACCGTTGGCCTATACCATCACTGAAGGATTAGCTATGATAAAAGCCGTACGTGACAATAATCGCGTATTACAAGTAGGTAGCCAGCAGCGTTCAAGCGCTGAATTCCAAAAAGCCATCGAATTAGTACAAACCGGTGCAATCGGTCATATCGAAAAAATATATGCCCGCGTAGGTGCACCTCCTACACCGTTGAATTTACCGGAACAAGCGATCCCTGCTAACTTGAACTTCAACATGTGGATGGGACCATTGAATGATCCTAAAATTCATTATAACGATGACTTATGTCCTCCTATCTCTCTTGATCCGGCTCAGAATGAAAAGTTATGGGGAGCATGGCGCTGGTACCGCGAAACAGGAAATGGCTATACTGCCGACTGGGGAGCACATATGTTCGATATCGCTCAGGCTGCTTTAGGCATGGACGGTTCAGGTCCGGTTGAGTTTATCCCACAAGGATACAACGGAACCAAATGGGCTACCATGAAATATGCCAATGGCGTTGTTATGACAGAACAACCATTCCTGGATAGTAATGAAGATGCACAAGGTATTAAATTTATCGGTTCCAAAGGTTGGATTGAAGTAGCCCGTGGATACCTGGGATGTTCGGATCCTTCAAAAGTACCGGCTGAAGTAGCAGGTACGCGTCCGGTAAGTCGCGAAGAAATGATGAAGATGTATCAGGAATACATGAAGCGTATGGCTGAAAACGCAAATAACCCAAGTCGGGCACAAGCGGCTACCACTTACGAAATCAGCTCTCCGCATATGCAAAACTTTGTGGATTGCGTACGCTCACGTAAAAACCCGATCGCTCCGGTAGAGGTAGGCGCCAGCACCAACACATTATGCTGTCTGGTTAACATCGCACTGGAATTAGGTCGTCCTGTGAAATGGGATCCGGCTACGTTAAGCTTCCCGAATGATAAAGAAGCGGCTAATCACCGTCTGTATTGGTATAAATATCGTAATCCATATTCATTACCTTATTACAAGAAAAATAATTTAGCATAATACGATCATGACAAATAGAAGAGATTTTATTAAAAACATGTCGCTCATCACTGCCGGAGGTGTATTAGCCGGAGTAACCGGAACATCTTGTAGTGGTGGAACGGCCACAGCGACAGCCGCTGCCCCTAAAGGCAATAAAGTATTGGGACTACAGATCTATTCGCTTCAGCAAGAGCTGTACAATGATCTCCCTAAGCGAATGGCGGAATTGAAAGAGATGGGCTATGTAAAATTGGAACTATCCGGTTATAGTGCCGGAAAGGTTGGAGATGTAGATATGATGGAGTTCAAAAAAATGGCGGAAGATGCCGGTTTGAAACTTGTCAGCAGCCACGTTAGCCCTTCTATCGAAGGCCAACAAATGTTCGCACCATTCTCATATGATGATGTTCCTAAATTGAAAGAAGACTGGAAGTTTAAAACCGAAGAACACCAGAAACTTGGTTGTAAGTTTATGATCATTCCGATGTTTTTGCCTATCATGTCTATGAAAACATCCGACGAGGTAAAACAAATGAGCGACTACTTCAACCAATTAGCTGAAATCAACAAACAAGCAGGTATTACTTTCGCTTACCACAATCACAATTGGGAATTTAATCGCGTAACTACTCCGGGCGAACAAGCTGGTCGCAATCCATTTGCTCCAAGCGGACAACAAATTCAGGATCTGATGATTGAATATACTGATCCGGCATTGGTATCATTCGAATTAGATGTTTACTGGACTGTTCGTGGCGGTAATGATCCGTTGGAATATCTAAAGAAACATGCCAACCGCATTAAAGCATTGCATATTAAAGACACTGCTGTTCTTGGACAAAGCGGCTTATTGAATTTTGAAAACATCTTTAATCAGATGTATGCCAATGGCATTGAAGATTTCTTCGTGGAACTGGAAAGTGTACAAGCATTAAACATTACTCAATTCGAAGGAGTTAAAGGTTGTGCTGACTTTCTACAAAATGCTTCTTTTGTGAAATAAGAAGTTATTACATAAACGATATAAAATAAGCTGTTTCGTCCTGAGACAGCTTATTTTTTTAGGGTATGTAGTTCACTCGTGATTCTTAAGGTTTTGTTTTTCCGCAGAAACCATTATATTTGTCTATATCTTAAAATTTATCCATATGAAAAAGATTATTTGTCTGATTGCCTTACTATTTATAACTGGTGCCTGCAGCAAAAATGAAGAGAAACTCAAGTTCGATCATCCGATTATAGGAGAATGGGATGCTGAAGAATGTTACTATCCTTCTGAAGATAGAACATATACAGATTTTGGGATTAATGGCAGATCTTTTACATTTACCAATCATTGGACTGTAAGTTATTGGGGGGGGTGGAGGAATGCACTCCGTATACGCATCCGATTTTGAATTTATCGATAACAAATATTTTTTCCTCACCTTTGATGGAAAATATAAATATGAAGGAGATATTAAAAGCGGGCCTTATCTGGAAATAATAGAATTAACTTCAGACACATTAAAGCTATATGAATGTTGGGACGACTTTGTCTCTGCAAGGAACAAACTCTGGACTTTATCTCGTGCTAAATATGAAATATAATTGAATAAATAATCTTTCATCTATCTGCTCTTACTAAAAAGCAATAGCCATTCTTAAAATATAGAATAGCTATTTATACGCTTATTAGTTGAAGAAGATTTGAAGGTGTTTTGATGTGTATATATGAGTATTTTGGCTCCCCTTCTTTGAAAAGAAGGGGGTGGACCGCGGCTTTGCCGTGGTGGGGTAGTTGGAATTCTTTATAAATGTTTATTCAAATTTCGTATAAGATAGAAATGATCAAACCCTTCCACCACCGCAGAGCGGCGGTCCACCCTTCCCTTTTCTAAGGGAAGGAGCCAAGATACTTATATCTTCCTTTCTCCCTTTAAAACCTTCATTTCTTACAAAAATCGAATATCCAATTTATCAAATCGTCAAAATCTCCCCTCAAACAATAACCCCTTCCCTCCAACTATCAATCTGTCATTTTACCCCCTCGTAGAATCGTTTATTCGGGTCTATGTACGAGCCTATTCGATTAGAATCGCCAAAATGAGGCTCAAGGAAATTCAGTATGTCAGGCGAAAAACCGATCCGCTGACAAAATGAAAGCCCAAATAAAAATCATTGCAATGATTTTGAAGAGGTGTCAAATATACGGAACTGAATCCACCAAAACGTCAAATCTGTTTCACCCGGGATTTTAATCAAACAAGTAGTTAAATACGGTTAATCCGTAGATTTGAGACGGATTTTTAACATTTCATGATGGTTTTTCCCGAATTCATCACAATGAAATTCGAAAATCATCACAATGATTTTGAAATTTCATTGTAATGATTTCAAAAAATCATTGTGATGATTTCGGTCAAAAAAGGCGTTTTTGCTATGTCGAGATTGCAAAATTGTCGATTTCCCCTCTTTTTGATTCGATTTTCGAAAAAGTACGCGTTAGCAGAAACTGCCTATTTCGAAAATATTGTCACTAAAGAGCCTTTTATGATAACAAAAAGATAATCGCAAAAATCAAAAAAAAGGCTGCCCTAACGGACAGCCTTCATAATAAGTTAGACCCTGCGACAATTAATCTTTATTACTCAATGACATCTTCTTCGACCGGTTCGATGAAGGCATTACCGGAATTGATATTCCTTTTATACCAATCCTGATTGGTGGTGCCGTTCGATTCGTACCAGGTTTTATAATTTCCATAAACAGCCTCCATATTTATTCCCTCTTTCGGATAAACGATAGATTGAGGCACCATAATACCCCACATCATGCCTGTGTTGGACAGGTAGATATTATCCGCAGATAGATATTCACTGTTCTGTTTTACACCCTTATTGGTCATCTTATAGGTTGGCAGATGAATCTCTTTTTCGCGGGAATTTACAGTCAGGAAGATATTTAATTTCTTTTCAGTCAAACGTCCCCGGCTTACCGGTGCGTTAAATACGATTTCAACAGACTCTGTTTTAGGTGTGATATAGCCGGAATGACCTGTATTTACATATATATTCCCAAATACATCTTCCACTGTATTAAAGAGGGCAAAAACAGCTTTTTCCTGTCCGGATTCTAATCCATTGGTCAGGCTAAACGGCGTGTTTCCGTTAACCGGTCTGGAATACTGCACCGACTTGATATCAGCCGGATAAATATCATCCAGTTGCACACCCATACCAATCTGGCTTTTCGTACCGGCGGCACGCAGACGCCATTTGAACGTCATAGACACCACTTCGTTGTTCGCATTGGTTTTCATTTCGGTACGGATATCACACACGATATCGTTCATATCATAATCCCCGATATAGGGCCAGACATCTTCAAACATCACCGTAGCAAAGCCTTCGGCTGACGGATAATAGTTGTCAAAACTTACACCGGGATTCGTATCATCAATATCATCACCGCCGATAACACCATCACCATCCAAATCCACCGGAGTAAATTCACCATATCCTTTATTTATACCATTATTCTTAATCAGATATTCACGGGTTTCCCAGCTGCTTACCAGTTTTGCGCCATTCGACATGGTATTTTCAAAGAATTCAATTGCCTTTGGTTTTCCACCTATGCCAGGGATAAAGACTTCTATCGGACCAATAAATGAAGCTTTTGCTGAAGGAATTCCGGCAACACCATCAAAACGGATCAATGAAGTAGCCTCGCCTTCAGGAGTAATAAAGCGACAGGTATCGCCATAGCTGATTGATCCTGCATTATAGATGATCGCATCTTTATACATGGTGATCTGCGCGTTACCATACCAGGATGTGGCACTTCCTTCCAGCAGTGATCCCGGGTATAGATATACAGAGCTGGTAGATGTAGGCCACCAAAGATTTACTTTTACAGAGGCCGTCAGTCTGCCGGAGATATGTGTTTGAGAATGTGCGTTTGTAGTAAATGTCTGACATTCGATTACACCTTTGTTGACCAATATCATTTTATTTTGCAATGTAAAATCAGCAGCTTCCACTTTTCCGTTTTCCATGACATACAACGCAGGAATAGCATATTCATCCGCATAGTGATATTTAACGTAATAAAGTTTTTCCGTCACAAACTTACCGCCGTCCATAACGATGATATGTTTATTGAAAATACCGTTAGTAGCACCATTAGCCACATTCAACGTCCCTTCCACATAGATAGATGCCGTAGCACGATCATTATATTTACTAACACCACCAAATACATTCGGATCAGATACCGTAATCGTTGTTCCTTTAGGAATATAATAATTTGCACCCTTGGTTATTGTTTCCGGGAATGATTCTGTAATGACAATCATTTCATCCATTGATGGGATTGTAATATCCGGAGGGGTTGGAGTCGCAACAGCACTTTTACTTAAAACTTCATACTCTTCGGCAGTTGCCACATCTAAAGTCAGATTGGTCATTGTTGAAGAGACATCAGCTTTAAATGTTTTTATCTTTCCGGCAGCATCTTTCACTGTAAAATACAATGAATTCACATAAGTCGGAACTGTCACCGCTGTCTTAAACGTCTGAGTAGGCAGTGCAGCTCCTGAAGCGATCAAAGCAGATGCTTCAAAAGAGTTGTCTGTAAATATCTGAACCCGACGATAAAAATTATTGAAATCATCGGATGTTGCAGGAACCTTTACCTCTATTTTTAAATCATGTGAACTTTCCCATGTAAAAAATTCTTCACCAGGTTCCGGAGTTGGAGGCGTTACATCATTTTCAGGCAAGTCTGTACAACTTGTTATTCCTCCTAAAATAATAAGTGTAAATAAACACGCAATACTTCTTTTTGCAAAAAACTGTTTCATTCTTCTTTCCTTATAATAAATTACGTATGAATAACAGAGAAAGAAGGAATTTGTTCAGAAAGAATTGTTAAATAGCTAATAAAACGTTATTTGCGCCGGAGTAAGGTATATTTATAGGCGGTCTCGGTACAATCCTGAATATACAGTGTATCGCCAACAACAGCTAAGGGGTAAGAGGGCGAATCCGCATAAAAAACATCCATCAGCCAGGCATCATATCCCGCTCCTGTAGGAGCCAAACGCCAGTTAAGAGCATCGGGCTGATCCACACCATCTTCCGACCAGATATAGCGATCTCCGTCAAAGGTGATAAAGGTGTTTTCAAACTCACCCATTTCCGTAGCGTTTTCTCCGCTTATTAATTCCCATCGCCCATCAACCAAGGCCTTTACTTCCGGCAGGGTTTTGTCAAATAAGGTTTCCCGAACGTTTTGATTCGTTGATGTTCCTTTACAGCCAACCATGACAACAATCGCACACACGCACAAAGCAATATTCAAATATTTCCGCATATTATATAACTAATTAAATGATGAACAATTTACTATGATTATTTCGCAAACTTATAACAATAACGTAAATATTTCCCTTTTTTTATGTTTTTTTTGGAAAAGGTCGTATCTTTGCACCAACAAAATAACATAATTACTCCGATGAGAATGTAAAAACCAGTTTACAACTATTCTATTTCTACCCGAAATCCTATCGGGTAACAGGTTTTAATTCATTCATTTTCATAACAAATGTACATATCATCTTAGGCTATGTGCATCTATTTTTAAGCGTAATTATGAGTATTGTCATACAAAAAATCAGTTATATACATCCGGATAATGTCGTTTTGTTTAATGATATTTCCTGTGTCGTCAATAAAGGTGAAAAAGTAGCTTTGGTAGGATTAAACGGTTCCGGAAAATCAACGCTATTGAAAATGCTTTCAGGCAGTATCACACCGATGTCGGGTAGTATACAAACCGCCTCTTCCCCCTATTACATACCGCAGCATTTCGGGCAGTATGATCAGATGACTGTTGCGGAAGCGCTTCATATCAAAGATAAGTTATACGCTTTACATGCGATATTGGAAGGGGATGCCTCTATAGATAACTTCACTATACTAAATGACGACTGGACTATTGAAGAACGCAGTCTTGCCGCCTTGTCTTCCTGGAAACTGGAACATATCGCACTCGAACAACCTTTCGCCTCTTTAAGCGGCGGAGAGAAAACAAAAGTATTTCTGAGCGGATTACAAATTCATGCGCCGGAAATTATTTTGATGGATGAGCCGACAAACCATCTGGACTGGCATAGCCGGGAAGAACTCTATCAATGGATTGAACATACAAATGCCACCTTAATGATTGTTAGTCACGATATCACCCTGCTGCGTCTTTTACCTGAAACAATGGAGTTGGAAAAAGACAAAATCACGGTTTACGGAGGCAATTATGACTTTTATAAAGAGCAAAAAGAAATTCAGTTAAATGCCCTGCAAGCCTCATTGGAAGAAAAAGAAAAAGAGTTGCGACTAGCTAAAAAAATCGCCCGTGAGAGTATAGAGCGTAAGCAAAAGCATGAAAGCCGCGGGAAAAAACTCAGCGAGAAAAAAGGAATCAGCCGTATGGGTATGAATACCTTAAAAGATAAAGCGGAGAAAAGCGGCACCAAACTAAAAGATATTCATGCAAACAAGATGTCTTCTTTGTCTGAGAGTGTAGACAAAATCCGCGCTATTGCACCGGACAGCCGTAAGATGAAAATCAACTTCAATTCATCAGGTCTGCATCAAGGGAAAATTCTTATAAAAGCAGAACAGATTAATTATGCTTATACAGACACCTTTTTATGGCGTAATGCAGTTGACTTGATTATACATAGCGGCGACAGAATCTTAATTCAGGGCGACAACGGATCAGGAAAGACTACCTTATTGAAGATTTTAATAGGCCAACTGACTCCCACAACAGGCCGGATTGAACGTGCTGATTTTAACTACATATATATAGATCAGGAGTATTCTTTGATTCAAAATGAGTTGACCGTCTATGAACAAGCGCAACAATTCAATACCAGACAATTTCAGGAACATGAAATAAAGATGATGTTGAACCGCTATTTGTTTTCTTTCGACACCTGGGATAAACCCTGTTCCAAACTAAGCGGAGGAGAAAAAATGCGCCTGTTGTTCTGTTGTCTGATGATAGGCAATCAAACTCCGGATATCTTCATTTTAGATGAACCCACAAACAACCTGGACATTCAGAGCGTCGAAATCATCACCTCCGTCATCAAAGAATACAGCGGAACTCTCCTATTAATCTCTCACGACAGGTACTTTATTGAAGAAGTGGGAATAATTAGGAATTATGAATTATAAATTATGAGTTATGAATAAAATCCCTTTCAATTCATAACTCATAATTCTTAATTCCTAATTACCTCCTGTATTTCTGGATTTCCGGCAAATAGTTCTGTATATCGGAAATACGGCGGGCATCACTTGGGTGCGTACTCATAAATTCAGGAACAGATCCACCGTTTCCTGCCGACATCTTCTGCCAGAAAGTAATCGCGAGAGAAGGATCATATCCGGCCATAGCCATAAATACCAATCCCATATAATCGGCTTCCGACTCATGTTTGCGAGAGAAAGGAAGAACAACGCCATATTGCGCGCCTACCCCATATACCGTACTGGCTACTTCTTGTATCGCATCACTTTTATTGCTTACAGCCACGCCCAAAATAGCAGCGCCATATTGTGCCATCAACTGCTGACTCATACGTTCATTGCTGTGTTTCGCTACCGCGTGGGCCACCTCATGTCCTACAACAACTGCCAGTTCATCATCCGAAGAAACAATATTCATCAATCCTTCATAAACGACAATCTTTCCTCCGGGCATACAAAAAGCATTCAGTTGCGGATCTGCAACCAGGTTAAATTCCCATGCAAAATTCTGAATTTCACTACTCAAACCATTTTGTTTCAGATACTCTTCAGTAGCAGCAGCAATCTTCTTGCCTACGCGGACAACCATATCTGTCTGTGTTTTATTGGTCGACTTCTTAGCCGTCTTCATAAATTCACTGTATTGGGAAAAACTACTGGTCAATATTTCCTGGTCGGAAACCAGCATAACCTGTCTACGTCCGGTTAGTGGCACACTGGAACAAGCTGACATAAGCAGCAATAAAGCAATCAATGCAAATCCTTTTTTCATAACTTTTTCTTTTTTTCAAATATAGTCGTCACAAAGATAACAGTTTATAAGATAGATAGGTTGTTGATGGTAGTAAAATAATAGGCAGGGTATTTTTATCTCAATACCGTCTTTTTTCTTCTGCATGAAATGCGAATTTCTATTTGATTATTTTTCAGTTTCTTGCCGTCGATTTTTATTGCCGACAATTGTCGGCAGAATTGTTGATAATTATCGGCAGGCTTGTCGATAACTATCGGCAGAATTGCCGACAATTGTCGGCAACAGATTTCATGCCGGTAAAAAGCCAAACAGATAAGGATGAAAAAGAGAAAAGAACGCTATGAAATGTAAGGATAATATATATAATGTAAAGATCAGATTAAGTCAACTTATAAAATATTTGCAAAAATACCATGTAAAAAGAGACTCGTTTTGTATAAATATTCAAAAATAGACCTTATATTTGCGCTTCTTTTGTATAAAAATACAATATGAAAAGTAAAGAACAACGATTAGACACCATTTGCGAAATACTACAAACAACGGTAGTAGGCAATCAGGAGGAATTACTGAAACAACTGAATGACAGGGGATTTTCAGTTACACAGGCCACGTTGTCACGCGATATCAAACAGTTGAAAATCGTAAAAATACCGGATACCGAAGGGAACTATGTATATAAATTACCGGATCATATCATAGCTGCCCAACAAAAATCCGATCCGATAAAACTTTCGAATGTGGAATTTTCCGGTAATCTGGCTGTCGTACGGACAAAACCCGGATATGCTATGGGGATCGCGTCGGATATTGACAATGCGGAAACCCGGGAAATACTGGCAACAATAGCCGGAGACGACACGATATTAGTGATACCGCGGGAAGGTATCTCACGGGAGGAACTGATTACAGCATTAATGCAATTTATATAATAACAGGTGATATTTATAGGGAAAACTATTCTGGTATAACATTAGAAATGGAAGAAAAGATCGAAATTGATGTAATGGTTGCCGACGCTTCGCACGAAGAATATGTAGACATAGTTCTTGAAACCATAGAAGCAGCAGCAAAAGTACGTGGCACTGGTATTGCCAGCCGTACGCATGATTATCTGGCACAAAAGATGAAAGAAGGCAAAGCTATTATTGCTTTAGCCGGAGATGAATTTGCCGGATTCAGTTATATCGAATCATGGGGAAACAAACAATATGTGGCTACCTCCGGATTAATTGTTCCGGAAAAATTCCGCCATCTGGGTATTGCCAAGCGTATAAAAGATGCCTCTTTTGCGCTGGCACGATTACGATGGCCGAAAGCTAAAATATTCAGTCTGACGTCAGGGGGAGCGGTTATGAAGATGAACACGAGTCTGGGCTATGTTCCGGTAACCTTTGCTGAACTAACAGACGATGAAGCTTTCTGGCGAGGTTGCGAAGGCTGTATCAACCATGACATCCTGGTACGGACAAACCGGAAATACTGTATTTGCACGGCTATGCTATTCGATCCGAGTGATCCGAACCGGGCAAAACGGGAACAGGCCGCCCAAAAGAAGAAAAATAATAACAATAAAAAAATATAAGATGAAAAAGAAAAAAGTAGTATTGGCATTTAGCGGAGGATTGGACACCTCTTTCTGTGCTATGTATTTATCTAAAGATAAAGGATATGATGTGTATACCGCTCTTGCTAATACCGGCGGATTCACGGAAGAAGAATGCAAAGCCATCGAAGAAAGAGCTTACAAGCTGGGAGCCGTTAAGCATGTCACTATAAACATTGAAAAAGAATACTACGAAAAAAGTATAAAATACATGGTGTTCGGGAATGTACTGCGTAACGGCACCTATCCTATTTCGGTAAGTTCGGAACGTATTTTCCAGGCATTGGCTACGATCAATTATGCTAAAGAAATCGGTGCAGATGCTGTAGCACACGGAAGTACCGGCGCGGGGAATGATCAGGTTCGTTTCGACCTTACATTCGAAGTGTTGGCGCCTAATATGGAGATTATCACCCCTACCCGCGATATGAACCTCAGTCGTGAATACGAAATCAATTACCTGAAAGAACATGGCTATGTGGCTGATTTCGTGAAAATGGAGTATTCCATCAATAAAGGGTTATGGGGTACAAGTGTGGGTGGAAAAGAGACGTTGCACTCAAATAAAACCCTTCCGGATACCGCTTATCCTTCTCAACTGGAGGCAGAAGATGAAATAGAGGAAGATATTTTCATTGATTTCGTTGAAGGAGAAATTGCTGGAGTAAATGGAGAAACTTTTGACAATAAAGTGGATGCTATCCGCAAAGTGGAAGAATTGGGAAGTCGCTGGGCAATCGGTCGTGATATGCACGTAGGTGATACTATTATCGGTATTAAGGGACGTGTAGGATTTGAAGCGGCGGGTTCGCTGTTGATCATTAATGCCCATAAGCTGTTGGAGAAACATACATTGACCAAATGGCAACAATACTGGAAAGAGCAAATCGGCACATGGTATGGTATGTTTTTACACGAAGCCCAATATCTAGAACCGGTAATGCGTGACATGGAAGCATTCCTGCAAAGTACACAACACAATGTGACCGGCCGCGTCATTATTACCTTACGCCCTTATACCTATACATTAGTGGGTGTTGAAAGTGAACACGATTTGATGAAAAGCGACTTTGGTGTATATGGTGAGGAACAAAAAGCGTGGACGGCAGACGACGTGAAAGGATTTACACGTATTCTTGGTAATCAAATGAAAATATATTATAACGTTAACAAAGAAGAAAAATAATGATTAAAGTTGGTATAATCGGCGGAGCAGGATACACGGCAGGTGAACTACTTCGTTTATTGATCAATCATCCTGACGTTGAAATTGTTTTTGTAAACAGTTCAAGCAATGCGGGTAATAAAGTCACGGACATTCACAGCGGATTGTTTGGAGAAACCGATCTTGTTTTTACAAACGAATTGCCGTTAAATGACATAGACCTGCTTTTCCTGTGTGTTGCTCACGGAGATGCACGAAAATTCATGGATAGCCATACGCTTCCCGAATCACTCAAAATCATTGATCTAAGTATGGATTACCGGATAAAGAGTGAAGATAATCCGTTTATTTACGGTTTACCGGAATTAAATCGCAGGCAGATATGTAAATCTATGTACGTAGCCAATCCCGGTTGTTTCGCTACCTGTATAGAATTAGGTCTTTTACCATTGGCTAAACACCTGATGTTAAATACCGAAATTCACGTGAATGCCATCACCGGGTCTACCGGTGCAGGAGTAAAACCCTCCGCCACCTCTCATTTTAGTTGGCGCAATGATAATATTTCCATTTACAAACCATTTACGCATCAGCATCTGGCAGAGGTAAACCAAAGTTTGTTACAATTACAAAACAGCTATAACAATCAACTGAATTTCATTCCGGTACGTGGTAATTTTTCACGAGGAATTTTCGCAACGATATATCTGGATTGTAAAGTTAACCTGGAAGAGGTCCGACGTATCTACGAAGAATACTACGACGATCATTCGTTTACTTTCATAACAGATAAAAATCCGGATTTAAAACAGGTCGTTAATACGAATAAATGCCTTTTACATCTGGAGAAACATGGCGACAAGCTTTTAATCATATCTATGATTGATAACTTACTAAAAGGTGCAAGCGGGCAAGCTGTTCATAACATGAATCTGCTGTTCGGATTAGAAGAAAAAGTCGGTTTACGCGTAAAACCCTCCGCCTTCTAGCATTGATTTTTTAATTTTTCATTTTCAACTTTCAATTTTCAATTTTCAATTTATTAAAATGAAACTATTCGACGTATATCCCCTATTCAATATAGAAATTGTTGAAGGGAAAGGCTGTAAAGTCTGGGACAAAGAAGGAACAGAATATCTTGACCTGTACGGAGGACACGCTGTTATCTCTGTAGGACACAGCCACCCCGTATATGTAAAAGCAATTACCGAACAGGTGAAAAAACTGGGATTTTATTCCAATTCCGTTATAAACAGTCTGCAACAAGTGTTGGCTGATAAATTAGGGAAAGCCTCCGGGTATGATGATTATTCACTTTTCTTAATCAACTCAGGTGCGGAAGCTAATGAAAATGCCCTCAAGCTGGCCTCTTTTCATAACGGAAAGAAAAGAGTGATAGCTTTCGAACATGCGTTTCATGGACGCACCTCTGCTGCTGTACGCGTAACTGATAATCCGAAAATCATTGCACCGGTCAATGAGGATCTGGCAGTAACTTATCTACCCTTGAATAATGCTGATTTAGTGGAGAAAGAACTTCAAAAGGGTGATGTTTCTTCTGTTATTATCGAAGGGATTCAAGGGGTTGGAGGTATCCAGTTGCCTTCCGATACGTTTATGCAAAATTTACGGGAACTATGTACGCAATATGACGTTTGCCTTATTCTGGATGAAATTCAGTCCGGATACGGCAGGAGCGGTAAATTCTTTGCCCACCAATACGCTGGCATTAAACCGGACTTAATTACGGTTGCCAAAGGTATTGGTAATGGTTTTCCGGTTGCCGGTTTACTGATCAGCCCGATGTTTAATCCAGTATATGGTATGCTGGGCACTACTTTTGGAGGAAATCATTTAGCTTGTGCGGCTGCTATAGCTGTATTGGATATTTTTGAAGAAGAAAAACTGATTGAAAACACAGCAGAGGTAGGCGCTTATCTGATGAAAGAGCTGGCATTACTTCCGGGCATCAAAGAAATACGTGGTCGCGGTCTGATGATCGGATTAGAATTTGAAGAGTCTATCCGTGAAGTACGAAGCAAATTGCTCTTTGAAGAAAAGGTATTCACAGGAGTAGCCGGGACAAATACCATTCGCCTTCTTCCCCCACTCTGTCTAAGCATTGAAGAAGCTGTCGATTTCATCTCCCGCTTCAAAAAAGTTTTAAACGTTTAATACGCCAACTGGCTATTGTTCTTTTGAGATTATAATAAAGGCCGTCGGAGTAAATCTGACGGCCTTTTGATTACAAACACTATCTCGATCTGGAATACATTTCTATTTCTTCATATCATTAAATTTCAACATCGCCAAGGGCGTTTTCTGTCTAATGGTCCGGCTAAAATCTCGGATGCAATATTTACATCTTCTACAATCTGGAAATCATACATTCCTGCGCAAATAATATCTGCTCCGTTCTCATAAGCATACTTAAAACCATCTTGTGGCGTAATCGCGCCTGCCGCCATTACTTTAAATCCAATCCAAGGTTCCTTAAGGGTATTCATAAATTCAATAGTACCTTCAGGATCTTTACACCATAGATTATCATTCTCTTCCGGATGCCGAGCCGACCAATAGTTATGATGATGGATTGTTTTTACCCAAAAGTCCGGCTTTAATCCAATTTTTACACATTCCTTAAAAACGCTGATAGAATGCGCCCCTATCCCTGCCGGGACACCTCTCTTCCGAATCATCTCCAGCCATTCTCCAACAATTTCAAAGCTTTCTCCGTTACGTAAAATCCGGTCTGTTATCTCTCCCTGTATATAACAAGCAGCAGCACCGGCATCACATGATATTTCAATACCTTTCTCTGCACTTCCAACACCTGCACAATCTGAAATAAATTTAAGATTGCCACGTGTTTCCTTCCAATAAGCAGTCATCAACGGGGTTAATGCAGTATTAATAATAATTGCATTCACGCCGCATTTCTCTCCTAACGCAAACGTTTCAAACACCTTTTCCTGTGTATGGTATTTCTTTACTAATGAACCTACATAACGCAGGTCACGGGAATGAGCCCATCCGCCAATCAAGTTACACCCCATAATAAGTCGACTCAATTCTACACCACACATGTTCGTTTGAGGCAGATCCCCTTTTAATCCGCTTATATCCAGAAAATCATAATTCAACGTTGTTGCTCCGGTAATACCATCCAAAGGTTTAGTAAAAGCCTTTGTTTTGGCAGCCACGGCCGTGAAGGTTCCGGCTATTGGCACCGAGATAAGATTGTAAAGGAAACCTCTGCGTTCTAATATTTCCCTTTCTTCTTTTGCCGCCTGTTGACATGGATAGAGTTGTTCAGAAGGAATAATATCTTTATGCAAAATTTTCGTTTGAATAAATACTTTGAGTTTTGTCCATGGAATAAGAGAAGGAGTCGGCAGAAAAGCAATAAAAATCAAACCTATCATTTCAACGAGATTTTTATCGACAATCATATAGCTTCCTTCTTTCATCGACTCCGGTAAGGTAAATGGCGGATTTGCCACATAATATAACAATAGTAAGGCGGCGCCACCCAATGCCGCATATTTTGTAAGCACCCCGAATATAAGAGCTAAACCAACAAGTATAAGTCCCCATATATTACAAAAATCGACTATTGAGAGTATCGTTGGATTCTCTGCCATCGTATGAAATAGGTCTGCGAAAATCCAATTCGAATATTTCAGATAGCTGGCCGCCGTCCAATTCGGATTAAAGAGCTTTATAAGGCCTTCATATAAGAAGTGCCAACCAATGGCAATTCGTAAGACCAACAAAATGATCAACTGAACATTGCTGAACACTATTTCTGATTTTATCTTCTTCATAACACGATGTTTTTATTTGACATTTTCCTCCCTAATTCTTTATTATATACCATAAAGTTAACTTGATTTACCTGTTTAATTAATTCGTTTTTACACCTTAAATTTCTTTTTCTGTCTCATCATCTGCTTCTCAAATCTTAATGAGACAAAATGTGATATTCATGATACAAAACAAAATAGGGTGAGAGTTAAGAATAACTATCTTGCATAACAGTTACACATATAGTAATAAAAGGGGGATATAATGTTTAAACAATTTTTGCTCTGTTTATTTTTACTTCACACATCACTTCAGGCAATTGCTAATGACTATTCGCATATTTTTCGCCATTATCAGGTGAGAGATGGCCTTAGTGATAATCTAGTAACAGGCTTTATACAAGATAAAAATGGCTTCATATGGATCGGGACACGGGATGGGTTGAACAAATTCGATGGTTACACATTTAAAACCTATAGGGACGAAACTATATGTAATCAATTACAGAATAATAACAGAATACATCATTTAGACTGCGACAAAAACGGCAATCTATGGATCGGGACAAGAGTCGGGTTATACAAATACGAGGAGAAAGAAGATAAATTCAACATAATCCCTTCCACACAGAATAAACATATCCGCTTTTTCCAATTTGATTCTGATAATAACTTGTGGAGAATTGAAAACGGGGATTTGGTGCAACATGATGTCTTAAATGATACATACAAAACCTACGCAAATGAAAGCGGTTTCGATTTCACCTCATTTTGTATAGGAGAAGATAATAGCATTTGGGCTGGAGACTCTCGTGGATACCTGTCTTTATTAAATAAAAACGACGGTAGTTTCAAATCATATGACATGTTCCCAAATCATTCAACTAATACATCTAAGAAAATCTTTGAACTGTATTCATCTAAATATACATTTGAGATTTATATGGCTTATGAATCCGACAACCTGAAGGTTTTTGATCCATCTACGTTGAAATACAAAGATTTAGACATACAAGATGAAAATGATGCTCCTATATTGATAAATTGCTTTTTAGAGGTTAATGCGAATGAAATCTGGGTCGGAACAGATACCGGTATATTTATTTACAGAAAAAACAGCGAAGAATGGATAAAAATTCTTCCGGATCCATTAGATACATATGGGATAGCGAGCCATTTTGTAGCAGAACTCTATCAAGATCGAGAAAATGGGATCTGGATCGGCTATCATCAAAATGGATTAAGCTATTATTCTCCCTTCAACCCATTTGATGTCTATTATCCTAAAAATGATAACAAATCCTTAAAAGGAGGCGTAGTTCATGATATTTGCGTAGATGATTATGGTACTATGTGGGTAGCCACTGAAGACGCAGGTCTTAGTTCTTTTAATAAAGAAACCGGAGAATTTACAAATTATCATTCCGAATTAGGACAACAAAACCTTACACATACGAACATAAGAGGGATGGCTGTTACAAAAGATAAACTATGGATTGGACATGTCATTCATGGCGTTGACTTATTAGATATTAAAACAGGCAAATTAATAAAGAACTACAATCTGTACAAAGACACCGAAACACATGTGAACAGCAGTGTGTCGACCATGCTATCTATAAACAACGACATTTTACTTATAGCTACGACCGATGGACTTTATAAATATGATGCCGTAACAGATCAATTCATTCTCCTATTGAAAAGATCGATTGGCATGTTGCGACAAGACAATAGTAACAGATTGTGGATAGGTCGTTATTATTGTGATTTGAATGAATTAAATCAACCGGAATTAACTTTCCACAAACTTGAAATACCTGAATTTAACGATGGCAGATATGAGGTAGCTGATGTTTACACGGATAAAAACGGTGATATTTGGTTTTTATTAACTGAAAAAGGATTGATAAAATATTCTCTTGAAAACGAAAGCATCACCTGGTTTACAACAAAAAATGGAATGCCAAGTAATATTGTTTTCAGGATTCTTTCGGATGATAATAATAATGTATGGGTAAGCACAGCTGCCGGTTTAGTTAGTATAAATACATTAGATAATAGTATTACAACTTATACTGAAGCCCATGGACTCATCACAAGACAATTTAATTATCATGCGGGATTTAAAGACAATGATGGTTCACTCTATTTCGGAACAGTAAAAGGATTGATTCATTTTGATCCCCGGGAAATACACCTAAACAATACATCGCCAAATGTATGCATCACTTCAATTCACACCTCCGGTGAAGAATTAAGCTTTTTCTGTAAAAACAACTCGTCAGAAGCACAACACCTCGAATTGAAGCATAACCAATCGACATTCAATATTAATTTCTCCACATTGAGTTATATTGCTCCCGGTTCTATCCAATACGCTTACCGTATGGTTGAAACGAGTAAAGAATGGAATATAATCGGACAGCGTAATATTATATATTTCACGGATTTACATCCCGGAAAATACACATTGGAAATTAAAGCCTCTGATATTTATGGAAATTGGGCACAAAGCGATTCCTCTTTTCTACATATCACTATCATGCCCCCCTGGTGGGCTTCAACTACTGCTTACAGCATATATATACTATTAATTATAGGCATCATTTTCTTTATTATTAAATTCTTTGTATTCAGACAAAAAAAATCCATGATATACGAAATGCAGCTGTTTGAAAGCAGGAAAGAAAAAGAATTATATCAGGCTAAAATCGATTTTTTCATCAATATTGCCCATGAAATACGAACACCACTGACATTGATCAAAGTTCCGCTTGAAAGACTGATAAAACATAGTCAAATTTGTGAACGGGGACGTACATCATTAGTATTGATGGAAAAAAACACTTCACGTCTTATTGAATTAGTCAACCAGTTATTAGACTTCAGAAAAGCTGAAACAGAAGGAGGAAGTCTGACTTATGTAAATGTCGACATAGTATCTTTGCTTACAATAACGGCTAATAGATTTCAAGAGTCTGCAAGCGCAAGAAACTTATCCATCTATTTAGATCTATCGGTCGATAACCTGGTAGTTTCTATAGATAAAGAAGCCTATACCAAAATTTTAAGCAATCTATTCACAAATGCCATTAAATACGCATTCAGTCAAGTTAATATTAATTTGCACGTTTCTGACGATAAGCAAGCTTTTATTATTGATTTCATAAATGATGGCCAACCTATTCGTAAAGAAGATCAGGGGAAAATATTTGAGCCTTTCTATCGCATCAAAGAACATGAACTAAAGCCGGGAACAGGTCTTGGGCTTTCGCTCAGCCGCTTTCTGATTGAAAAACATAATGGAACTATATCCGTTGTTGAATCGACTGAAAAGCAAACAATCTTCAGAATAATAACTCCAATCAATCAATCTAAAGTTCTCGAATCCATACAGGAGAAACCGTTCTCCCTCACGCCTGTTATTCATGATTACCCCTACGAAGCAAACCGATCATCAATATTAATAGTAGAAGACAATGAAGAATTAAAATCGTTAATTTCATCGGAGATAAGTCCGAAATACAATGTTATTAGTACCGGAAACGGACAAGAAGCATTGCAGATATTAGAAAAAAAGAATATTCAACTTGTTATCAGTGATATCTTAATGCCGGTTATGGATGGCCTGGAATTATTAAAAGAAATCAAAACCAACATCGAATTCAGCCACATTCCGGTCATTTTACTTACAGCAAAAACAACTATGCAAGCACGTTTAGAGGGGTTAGAACTGGGAGCTGATGCCTATATCGACAAACCTTTTTCAATGGATATACTCCTCGCGCAAATATCAAACCTATTAATAAACCGGGAAAATATCCGGCAGTTTTATTTCAAATCGCCGATTGCCAACATGAAATCTATGGCTTATTCCAAAGCAGATGAAGAGTTTCTTGAAAAACTAAATGTTATTATTAATGAACACTTAAGCGATTCGGACTTCGATGTAAATTCAATTGCCAGCATGCTACATATGAGCCGGCCTACATTATATAGAAAGATTAATGCCATATCAAGTCTTACCCCACACGATTTGATAAAAATTGCCCGGCTAAAAAAAGCAGCGGAATTACTGATTCAGGGTGACCTGAGGATTTATGAAATTTCCGAATTAGTAGGTTTTAGTTCACAATCCTACTTCTGGACTGCATTTATTAAACAATTCGGGATGAGTCCATCCAAATATGCCAAAGCGAATAAACTGAAGTAAACTAACGTAAGTTTAAGACGGGAAAGTGTTGTCAATAGGCAAATTATTAGAAAAATCACTCGCAAATTATTTTCAAGATATCTTTCCCCAAACTCGGGGAGGGTCCCTTTCAAATATTTGGAGGTTCCCGAGACTTCGGGAAGGGTCACTTTCAAATATTTGGACGTTCCCGAGACTTCGGGGAGGGTCACTTTCAAATATTTGGAGGTTCCTGAGACTTCGGGGAGGGTCCATTTCAAATATTTGGAGGTTCCTGAGACTTCGGGAAGGGTCACTTTCAAATATTTAGAGGTTCCCGAGACTTCGGGAAGGGTCCATTTCAAATATTTGGGGCTCCCGAGAGTTCGGGGAGAGTCACTTTCAATAAAAAACAAAATCTAGGCAAATTATAGATCTAAGTATATAATAGATGAAACTTATATTATCTTCTCACCAATTCCTCTTTTTGTCTCATTCCAGTACAACACGCTCAACATGAGATAAAAACAAAAGATTAAGCAATAAAAACGAATGCATTAACCCATAATATGGGATTACTTTTATTTCGGGAAACAGTTTTTCTCAACAATTAATTTCCATACTATTCATGAGCAGAAAAATTAAAATAAGCCCTTCAATGGCATGTGCAGATATCTTGAATCTGGAAAGAGATGTTCACTGTTTAGAGGAAGCCGGAATAGAGCTTTTACATATAGATATTATGGATGGTGTATTTGTTCCTAACTTCTGTCTGAACATAGATATTCTGCGTGCTTTGAATAAACTGACTAATATTCCTTTAGAATGCCATTTAATGATCAATGATCCGGAGAGATATGTTGAGGATATAGCTGAAGCGGGAGCAGAATATTTATCAATACATTATGAAGCAACTCCACATGCACAACGGGCATTAGCATTTATCCGCCGCAAAGGTATGAAAGCAGGGATTGCACTTAATCCCGCCACTCCTGTTGATGTGCTTAATTACATTATTGATGATTTGGATTTAGTCACACTGATGATGATCAATCCCGGGTTTGCCGGACAAAAATTGATTCCCGCCATGATAAGAAAAATCGCTGAAACAAGAGGCTATCTTAATTCCCGAGGCAAAGAGAATGTTGAAATCCTGGTAGACGGAAATGTCAGTATAGAGAATATCCCCTTGATGGTCGAAGCCGGCGCAACCATACTTGTAGGGGGTACTTCAAGTGTATTCCGTGAGGGTCATTCCATCAAAGAATCGGTTGAACTGGTTAAGTCATTGTATTAAAAACAACAGATAAAAAATATCTAATACTAAATAATTAATTAAAACGACTGAAGTATGTATATAGTTGACTCTTATAACGTTGCCATTTTGATGTGTGTCATCACTATGATTTGCTGGGGTTCACATGCCAATATGCTTAAAATGCAGAGCAAAGGCTATTCTTATTCCTATTATTACTGGGATCAGGCGATTGGTTATATTTTGTTGCCATTGATATTGGCTTTAACAATGGGATCAATCGGGCAAGAAGGACAGGCATTTATTCCAAATTTACTTGAAGCTGATGCCTCTTCATGGCTATGGGCTATAGGCGCTGCGTTTGTTTTCAATCTTGCAAACATCATATTTGTTGCATCGGTTGATATTGCAGGTATGGCTGTGGCATTCCCTGTTGGAATGGGATTCTCACTTGTCTTGGGGGTAATACTAAATTACATCGCGAAACCGGAAGGCGATCCTATCTTAATATTTGCCGGTATGCTATGTGTCGTTATCGCCATAGTTATCAATGCACGGGCATATGCTAAGATGAATACTAAGGAAGAGGATAAAGTTATGGTAAAAAAGGGTATCAAGCTGGCTATCATTGGTGGTTTTCTTATGGGGCTATTCTATTATCTGCTTCAGAATTCCATGCCAACGGTGCTTAATGCAGAAAGTTTATCAAGCATTACCGGCACAGGTAAATTTACACCATACTCGGCAGTGGTTGTATTTGCCGGCGCATCTTTCCTTTCCAATTTTATTTATAATACGTATGTAATGCGTCATCCTTTCAAAGGTGAGCCGGTTACTTATAAAGGATATTTCAAACAATCTGCCAAAGATCATATTATCGGTATCACCGGAGGTATGATTAATGCAACAGGTACTACCTTTAATATTATTGCTTCCGGTATGGTAGGAGCTGCAGTGGCTTATGCACTTGGTCAAAGTAACCCGATGATTGCAGCAATCTGGGGAGTATTCGTGTGGAAAGAGTTTAGGGGTGCGCCTAAAGGCACTAATAAGCTTATTGCATTGATGTTCTTGTTCTTCGCAGCAGGTGTTGTTTTACTTACGCTTTCAAAATGAAACATATACGATGAAAATAGCTATAGGCTCAGATCATGCTGCTTACGAATTCAAAGAGCAGATCAAAGAATACATTTTAAATAAAGGACATCAGGTGTCAGACTTTGGCACATATTCAAAAGAAAGTGTTGATTATTGCGATTATGGCTTTGCTGTAGGTGAAGCTGTTGCAAAAGGAGAATTTGAATGTGGTATACTTTGTTGCGGAACCGGTGTGGGAATCTCTATCGCGGCAAATAAAGTAAAAGGCATACGATGTATTGTGTGTAGCGAACCATATTCAGCCAAATTATCTCGTGAGCACAACAACACCAATGTCCTTTCATTGGGGGGGAGAGTTATAGGAATAGAACTTGCAAAGATGATTATTGACGAATGGCTGAATACGCCTTTTGAAGGTGGCCGCCATGCAGCTCGAATCGAAAAAATTGCAGCATACGAAAACACACATTAAATCATGGATAAAATTAATATTGGAGTAGATGTAGGTGGAACGACTATTAATGTTGGTGCCGTTACCGCTGACGGACGTATAATTGATAAGATTACGGCACATACACAATCAGGACGCGGAGACAGCGAAATGATTATCGAATCTATTATCTACAATATTAAAGCCTTATTGAAAAAATTAGATCTTTCAAATAACGATATCGCATCTATCGGCCTTGGATTTCCCGGAACTGTTGAGTCCCAAAAAGGTATAGTCGTTTTTGCACCTAATATCTTTTTCAGGAATGTAGATGTGAAATCAAAAATAGCCTACACATTTAATTGTCCGATATATCTGGGTCAAGACTCCAGAGCTGCTGCTTGGGGCGAATACTGTGTGGGAGCCGGTAAGAATTACAACAATATAGCAGCTATTACTATCGGCACCGGTATTGGTTGTGGTTTGATAATCAATGGCATGATTTTTCATGGCGGCTATAATACGGCCGGAGAATTTGGCCATCAGTTGCTTGACCCCAATGGTCCGCAATGTAACTGTGGCCGTAAAGGTTGTCTGGAAACGTATTGCGCAGGATTAGCGATTACACAAGCTGGAAAAGCATTAGGCGACAACCTAAAAGTAAAAGATATTTATCAATTAGCTGAATCCGGCAACAAAGCGGCACTGAAAATAACAGAACAGGTAGTACATAGTCTTGGGATCGGCATGGTTAATCTTATTAATCTTATCAGTCTGGAAATGATCGCAATCAGTGGAGGAATCAGTAATGCACCGGATCATTTATTATTAAATCCATTAAGAGAATTTGTGCAAAAGCATGCTTATTCTGCTGTTGCACAAAAAATAGAAATTGTTCATTCTTCCCTTGGTGATAATGCTCCGTTGATTGGCGCCGCTTTATTGGATGAGACAACGGAATATTAATACAATAAAATTATAAACCATTAAATAGTTATTGAGATGAAAAAAATATCAAGATTAGAATTTCTAAAAACAGGTGGACTTGCAACTGCAGGTCTGATGTTAAGCGGAAAAGCTTCAGCTGAAGTTTTTAATCATTCAACAGCTGTTCCTGTAGATGCTTTACCACAAACAAGAATGACTCCGGAACAGCGGGCAGCTATGCAAGCTCAGCAAAACACACTGCAAGGACCAGTTACAGCCAAAGGCAAAATCGGAAATGTGGAATTTTCCAAGCTGATCCTTGGTGGTAATCCTATTGGCGGATGGTTACATTCTCGTGATCTAAATTATGTCGGATCATTAGCCAGGGCATATTTGACAGACGACAAGAAAATGGAGATATTCCAAATGGCAGAGAATTGCGGTGTAGATACTATTTTAGGTCACCCTACAATGATTCCAATATTGAATAAATACTGGTCTCGTGGAATTGGTAAAATCAAATGGATTTCGGATTGTGGTAGTGGTGAATTTGCTACTGCTGCTCAGGAATCAATTGATGGCGGTTGCGTTGCCGGTTATTGTCAGGGAGAAATGACCGACCGGCTCGTGAAAGCAGGTGATTTTAAAAGTATTGAAAAAGGACTTGAAGTTTTTAGAAAAGCAGGAATGCCCGCAGGTATAGGAGCACACCATATCGAATCATTAAAAGCATGTGTTGCCAATGGGCTTGTTCCTGATTTTTGGATGAAAACTTTGCATCATCATAATTATTGGTCTGCACGTCCGGGCGAACCGGCAAGGGATAACAGGTATTGTGATGATCCGGACGGAACGATTGCCTTCTTTGAAGGGAGAAAAGAACCATTCATTGCATTTAAAGTACTTGCTGCCGGTGCAATTCCTCCTGCTGACGGAATCAGATATGGCCTTGAAAACGGTGGAGACTTTATCTGCTTAGGCATGTTTGACTTCAACATGATTCAAGATGTAAACATCTTTAATGAAACAATAGCAAGCCTTGGAAATCGGAAACGTCCTTGGTATGCTTAAAAAATAACCACCATTTCCAAAATCTTTTTTTCTCATGCGTCTTAAATAATAAATAGCACGGATGAAAATTCCGTGCTATTTAAACTCGCTAAAACGGTGGTCCTTTTTTATAACAAAATTAATAACGATAAACACAAGCGTATTAAAAGCCTATCAGCTCTTATACCTACTCTCATAATTTGATAATAAAACTTTGCTCTTTTATATTAATCTTTAAATCTAATCACACATGAGTAAATCTATTTTTTGTAAAAAGATGTTTTTAGGAACATTACTATTACTGTTCAGTACTAATATATGGGCAGTCGATAATGTTCGGAATACATCTGATGCGATTGTAGACGACGTTCTGCAAGGACGTACGATTACAGTGACTGTTGTTGATAACATGGGACCCGTAATTGGGGCTAATGTTATTATTAAAGGCACAACTAATGGGGATGTAACAAATTTAGATGGGAATGTTCGGATCCAGAATGTACCTAATAACGCCATTTTAGTTGTTTCTTATATTGGATACGTTACCAGAGAAATTCCTGTTGAAAATCAGACGAATATTTCTGTAACTCTCGCTGAAGACACACAAACCTTGGATGAAGTAATCGTTGTTGGTTACGGTGTGCAGAAGAAAAGCCAGGTAACAGGAGCCATATCTCAAGTTAAATCCGAGGATATGGAAAACCGTGCTTTCTCTGATGCTACACAAGCATTACAAGGGAAAACGGCAGGTGTACAAATCTTCTTATCTTCAGGTCAACCCGGTACTGCCGGTAGTGTACGCGTTCGTGGTATGGGATCAAACTCCAACAATGATCCTCTTTACGTAGTCGACGGACGTCAGGTTAATGACATCAACTATCTGGACTCCGATGATATCGAGTCCATGGAGATTCTGAAAGATGCCTCAGCAGCAGCCATCTATGGTGCTCGAGCAGGTAATGGTGTTATTTTAATTACGACTAAAAAGGGAGATAGAAGTACTAAAGGGAGTATTCAATATCGCTTTATGAATTCCTGGCAATCGAACAACAATGTTCCTACCATGCTCAATGCCCAACAATTTTATGACTATCAAACGACTTTAAGTGCTTCTAACCAATCAGCACTCGATGCAGACTGGGGAGACAGAACTACTGATACCGACTGGCTCGGCCATATATTCGGTACAGGTATATTGACAAGACATAATCTTGCTTTTTCGGGAGGTAATAGTGATATGGCTTATTATATAGCCTTATCATCAAATACGAATGATGGTCCCGTTATCGGAACAAAAGACAAGTATGTTCGTTATACTGCTACTTTTAATGGTGAATATCAGGTAAAACCGTGGTTGAAAGTCACAACGAATAATAATATCTCGTATGCAAAGACAAACGGGGGCGCCAATGTGTTTGGATCTGCTATGCGTATGAGTCCGCTTTTCACTCCTACCGTTTCAGAACCGACAAGCCATATGGCATCTTATATTGATCAGGGTTATAACCTTATTCAGGATAAAGACGGCAACTACGCTACTCTTCCGGTTTATTCTACCGGGGATGATGTAAATCCGATAAATACGCTTAACAGAAGTAATGCATGGTCTAAAGGTTCAAGTATTAATGGTACAACAGCTTTAATATTCACCCCTATAAAAGACTTTATATTCACTTCGCGATTAGGATATAATATCAATTCCCAACGTTCATATTCCCAAGAACTTCCGGGCGTTTACAGTTCTCAGTCATCATCCTATAATCAGACTGTAGAAGCAACAGAAAGAACAGGTGAAGGATATCAATGGGAAAACTTTGCCAATTATACTAAATCATTCGGATTACACAACATGACTCTTATGGCAGGTATGTCGTATATACAAAATCGAAGTTCATACGTTACAGGCAGAGTTCAAGGAACAGGAACAAATAGTGGCTTCCAAAATCTTGACCCCCTATATGCTTATTTTGCTTATAAAAGCGGAAGTTATTCTCAAACTGCCTCTGGCGGAGAAGAATATACCGGAAGAAAAATAGCATACTATGGTCGTATCAATTATGATTATGACAATAAATATTTCTTCCAGGCTTCTCTTCGGGCAGATGCTGCCGACCTTTCTCAACTCCCTGCAAATGGACGTTGGGGGTATTTCCCGGCAGGTTCAGTTGGATGGACTGTTTCTAATGAAGATTTCATGAAAGATATCAATAGTATCTCACATTTAAAACTTCGCGCTTCATGGGGACAAAACGGATCAACTGCCGGTTTAAGTAATTATACTTGGCAAAGTGCTATTGCTTCAAGTCAGGTATACTCTTTCAATCCGGATCAAATGATATATGTTACAGGAAAATTGCCTTCAACAGCGGGTAATGAGAACTTAAAATGGGAAACCTCCGAACAACTCGACCTTGGGTTTGATGTACGCTTATTGAACAACCGCCTGTCATTCTCGTACGATTGGTATAAGAAAACTACAAAAGACCTTATTTTGACAGGTATCACTCCATCCTATGTTATGGGCATTACTGCTTCCCCATTCAATGCGGGAAAAGTAGAAAATATGGGCCATGAATTCGAAGTAACATGGAGAGATCAAATTGGCAAAGATTTCAGTTATTCAATAAGTGGGAATTTCACAACTCTAAAAAATGAAGTGAAGGAAATAACCAGCACACTTACTTATATTGCCGGCGCCTCACAAGATAGTCAAACGGTAACCTGGTTCGAACAAGGCTATCCGATGTGGCACTTCAAAACCTATCACTATACTGGTGTAGACGAAAACGGGAATCCCACATTTTATGATGTTAATGATAACGGCATACTTGATGCAGATGATAAAGTTGATTGTGGAAGCGGTATTCCTACATACAGTTATGGTTTGACTATTACTGCCAACTACAAGAATTTTGACCTCATCGTTTTCGGGGCAGGACAAGGAGGAAATAAAATTTTCCAAACCGTAACACGCGCATTCCAACTTCAGTCTAATGTACCTGCCTATCTTCTGGAAGATGCCTGGACAGAAACGAATAGAAACACAAATGTTCCTAAAGTCGGTATGGATGATGTGGGTTACTATTATGTCAGTGATGCGCAGATATTCAAGGGAGACTATTTTAAACTAAAACAATTACAAGTCGGATACACTATACCTTCAAATCTAACAAAGAAATTGTTAATTGAAAATCTGAGAATTTACGCTTCATGCGAAAATTTGTTCACGATCACCGATTATCCGGGATTTGACCCTGAAATTATGAGTTCCGGTAATTCTATGGGTATAGATTCCGGAAGATATCCAAATAACAGAAACTATATTCTTGGTGTAAACCTTACTTTCTAATTATTTGAATTTTACTCTTTTAAATTGTATATTATGAAAATAAAATATTTATTGATTGGAATCATAGCTGTTTTAACTGCGATTACTTCATGCAGTGACGATTTGCTGGATATTCCTCGTAAAGGTGTAATGCCTCAAAGTGATTTTTATAAAACAGATGAGGATGCCGAAGCTGCCCTTGCGGTAGTTTACAGATATCTTTGGAATGTTACTTACAGCAGTAACAATGGAATATATCCTTTCATGAAAAATATCATGAGTGACGATATCTATTCAGGAGGCTTGAAAAGAAATGACCAGGCACTCTATGAAGCCATAAATGAGTTTACTTTTGAAGCAGAAAATCCTTTCGTATTAAGCTATTTCCAGTTGCTCTATAACTTCATTTATCGCTGCAATCTTATTATTGATAATTTTTCAGGAGATAATCTTGATACGACTACAAAGAAAAGTGCCGTAGCACAAGCTAAAGTATGGCGCGCATGGGCTTACACAGAATTAATCACGTTGTGGGGTACTCCACCATTAGTTGATCATTGTCTAACACCTGACGAATATCAGCAACCGAATGGAAATCCGGAAGAGCTTTGGAATCTCGTTGTAACTGACCTGACTCAAGCGCTCAGTTCTGGCGACTTACCACAGAAAAAATCCGTAAACGATGCTGTTGCTAATGTAACAACGGGTTATGCTCAAGCCCTTTTAGGCAAAGCATATGTATTTATGACTTATTCATTAAATGGTGGAGCTTTAGGAGGCGAACAAGCTACTGCAGCAGTAGCAAAAGCTCAGACATCCGAATATTGGTCAAAAGCTGCGGAAGTTTTTGAAACACTCATCAATAGCAACATGTATGCCCTCTATGACGGACCATTCGTTGATATCCTAAAGAATGCAACAAACTGGTCTTCTGAAAATATGTATGAATTTAATCGCATATTTAACGCATCCAATACAGGAACAAATCTTTCAGCAGGTTTCGAATCGTATATGATCGGATGGGACAATGCTGCTATAACCGCATACGGAACAATAGTTCCTTGTAACCGCGCAAGTAACTTCCTGACTCCACGCCGGGAAGCTTATGATGCTATGGTTGCCTGGCAAGGTGCCGACAATGACCGTATGCATGGAAGTATCAGAACCTATGAACAGCTTGTAAACGATATGGGAGTAGGTGTGAAAAACGGGATCTACACTATTTATGCAAGTGATGGTGTGTTTGACATGAAGTATTTCAGGGATCAAAATCTTGATTGTATTACTAACCATGCTACTGAAAAAAATTATCCTATTATGCGTTATGCCGAAGTTTTGTTACTGGCAGCTGAAGCTAATCTAATGATTGGCAATCAAGGTAAGGCTGACCAATATATGAATCAGGTACGTAGAAGAGCTGGATTGGCGGACATGTCAAATATTACACTTTCAGACTTACAACAAGAAAAACGTTGTGAACTATATCTTGAAGGTACTCGTTCATACGACCTTATACGCTGGGGACTTGCTTCAACAAACATGAAAGATCAGGGTGCTGACATTCCTTATTTTTCTGCCTATACTGAGGGGGCAACTTATGATAGTGAAGGTAATTTGGTAAATCTTAATTCCAGAAGCGAAGGCTCTGTTACTGTTAATGGTATTGCTTACACATTAGGAGTACAAAATCAGGTCATAAATGAATCAGGATATGGTTTTAAAACAGGCAAGCACGAATTACTTCCATTTCCGCAACAAGAGATCTTGTTGAGCGGAGAAATTGTTGGTGGTCCCTTGAAACAAAATCCAGGTTGGTAATTCAATCATAAAGTAACATCAACCGTTCTTAGATATTAGATTAAAAACTCTCAGGTATTTATTGTAGGTCCGTTACCGGAAGATGAATCATTCACTTCCTTTATTAAGTAGAAAAATCGCTCAGAAAAGATTTCTTGAGCGATTTTTTTATCTATTTGTTTTTATTATCTCAATCCTAACTTCGTTTTAATTGCAGCTGGGATTGCATTTTTGTGGACAATTATATCCATTGTTTTGTAGCGTGCAAAGGCTTCGGATACATACCAGATACCGTTGTATTTACTATCTGTTCCCCATGAATTTTTCACCATGTAAAACTTTTTTCCATTCTGGTCTTTTGCTATACCATAAATCTGCATACCATGATCATCAGTAGTCTGATAATTATCAAAAGCTTCCTGACGCATTTCCTGAGTAGCCCAAAGCTCTTGCAAACCCGGTTGATCTATCATTTTTTGTATCTCTGCATTTTTTTCCGTAGCACTTAATCCAACCCAGCGAGCCTGATCAGATCCGGCAGTCTCGATAGCTGTAACATCAGGCATAACCCCTATTCCATTACGGGTAAATCCGTTTTCACTTACGTCGGAAGCCCATGCAATTGTATATCCCGTATTCACAGCATTATCCATAACCTGCATTAACTCATCTATGGGTAAGTTATAAGAAGCAGACCAGCGCCAGTTATCCGGTATCTCTAAAGGAAATGTTGCATAAAAAGGATGATGAGAATACGATGTTAAAGAGATATAATCATCCATATTCAATCCTAATTCTTTCAACAGACTTAAAGGCGTGTATTCCTTTCCCTGATAAACAAATTTTTCCGGCAATTCACCTAAATAGGCGTCAGCAATAGCGTTAAAACCATTTTTCCAGGCTGTAGATAATTTACGGTTAGGATTTTTAATTATCGCATCCACATAACCTCGCATGGCAGCTGCCATCTCACTATGAACATGAGCATCTTCTCCATACTCTTTGCCGGGCATTACATCCTCAGGAACCAATCCATAATGTTTAATGGCATAGATGACATCATCAAAAGCCCCACCTTCAGCAAACTCCATTGTTCCATGCATACGAACATATTTTTCTGCCTTATCCCTATAGGTATGATTTACAACAAACATTTCAGAGAAGTTATGTTCTCCTTTACCCATACGGATTAGTTCCGACTCAATAAAAGCCAATGTAGAAAAACACCAGCAAGTACCTGTACGGTTTTGGTTTTGAATAGGAGTTATTTTCAACTCTTTTACAGGGGTAAACACATACCCCTCATTACCTTGCCCATTGGCAGAGGTAAACAAGCCAGTCATTATAAAAATGACTAAAAATAATTTCTTCATCTTATTAATACATTTAGTTATGACTGCAAATTTAAGCAAGCCTGTCGATTATTCCATTATTTTCTCTACTTTTGTTATCTTTATACATCATTATTTTAACAAATTACATATCCATGAAGATTTCTATCATTGGTGCGGGAAGTATAGGTGGAGCCATTGCCCGCGGTTTAGCAAAAGGCACTTTGTTTAAGGCTTCAGACATTACTTGTACAAGTTTATCGGAAGCGGCTCTTCAGGATTTAAAAAAAGGCTATCCGGATATTCATATAACACAGGATAATCTGGAGGCAGCTCGTTCTGCTGACATGATTATTATAGCAGTAAAGCCATGGCACGTTGAAGGGATTATTGATGAAATCAAACCTGTACTCCAACTGGACAGGCAAATCATC